>QHXW01000394.1 GCA_003223115.1 Acidobacteriota bacterium
TAAATCGCCAAAAGGTCCCCGGCCTCTATATTGATATCAATATAGTTGAGGTCAATAGGTACGATGCGCTAAGATGCGGAAGGGATGCAGAAGAAATGCAAGACACATCGGGTGTTCATGTCTGGTTGGTACTCGCGAAGGCCTTTCGCGCCTTGGCGGCTCATGCGGACGGGAGCTTGAACCTGAGCCAAACAGGCCTCGGTGACTCGGATTTCCGAGTGCTTGAGGTGCTGCTTCATAAGGGCCCGCTGCCCGTCAATACGATTGGTCCCAAAGTATGGCTCAGCCGGGATCGATCAGTGTTGCGGTCGACCGGCTGGAGAAGAAAGCGCTTGTGAAACGGAAGACTACCGCCGACCGTCGAGTGCGCCTGGTCGAACTCACGGCGAAAGGGCGCGCACTTATCACCAAGACCTTTCGAGAACACGCAGCCGCGATGGAAGAGGCCGCCCACGTCCTCTCGAAAGAGGAGCGACTTATGTTGCTTCGACTCCTTAAAAAACTGGGAAAAGGAGAGGGCCAATCTTAACGCCACTGATGATTTCAGGGTGTGGCGCGGTCGGCAATCCCAGGCCACTGGCAATGTTTTGGAAGTTGTGCGACCCCAGGTCGTCAGTCTTCATCTTCTCGGAGGGGTGTCCACCTGTCGTGAGCGATTGCTCACCTCAACCCCCTTTTGCATCAGTGGATTTTTCAGTCGTATTAGTGCGTCATGTAGTTGGCGAGCTTAGTGTCTGAGTGATTCTGCTCCGTTTTGAACTGCTGTCTTCGAGGCGCGGTAGTTCTTGCAATGCTGCGCACAGTACCTCTTCGCTCGCTTGGGTCGTGAGATGCAGAATCCCGGAGCAGGTCTCAAGGGTGATTCCAAGGAGAACTCGCAATACAAAACAGTCGCGAGAGATCGGGGCAAGCAGAAATAACCGTTGAAGCTCCCAAGGAAGATATGAAGGTGCCTGCTCCGATCGACTTGCAAGATCAGCACGCCGCCGGATCGCGGACTTTACGGTCTCAACAAGGAGAACGTCATTGAAAATGTGGCCGAAGTTTAGGGCGGCGATACCATCCAACACTGCATTCTCCGCGACCTCGGCACTGCCGGTGAGAATAGAGGCCGCGTGAAAAGCTCCGTCGAGCGCTTTAGATATTTCGCCTTTGGCTGTCATTCCTGAGGCTCCTCTCCGCTCACTAGCGCAGCGGCTGCGAGATCTCGCCGCGTATTAACTCGGGATGCACGATATCGATAGAACTTTGGAAGGAGGCAATGACTGGTGCCCGTCGCGCAACCACGCTGGTTGAATGTTGTTACGAGCAAGGATATCCATCACACGCGAGGGACTCCCAAGATCGGCCCATCCAGACGCCGTATCGCGGACCGCCAACAATCGATGCGGTTGAGGAGCCAAAACCTGGCCCGAAAAATCTACGGCGGGCATCAACCGGTACGCGGCTTCCAGTTCGTTGTCTGCCAGAGCCCTATTGATAGACAGAACAATGTTCGGAACCTGGGAGCAGAGCAAATCGAGGAAGGTGCTCGCGTGTCCGATGGTCACAAACGTGTTCCAGAGGCAGCCGCGGCGTAAGAGTGCTCGGGCCTGCGGCAAGGATGGCTTTTCCCAAAACCGGTTCACGCGCAGTAGTGGGATGGGCGCATGCGAAATGGCCGAACCGAGTTCTATCCATCCGTATGCGACTTCTGCGTAGTGGGCCCCGGCGCCCAGGAGGACAATCGAATCCGGATATCGCTCGGCGCCAGATATCGCCGACCTGATGGCCCGGCCGAATGCTTCAGCGTCGGAGTAGTAGTGATCACATGGGACGAAGACCACTAAGGCATCTGCGTCACGCTGCAGCACACGAAGGAGTGCCAGGGCCACCGCGACACCGGTGCCGCGATTCAGCGGTTGCGAGATGATACACGAATCGCCCACGTTCCGTAATTCCTCGCGGTAGTACGTTTCGTGTGCACGTGTCACGACGAATAGCTCTCGATCAACATGAAAGAGCGATTCGAGGCGCGCCCGTGTTTGGGTCAGCAGGGTCTTTCCACCGAAGATGGAACAAAACTGCTTGGGCCTCGAGTCGCCCGCGATTTTGAGCGTCAAACTTTGCAAACGGGTCCCGTCGCCACCCGCTAACACGACAGCCCAGAGGTGTGAGTATCAACGAGCTCGAGCATGTAAAGGCACGAGGAATCCGTGCGGCTGACTAGTTTTAAACGACCGGATTTGATAGATTCGCGTTTACCTCGTTTACCTCAATAACCGGGCTTCTGAAAAGGGCAGCGTGAAAACAATAGATTTAAGTCATTTATTTACAATCGACGCTCATATTCCCAAGCCGGACGTCACGGGCACAAGTTCCGCCTTGCCTCCCTCAATAACGTCTTCGTCTTGCTCGGAGCCCTGAAGGCCGAGTTCCGCACAAAAACTGCTGTTTCTTGGAACCAACTCGGGCGACCACGAAGTGACCACCGTCGGAATTCATACCCGAACCAGTTGTTTCGTCGTTGCAATGGTTTTGTTTCTTTTCAACGAGATTGCACTAGGTTGAACGTCGTTGGGTGTAGCGAGACGGGTTCGATTCCCGTTAGCGTTGTCGGGTATTTTAGTGTGCGAAAGGCTCTCGCCAGTCTTGACGGCGCCTGTGATCCGCGTGGAAGTGAACTGGCAGATTTGACAGCCTGGTTGACAGCCAACAGAAAATTACTTGGCTGTGCCCGAAATTGTGCCCGTCGTGGGGTGACTCGGGGTTATGCAACGCGGTAGCGTGCGCTGAAAACGCTGCTGCGTAGCGGTGTGCAGCTACCCCGAGTCGCATTCAGAACGGACTCATAATCCGTTGGTCGAAGGTTCAAATCCTTCAGGGCCCACCATCTGCTTCAAGAACATGTTCTCTTTTCCCAAGTCGTTACGGTGGTGAGTGGAAAAACCCTACCAGCGGCTGGCTGGCAGAAAGAACATGCGGAGAAGCGCTCTTACACAAAATCGGAAACACTACCCCCCCGTTCGGCACCTCGAGAGTCGTCGGGGCCTGGTTGTCGAGTTCAGGCTATCAACACACAAAGGTTGTGCTTACTCGAAGCACAGCGCCCGCATCGGATCCACCCACGCCGCACGTCGCGCCGGAATCCCAATCACCAACCCCGCCGCCATCATCCACAGGCTCTCCCGCAGCACCATCCAATGCCATCCCCGCGCCCCGCTCCCAGCGCCAGCCGGATCCCAATCTCCCGTGTCCGCCGCGCCACCGCATACGCCATTACTCCAGACAATCCAATCGCCGCCAGTAGCGCCTCAATCGCTCCGAACGAGCTCACCACGCCCGCAAACATCGCTCCGTGCCCAGCGTCTCCCGGATCTGCTCTTCCTGCGTCCGCATCTCCGCCACAAGCACACGTTCGTCATTCCCCGCCACAACCCGCTGCACCGCTCCTGCAAACGCCATCGGCGTTAGCGCCGTGCGCACTTCAAATGTCATGCCGCTGGCAAAATCGCGCGTCTGCAAGAAGGAAAGGTACACGTTAGGCGGAACGTCGTCTTTCAAGTGGTGTACTTGGCATCCTTGCAGACCCCGATGATCTCGACTCTATCCTCCAGCCGTGGACTCTAGCCGTCACCAAAACAAAAATAACGCCCGACCGGATTCTCGTGTGCGAAGTAGTTGAGCGCGAATGTTTCGTTGATGACACCGACCCCTCGCAGCCTTTTGCACATCTCGATGGTCCAGACCCCTCCCCCAGTAGCATCGGAATCCTCATCGTCGTAAGAAAGTGTCGACCCGCGGCCATCATTAGGTCGGCCGTTTTGCGGACATATCCCGGAACCGTTATCCCAGCGTTGCTCATGTACCCGGAAAGTATTGCGAAATCTGACAACGTCACCGACCGGACACCCGATCACTGCGACTTTCTCCCGGATTCGTTCGTAAAGCCCACGCAGTTTCTCGTCCTGATAGCCGCTGCGCGACCCGTCCACAGTGAATAGCAACAGCCGCTGCGTCCGAAAGCCCGGATCAATATTTGACAAGTTCATCAGCGTCCGCACAACAGTCCGGTACCCGTTAGCAGCAGCGTAGAAAGCGCCACTTGCCCGACGATTAGCAAGCGGCTGTCCCGCAACTGCGGACTCGATCCCTGCGCCATGCTCGTACCGTCCTTCAGGGCCGGCGTAAGATTCACCCGCGTCGCCCGATAAATGAGCCGGTAGTAGTCGGGAAATCGAGCGAGCTGCTGACGCCTCCAAGGTAGATGCGCCCGAGGGGATTGTGTATAAAATCGTGGGCGTGAAGGCGAACAGATTGGTGGCCGTCATTGAGGGTAAGCAGCTGGGATGATTATGGCAGAGTACATACGCCGATGGTCCGCCTTATCCGTGTGCCCGATCTCTCTGTTGCTGATGGTCTCCTCGCTTGCGAGCACCGTCGAACGCGGTTATCTGGGGCGCGACGTATGCGCCGGCTGCCACACAGATATTGCGCTGACGCAGTTCCGCACAAAGATGGCCCGGGCCTGGCAGGGAGTTGCCACTCCGCAACTCCCGGCGAATTATTCCGAGACACACGCGGAGGGCCCGGCGCCTGTGATCGAGTATGCGTTCGCCAGAACCGGCCGGAACATGCAATATCGAGTGCAAATGCCAGGGCAGCCGCCGCTCGATTTTCCGGTGGAAGCCACGATCGGCGGCGAACGACACGGGATCAGTTTTCTGGTCCAGGTGACTGCTCTGGAAGGTTTGCCTCTACCACGTCCGGCTCTGGTGGAAGCGCGGTACTTTCACTATGCGCAACAGAACCGACTGGCACTCGAACTCGGTTTTCCCGAAGAGAAACCCTCGACTTATGAGACGGCCTTGGGCCGGGTACTAACTCCGTTTCTGGAAAAGAGATGCCTCGCCTGTCACGGCGCGCCGCGAACTCGCGGAACTCGCGTCGAAAGCGGCATAGATTGCGAGAGCTGCCATGGCCCAGGCCAAAGGCACTTAGCCGCGCTCGGTGCGCATTCGCGAGACCTCGGCATATTGAACCCGAAGAAGCTGCCCGTAGCTGAACGGATGCGCCCATGCGCGCAATGTCATGCAGGCTCCAGTGTCGTCGAAGATCCGATGCCGTACGACACGCTGATTTCCAATCAAGTGACAGCGTTGAAGAATAGCGAGTGTTGGCGTCAAAGCGCGGGTGAGGTCACGTGCACAGACTGTCACGACCCGCATCGGGACGCGCCCCCTCTTGTGCTGACCGCCAAATCCGAGAGGGCGTGTTTGCGATGCCATAGCGCCACAGTAACGAATCACGCGGCTTTGTGCCCGGTGAATCGCATCAAAGGCTGCATCGGATGTCATATGCCTGACCAGACACGCGGCGCGTTTATTATGGCGGATCACTGGATTCGCGTCCATCCCGAGCAAAAGATCAACGTCGCGGCCCACAATCCGGCTTGGCGAACGAAGATTCCTCCGAAGCGTCTGTATCTCCGTATGATTGTTTTCGACGACCGGGAAAAAGCGTCGGCAGTCCGCCAGCAGCTTCTCGCGGGCGGATCTTTCTTCGAACTTGCCAAGGCCAATTCGATCGACCGAGCCACCGCAGACGCTGGCGGATATTTGGGGGATCTCGACCGAAGCCAGCTCGATCCTGCGTTGTCTGCGGCAGCGCTGAAACTCCAGCCCGGAGAGATCTCGAATGTAGTCGAATCAAACGGAAAGTACTTCACCCTTCAGCGTTTGACGCGGGCCTTCCGCGAGGATGCTGAAGCGGCATTCAATAAGGCAATGGACCTGCGGAAGCAGGGCAAGCTGCAGGAATCGAAAAACAAATTGTTCGAAGCATTGAAGATCTATCCGCGGCTTCTGCGTGCCCTCAACTGGCTTGCCGCCATGTACACGCAACACGCCAATCCGGGCGTTAGTGTTGGGATTCTGACCCTTGCAACCCGGCTCTATCCGGAGGACAG
>QHXW01000059.1 GCA_003223115.1 Acidobacteriota bacterium
AGTTAGGAGGAATAAGACGATGCGAGTAGTGTGTCTGACGCTGGTAGTGTGTGCGGTTGCCTTCGGGCAGGGTCCATCGGTGGCCGTTTCTCCGGCGCCGCCGGGGTACAAACCAAAAACAGATGTAACGCTTTCTTCGACAGCCACGGAGGCTGTGCGTGTTTCGGAAGGGTTCCGGTCGGAATCGAATCCACCGTCACCCGGACCGGACGGGCGGGTCATATACAACTTTGGCGCCGGGCTCGCCACTCTGGTCTGCGCGCCGCTGCGGATCTGCATCCTCGAGCTTCAACCTGGTGAGAAACTCAACGGGGAACCGCAGATCGGCGATTCTCTGCGCTGGCAGATCACACCAGCGGCCTATGGTACGGGTGTTGATGGCACGCCCGTCATTGTGGTGAAGCCGACGGCACCCGGCCTCGATACCAACCTGCTCGTGACGACCGACCGCCGCGCCTACTATCTCCGGCTCATATCGAAGCCCGAGGATTGCGTTTCACGCGTGGCCTTCGCATATCCGGCCGAAGACAATAACCGGCGCTGGCAGGAACACATGCTCGCCGAGAGGTCCCGACAATCGGAAAAGGCTGAGCTGCTTCCGGCGCTCGTTACAGCGGAGCGCTTGAACTTCAGCTACGACATCCACGGCGGGAACGAGCACATCAGACCATTGCGGGTGTTCGATGACGGGGAGAAGACCTACCTGCAGATGCCTGCCGAGATGAAGAACCGGGAAGCGCCGGTGCTGCTGATCGTGGGAAACGACGGCAAAGGGGAGGTGACGAACTATCGGGTCCAGCGCCAGACATACATCGTAGATCGCTTGTTCGACCGGGCCAACCTGTTGCTTGGGGCCGGTAAGAAGAACAAGGGGCTCACGGTTGAAATCAGCCGTTCGCACAAGGGTTAGCAATCATGACACCGACCACGAATCAACCCGTCAAGCCGATCGAAGCCCCAACTGGGGTCGATCTGCATCCGAAGTGGGCCGGAATCGTCCGGCTGAGCAAACGTGCTGCCCTGATTGTCGGCGTGGTGGTGCTCCTCGTTGTCGTGGGCTGTCTGTATGGAGTGTTCCGGCGATCGGTCGAGAAGATGCAGATGGCATCGCAGGGCGAGCCGAAACGGATTACGCCGGCTACGCAAGCCGGGCAGGAGATGGCGTCTTTTAAGGATTCCCGGCCAGCGTCAGCGATCGGAAAGCTCGTGCCGCCGACTTCAGCAATGGCGGCGCAGTTTCCGTCCGTTCCTGGTTGCGAGGTTGACTCGCAGACGGGCGCGCTCGCGAGGTTCAGCAAGCTGACCGGCGCTCCGTGCGGAAGTGCCGCGCCGCAGCTCCCACAAGAACGGCTCGTGGTCAGGCAGGCTCCGCCGCGCCTCGTGGCACAATTTCCTGGCTCGTTGTCGCAATCTGGGTCTCAGCCATCCCCGACATCGGAAGAGCAGCAGCTTGCCACAAGCTGGCAGCAGGAGCAGGCGGCCATCATGGCTCCCACCAGTATTGGGAGGAGTTCCGGTGCGGCCCCGCTGGTTTCACCGGGAGGAGCAGTTCCTCAGGCTGGCCCTGATCCGCTGTCCGCCCTGATCGCTGCTCAGGCTTTCAACGCCGTGCCACGAAGTCTCGCGACAGGAGCTGATTTAACTTCGACTGGCTCGAACGATGCTTACGAGTTGCAGAACGGGCAGTCACGCAAGGAAGCTTTTCTTGCGAACGTGCACAAAGCGCAGACCCAGGACTACCTGCAATCGACCCGTGAGGCGCCTCTCAGCAGGTTCGAGATCAAGGCCGGATGGGAGATTCCAGCGATACTCGAGCAGGGCCTGAATTCCGATCTGCCCGGTGAGGTTAAGGCGCTCGTTACGCAGAACGTGTACGACACCGCGACCGGCATGTATCTTCTGATCCCTCAGGGGTCGCGCCTCGTCGGCAGGTACGACTCGCATATCTCCTACGGTCAAGACGGCGTGCAGGTGGCGTGGTCGCGAATCATTTGCCCGGATGCTTCGTCGGTGGATCTCGACGGTATGGCCGGCCTGGATGCGCAGGGCAATGCCGGGCTGCGCTCCAACACGGATCATCACTACAGGTCACTGATCGGTGGCATGGCTCTGACCAGTATGTTCAATGCCGCGTTCGCCATCACACAGGCGCGAAACCAGAATGTCCTGGTCATCAACCCGGCTTCCGCCGCGGAGGCTGCGGTCGGTGCGGAAGTGAGCGAGACTGGCTCGCAGCTCGCGCGCCGGAACCTGAACCGCCAGCCTACGATCAAAGTGCCGGCCGGATACAAATTCACGGTGCGTGTGAACTGGGACATTCTTTTCGACGCACCATACACGGCCATCGAAGCGGACCCACAAGTTCTGCCGCGAACAACCAGAACCTCAGCCCAAGCGAGGAAGTAGATGAACGCGCAACCAGAGCTTTATCGCAAACCGTTTAAGCCAGGCTACCTCGGCTCCTACAACTGGCCGGTGATGGCTCTGGGGTGCACTCTGTTCCTGCTCACCAACTGGGTGTCAACCGAGTATATTGCAATGCGCTTTGAGTACCAGCCCGCGCTCGGCGATCCTCTCTTCCAAGTGGGGCACACACCTGTTTATCCGCCCTTCGCCTGGTTCCTCTGGGGACTCCACAACATCACGTCGCACGACCCTGCCGTCAGGCGGCCGCTGGGCGAAGGCATCGTGATCCTGTTCTTCGGCTGCGCGGTGTCGATCTTTCTCTACTTCGGCGCGAACAGTCTGCGATCCCGACGGTTGTCGGCCAATGCCGAGCACCTGCACGGCTCGGCCCGGTGGGCAACCGTCGAGGACATCCGCGAGACGGGCCTGCTGGATGCGAGGCAGGGGGTGTACGTCGGGGGCTGGAAACCCGGGCGTCGCTCTCGTTTGCATTACCTGCGACACGATGGTCCCGAGCACGTCCTGGTGTTTGCCCCGACGCGTTCCGGCAAGGGCGTCAGCCTGGTGATCCCCACGCTATTGGCATGGAACGAGAGTGCGGTCATCTACGACATCAAAGGGGAGAACTGGGCGAAGACTGCCGGCTTTCGCTCGCAGCAGGGCCACATCTGCTTCCGATTCTGCCCGGTCGAGCAATCTTACGGATCAAGATTCAATCCGCTCGCCGAGGTTCGGCTCTTCACGGATCGAGATGT
>QHXW01000060.1 GCA_003223115.1 Acidobacteriota bacterium
CTATAGCGCTCAGCTAAATTGATGCATCCTGCTGAGGGAAATTGATCCGACACACCCGGTACGATGGTTGAAATCGGTTTGCGTGCGCGTCGAGATTTCCTTTCCAGGTAGAGCCGTCTGGATAATGGGGCACTTCAGAGAGAGCAGACGGCGAGTTAGGTTCGTCACGGAAAAAATCCTTGTCGCTACCCGCTCGACACCGCAGCGTCGATCGGGTAGGACAAGGATGTGACAAACAGCATCAGTATTATAAGCGAGACTCTGGGTTTGTCGTAATCCAAGTCCAGCAGCATTTCCACTTCCGTCCGGATTGGTATCGCCAGGGCGAAGTGTGTGCTTTGGTGAAGCAGTATTACGTCGTGTTGCGGTCCGTGCTGCGAAGCCAATCCCATCTGCGGCGCTGTCTGCGCCGTTGCCGGCATTGCCGGATTTTCTTCTTGACCCATCCCCGTAATGCCGGGCGGAGCGACTTGCGGTGTCCCTTTGGCTGCCGGGAGGTGCATCGCAAGCAACGTTCGACCGAACGCAGCGTGGCCTACTACACGACCGCGGAAGGCAAAGAGAAGAAGAAGATTCAAAACGGCAAGCGAGTCCAGAGTGGAGTAGGCCCCGGTGCGCATCCTGCGGTCACGGGAGCCCTGCAATTCCATGCCGGTATGGTGGGCTATGTCGCGATGGTGGCGAGTCTGATCGAGGGTCGGGATGTGAGCGAAGCAGAGATTCTCCAGATGTTAGTGCGGGCGATGAGACAACACAGCATGGCGCGCCGCCGCAGGATGGACTATGTTGTGGCGCAGTTGAAGAAAAACGGGCCATAGAGCGGAGATGACACGCAGCGTGGAACTTTCGGCATTGGATCTGAGGTACGAAAGCTATCGGATGAGGAATCCGGCGGTGGAGGCGCGCCTGCTGGCCTCGATCGCCGAGCGTGGCATCGAGGAAGCTTTGGAAGGCGTCGATGCGGCCGGAGGAAGTATTTTGCTGAACGGGTTCAAGCGATATCGATGCGCGTCGAAGCTGCGCATCCGGATGGCGCCCTTTGCTTCGCTGGGACCAGACGAGGCTGCCGCGATCGTCACTCTGCTGCGGGTGTCCAACGACCGCTCGCTGACCATTCTGGAGCAGGCCCGCTTCATCGAGGAATTGCGCAAGCGGAATGCGCTGAGCGTCGCCGACATCGCCGGCCAGTTATCGCGGAGCAAGTCCTGGGTGAGCATGCGGCTGGGTCTGATGGCCGAGATGAGCGCCGTGGTGCGGGAGAAACTCTTCAGCGGTGGGTTTCCGGTTTATCCCTACATGTACACCTTACGGCAGTTCATGCGCATGAACGGCGTCGGAAAGCAGGACATCGAAGACTTCGTGGTGGCGCTGGCTGACAAGAAGCTCAGCGTGCGCGAGATTGAACAACTGGCGCATGGATATTTTCGAGGGCCGGCATCGTTTCGCGAAGCCATCCAGCAAGGACACGTGGCCCTGGCTTTGGACTGGTTTCGGCAAGTGCCCGAGGACCCGGATGGCTGCAACGAGTTTGAACGCGTGCTGCTGAAGGATCTGGAGATCGCGCAGAAGTACATCCAGCGGGTGATGGGGAAAAGCGAAGACCGGCGGTTAAAGACGCCAGCGTTTTTCGCGCAGGCGCATCTCCTGACGGCCGGGATCTTGAGCCAAGTGCGAGCTTTTTTCGAGGTAATGAGGAAACTGCATGATCGATGCGGACAAACGCCAAGCAGTGTTTCTCCTCCACCAGGAGGGGATGGGACGCAACCAGATCGCGCGTCAACTCCGGATCAGCCCCAACACGGTGCAAGTCATCATCCAACAAAAGGGCCAGATGCCGGTCCACACGCGCCAAGACAAGATCCAGGTGGATCCGGATCTGCTGCAGCGACTCTACCAGGAATGTGACGGCTACGCGCAGCGGGTGCACGAGAAACTGGTGGAAGACGAACGCATCCAGATCCAGTACTCCACCTTGACGCGCTTGCTGCGCGAACTGGGCCTGCGGCGCAGCCGGGAGCCGCGCTGCGAACGGGTGCCGGATGAACCGGGTGCCGAGATGCAACACGACACGACGCGCTATTGGATTCTACTGGGCGGCGTCCGTAGCATGCTGGTCGCCAGCCTGTTGTACCTGCGTTACTCCAAAAGACGGTACTTGCGCTTCTATCGGATGTTCAACCGCTTCCGGATGAAGTGCTTCTTGCATGAGGCTCTGATGTTCTGGCAACATGCGGCGCCGGTTTGCATTATCGACAACACGAATCTGGCGCGCTTACGCGGAACGGGCCGGGACGCGGTGATGGTGCCGGAGATGGAAGCCTTTGCCAAACAGTATGGATTCCGCTTCGTCTGTCATGAAAAAAATCATCCCAACCGCAAAGCGGGCGAGGAACGCAGCTTTTGGACGGTGGAGACGAACTTTCTTCCGGGACGGCACTTCCAGAGTCTGCAAGATCTGAACCAGCAGGCTTTCCAGTGGGCCACCGTGCGCATGGAACACCGGCCTGTGGCCAAAAGCCGGCTGATTCCGGCTCAAGCGTTCGACCACGAGCGTTATTACCTGGTGAAGCTGCCGGCCCATCTTCCCGCCCCTTACCTGGTGCATGCACGGGACACCGATCAGTATGGCTACGCCGCCTTCGACGGCAACTATTACTGGGTGCCCGGCACGAGCCGCCAGGAGGTGAACGTGTTCGAATATGCGGATCGTCTGAAAATCTATCAACGCGGCCAATCTGTGGCCGAGTATGCGCTGCCGGCCGATGCAGTCCGCAACCAGGTGTTCAGCCCGGAAGGCATGCCCCAGTCCGCACGCCAGCCCAAGAATCGCAAGCAGCCGGCCCAGGAGGAGGAGAAACGTCTGCGGGCGATGTCAGCCACCGTGGACGGCTACCTGCACTTCGCTCTCCACGCCGGCGTGCAACCGCAGCGATTCTTGCGGGAGCTATTCGCCTTATCGTGCCGGGTGACGGCTGCGGTTTTTATCCAAACCATCGAACGGGCACTGCGCTACCGGATCACCGATATCGAAACGCTGCGGCGCATCGCGCGCTTGTCGATCAGTCAGCAGGAGTTTCAACTCTCCGGCGTGGAGGTCGATGAAAGCTTCCGCCAGCGCGAGGCCTACCAACAGGGTCATCTGACCGACGCGCCCGATTTTTGCCTCTACGACCAGATGCTCGACGACCAGGAAGGCAGCGATGGATGACGAACTGATGAAAACCTTGCGCTATCTCCGGTTGCGGGGCTTGTTGGCGCATTGGGACGAGTATGAAACCCTGGCGCGCCGGCAGCATTTTTCTCCGGTTCGCTTGTTGCGTTACGTGGTGGAGGAAGAATCCAAGACCCGCCAGGAGCATGCCCGCCAACTGCGGCTGGCCCGCGCCCGCATTCCCGAACTGTGGCGGATGGAGACCTTTCCCTTTGAGCGCCAACCGAAGCTGGATAAGAAACGCATCCTGTCGCTGTACGACGCCTTAGATTACATGACCCAGAATCGCAACTTGATCTGGGTCGGCCCGACTGGATGCGGCAAGACCGGATTGGCGACCGGTTTCCTCATCCAGGCCATTCAGCGCGGGTATACGGGCCGCTACGTCCAGTTCGCCGAGTTGGTGGCGGAGTTGTTCCGATCGGTGGCCGATCATTCGGAGCAGCAAATCCTCAAGCGGTATCTGGCCTACGATTGCCTGCTGGTCGACGAGGTGGGCTACGTGGAAGTGGAACCCGTTCAAGTCGGCTTGTTCTTCACCCTCATGCACAAGCGGCACCGCAAACAACCCACCCTGATCACGTCGAACTTGGGCTTCAGCGAATGGCGATCGTTTCTGAAAAACGACCACTTGACGGCAGCTCTCATCGACCGCCTCACCGAGAACAGTCACGTCATCAACATGAAAAACTGCACCAGCCTCCGGCCCAAGCTCAATCCAGAAGCATGAGCTTTCTTTGGGATCGACTCGACCAACTCCGCCGCGTCCCGTTACCAGCCGTGTTGCGCGAAACCGGTGCCCAACGCGATCGTTATGACCAGGCCAAGTGGCACACTCCCAAGGGCGCCATCTCCATCACCGGCATGCAGTTCATGAACTGGCAGCAGAGCTTCGGCGGGGGAGGTGCGATCGATTTGGCCATGCACTTGAACGACCTCGACTTCAAAGCGGCCGTCGCGTGGCTCCAGCGCTACTTTCCCACTCCGCCGGATTCCGAATCCCCGCCGGCCCGGCGCCGTTTGGCACTACCGCCTCCGGACCCCAGCCAGCTTTCCGCGGTGAAGCATTACCTGGTCCATGACCGCGCCCTCACACCCTCTATGACGGACTCCCTCATTGCATCCGGAAAACTCTATGCTGATCGTCATGGCAATGCGGTCTTCCTCCTGCTCGGAAAAGAAAATACACCTGTGGGCGCCGAACTGCGCGGCACCGGACCGCAACGTTGGCGCGGCATGGCGCCCGGCTCCCAAAAAGATCTCGGCTACTTCTCTGTCGATGCTCCGGAGGCGCCGATGGTGATCCTGTGCGAATCCGCCATCGACGCCATCAGTTGCTTTCTGCTCCATCCTTCTTCTCTCTGCCTATCCACATCCGGAGCTCGGCCCAACCCGCGTTGGCTTCCTGCATTGTTATCCCAACGCCTTGCCGTCTATTGCGGTTTTGATTCCGACGCCACCGGCGACGCCATCGCTGAACAGATGATCACTTTCCACCCCTCGCTTGGCCGCCTCCGCCCCTCCCAACACGATTGGAACGACATCCTCAGGTCCCGTTACGCCTAACCCCGGGACTTCCTTCCGCACCTCAATCAACCAATCGTGCCGCCGCCATAACCAAAATACTACTTGGAAAGAAAAAATCTTCTCCACATGCTGTGAATGCTTAAATCAACTTACCTGAACGGA
>QHXW01000395.1 GCA_003223115.1 Acidobacteriota bacterium
AAAGTAGCGCTGCAGGGCTTCGCTGCGGGCGATAAGGCTGTAGTGGGTATAGGGAAGTGAGAAGGCTGGCAGAAAGGTGATGGTCTTCTGACACCGGTTGCAGAGCCTACGGCGAATCCCGATCCAGTCATGGTCCTCATCGTGAGCCTGTTTGCGCCTTCGGCCATGGCCGACGACGGAATGGCTCAAACATCCGGGGGCACTGCCGGGGAATAGGCTCCACGCTCACGGCCCAATCGACGGGCTTGCCTTGCGCAGCCGAAGGTGCGACAAAGAGAATCACAGCGGGCGTGGAGGCTCTGCGCGAGGCGGCTGACCTTGCCTGGTGCGCACCTCTGCGGGAGGCTTCACGCTCTCCTCAGATGAGAAACTTCCGACTGAAAAAGAATAACTCGGCTCGTGAACTGCGCCACACGGCGCCAGGGCGCATCAGCTTTTTGGTGAATCGCCGCCGATTGGCCGGTTAACTAGGCAAAATGTGACATGCCTAACAAGTCCAGTAATCCTCGAATGAACAATCAGTTACTGAACGGAGTTTTCAACCGATAGTGCTTTCCTCAATCTGTACTGATCCGCGAGAAGGAACCGTTGCAACCGCGATCCGGACCTTCCAAAACCTTGTGGTTTTGGCCCAGCCTAGATCGGCAACGAAGTGCTGCGTCGAATCAGCATCTTGCGCGGTACTCGCCGCGGCCCCCTTTTGGCGCGCAAATGGGCGACTTCAGATGGGCTTGTCACGCGAAGAACAATCGTTGGCTCACCGGCGAAGAAAAGGCCCCGATGAGGTCGGATGGCCGATCTCATCCGGGCCAAGGAAGGCTCTTGGCTCTTTATTCGGCATCAAGCGCCGCTCTTATTCTTTCCATCAGTTGCGGTGCAGTGTAGGGCTTCTGGATGAAGCCCTCCAGACCTTTGCCAGTGAAAAGCCGGACGGCTTCCAATTCGTTGTAGCCACTGGAAAGAATCACGCGAACATCCGGGCGAATCAACTTGAGTTGCCGCAGCGTCTCTTCGCCACCCATTACCGGCATGTTCAAATCAAGAACCACGAGACGGACGCGATCTACCGTGGCCTTGTATTTATTTCTAAACTTCTATCTTTTTGTGAGACGCAATTCTTTTTTTGTCAGGCGGAAGTGCATCTTAGGTTTTGAACTTCTTATCTTGCTTAAAATACAGCCTTTCGTATTGCCACAAAACCTTTCTTTCGGCGTGGTAAGGCCGGGGCTTGGTTCGTCGAGAACTGCGTGTGCGCATCAAAATGATGCCAAGTCCACCGAACTTTGGACAGAAATCCAAACTTCTCCAATCTCAAAAAAATTAGAGCACGGAAGCTTGTCTCGGAAATTTACAATAAAATTTCTTCTCTAAAAATAGATTTCGCAAAAATGTTTTTCGTTGCCGAACCCGATACGGATTTTACATTTTAATTTTCATTCCGAGCGGCGCAAAGCGGTCCTATCACTGAGATACCCGTAACTCATTGATTCCTCGAATCGTGACCCTTTCATTATTTCGCGCGCGAGAATGTCTCCTTCGAAAGATGCCTGTTCAACTCGGTGTGACAAACAGTTCGCTGGCTGAATCAATAAAAGCACACGCGGGGCAGGATGACGCGAGGGAGAAATTGAACAAGGGCGGCTCACCATTTCCCATCAGGACTCGAAGACCATCGTTGCCGATCATCAGCAGCTTAAAAGCGCTATTTGCGCGGTGGCCATTTCACCCACGCACGCCTGTCAGATCGTTCGTCAGTCTTCTTACTACCTGCCTCCAGGAATTAGGAACAACCGCCCTCATCTTTGTCAGGTTCTATGTGTCACCTCCAGGCCGCATCCAACCTGCAAGCGGCTTGGCAGGAAGCTTGACTTCTGCTTCCCGAAATGATTCTGCGCCTGCGATGGAGCGTTGTCAATCCCAAAGGGGGGCGGAGATGGCGGAGATTAGATCCATGAATCAAGCAGTCGTGGCGGCGCGTTCTGGAATCCCATCCGCGCGAGTTTGTATCAGAAGATACAGTCGTGGCACTGGAGATCGTTGAAAACTATAAGACTAAGCATAAGACTAAGTTTTCTTCTTGACAAGTGAAAGAATGCTAACCTATCCTAACAACCGAGTGAGCGCCTTTGCTCGCTATCCAGATCATCTGAACTGTTTGCTCGTAGTGTTACCGTACGTCTCAAACCCAATTCTGTCGCGGAGTTCAACAGGACGCTTGAGAAAGACATCCTGCCGCTGTTGCAAAAGCAGAAAGGCTTCCGAGACGAAATAAGCCTGCTAGCTTCAAACGGATCGGAAGTCCTTGGAATCAGTTTGTGGATCAGAAAGAAGACGCGGAAGCTTACAACCGGCACCAACCTATCCCGAGGTGCAGAAGCTCCTGGCAAAAGTAAGTGAGGGAACGCCTCAGGTTCAAACCTATGACGTTGCCACCTCCACGATCCACAAAGTTACCGCACGCGCCGTATAAGGCAGATAGTCAGCAGGTTCCTTTCAACGGGGCGAGGTTGGCCCCCTCTTCATCTTGTTAGCAATATGCCGCCGAAAATCAAGGCCATGCTCGTCATGGCTCGGGAACGCCGCCTACCGCTGCTTGACGTACTTGAGTCGTGCGGTATTGAAGTACTGCCGGTGTGCGATTGCAAAGAAGCCCGACGGATGCTTGAAGCTCAGCCAAGTGGTGACGGACACCGCATTTGCGCGGGTGCTTGAAATTGTGGTACAAGGACGCGCAAACATCGAAGTAGTCGTTTGTTCACGCTTGGGCGACCCCAATCTCTGGCTCGATGTCCTGGAGCAGGGTGGCTACGATGTATTGGTCGAACCCTTCGACCACGAGGAGGTACGGCGAACTCTTCAAGTTGCCGCATCCAGAAGCTATGTGTGCTCGCCCGCCCGAGCGATAAATCATAAACCCAAGGCAGCACGCGCCGCAGTAGCTGAATGAGAAGGTGAGAAGGTCTCTCAATCGGCGAGGCACCACACCGCCTGTCTTGCCCAACTCCCCTTGCCGCCTTTCAGCCCTGATTGAGGTAGTAAATCTCGACGTGCAACCGTTGCAGTGTTGTTCGCCAGCGGAGGGATACACCAACGGTATTCTCTTGACAAGCAGATCCAGTTAACTGATACTAGTTAATGACTGAGCACTTTAGCCCAATCTGCAGATCATCTGAACTAAGTCAGGTCATTTGAGAATTCCCCTCTTAGCCCACCACAACCAAGGAGGTTGACATGTCCCTTATGAGATATTCCCCTTCCTCCGAACGGGAAGAGTTCCCGGTCGGCCTACGGCTGTTTCAGGACAGCGTCTCCCGTCTGTTTAGCGAACCTTCTAACCGTCCGTGGTCACCCGCCGTGGACATTTTCGAAAACGAGAATGAGCTCGTGCTTAAAGCCGATGTCCCAGCGATCGAGATGAAAGACATCGATCTCCAGGTGGAGAATGGTACCCTGACCCTGAAGGGCGAGCGCAAGTTCGAGCAGGAGCAGAACGGCAGGGGCTACCACCGCATCGAGCGAGGCTACGGCTCATTTGTGCGCGCCTTCACCCTGCCCGATAGCGTGGATGCGGACAAAGTTAAGGCCGAGTACAAGAGCGGCGTCTTGACCGTCACGCTGTCGAAGAAGGAAGTCGCCAAGCCGAAGATCATCCGGGTCGAAATCAACAACAACTGAGGAATGACCCTGCGAATGGCGGGCGGGCTGTTGGGGTCCCGCCCCCTTTCGAATCTGTCGCAGATACGTGAAGATGAGCGAATTGAAGCAGCAATTGCCCGTCTGGCGATGGAAGGAAATGAAAGGTTTCGCCACGCGACCGTGATTTCATTGCAACAGTCGCCAGCCTCAGCGTCAAACGTCGGTTGTCCAAGGGACTCGCCGAAGCCCGGAGGTCTGTTAGACGCACTCAGAGGCTGATCCGAACAGTTTGTTCAGAGCCGCCGCATATGGAGAATTGATCGGCACACGTCGTCCTGGAACAATTACGATACGACTAATTCTCGCAGGATAGTCGTAATTGTTCCAATACCAAACTTCCCGGGTTGCTTGCCGATCGGTTCCTAATCCCGCTGAGTAGCCGGTTGCTAAGTCAAAAGCTGCTCAAAAGGCCCGAATTTCCGGGCTTTTCTCCCACATCTCTGATCAAAGCACAGGAATGAAAATGCTTCACCCCACTGTCAGCTGCAAAGGCCATTGTGTCTGCAAGGGGAGGAAAAGTGGAACAATTACGACTTTCCGGCCGAAGACCTCTTGCCGCAAGTAATTGCGCATCAATAACTTACGAGGGGCCGACCGAAGTCTGACGCTGAGGGTCGCCAGGTTGCGCGTTTTTTGCATTGGATTTTCAAAGAACAAGTCTGTCCTCAGTCCGGCGAAAGCTCGCTACTTCGCTGGTTCTGGTGTTTCATCGGCCTGAGTCAGGCGGTAGCGGACTGCATCAGCTGCCACCGCGGAGGTGGCGCCGCTATCTGGGCTACAGGCGGCCCGCAAGCATCACTTCCCCAAGAGAGAAATCGAAAGTTCCGGCAGGCCAAAGACCCGGTTGACGCCGCCCGCTGCGGCGGGCCATTAACCGCTTTCCAGTTCCCGCATCACTTCCTCTAGCTATACGGCTTGATGAAATCCAGGTACGACAGAACAGAGCATTTCATTTCGTTAGGATTATGATCATTCCCGTGTTGATCCCCAATGCGGAGCCGTGTTCAGTGATTCTGTTTGAAAATTTGACGGATGCGACAGAGCAGGCGCTGAAGCAGGCAGCGACCCAACCGCCGGTCCCCGCCGAAAAGGCCGCTATTTTCGAGAATCCAGATCGCCACATTGAGCACCTGGAGCAGGAACTCGCTTCTAGTCGCGAGTACCTCCAATCGATTATCGAGGAATTGCGTTCGACGAACGAAGAAGCGCAGTCGGCAAATGAGGAGTTACAAAGCAGTAACGAAGAACTGCAAACGACGAAAGAAGAGCTGCAGGCGTCCAACGAAGAGCTCAACACGATCAACGCGGAGATGCAGAGCCGCAATGTTCAGTTGGGCCAAGCTAACGACGACCTGACAAACCTTCTCAGTTCGATCAGCACTCCAATCGTCATGGTGGACAATGATTTGCGCATTCGCCGTTTCACCCCAACGGCTGAGAAGATGTTGCATCTCGTTCCCGCCGATGTGGGTCGCCACATCTCCGATATTAAGCCGCGCATCAACGTTCCTGATCTAGGCGAGATTTTGAGACGCGTGTTGGAAAGTTTGGCCGTGCACGAGCAGGAAGTTCAAGATGCTGATGGTCGCGGTTACCTGATGCTGGGGCGGCCCTACCGGACAGCGGATAACCGCATAGACGGAGTCGTACTCATCCTGGTCGATATATCTGACTTGAAGCGCAGCTTGGAAGCCGTTAGGCACGCCCGCGATTACGCCGAAGCAATTGTCGAAACCGTACGAGAACCTCTCGTGATCCTCGATCAGAATCTTACGGTGCGTACCGCCAACAGAGCATTCTACAAGTTCCTCCAGATCGAATCACAGGAGATTAGCGGGCGCAATCTATACGAAGTCGCTGACAAGCAGCTTGACCTTCCGCAATTGCGCGAACTGCTGGATCGGCTGCTCGCGGGCGGAACGTCACTTCTCGACCTTGAAGTCGAGCACGACTTTCGCCTGATCGGGACACGAACAGTGCTGCTCAATGCGCGGCGCATCTCCGGAACCGATAACGCTGGCCTGATTCTGCTCGCCTTTGAGGACATTACAGAGCGCAAGCGCGCCAGCGAGGCTCGTTACCGTCGATTGTTCGAATCTGCGCGTGACGGCATCATAATTATCGATGCGGCGACGGGCGAGATTGCAGATTTGAACCCGTACACGGAGCAGTTATTAGTCTCTTACGGCAAAACATCGACAAAAAATTGTCGATGTTCGTGGAACCGCTTGTCAACAGTGTGTTACCAGGGTAGGGCTGCTGGCTTCTGGCTTCCTCGACTCCTGACTTCGGCTGCTCCGTAGGAGCCACTTTTTCGCGGCGCGGTCCGCGAAAAAGCGTAGTACCTATGGTTTCAAATCTTGCTTTTCCTTGGCAGA
>QHXW01000396.1:0-1935 GCA_003223115.1 Acidobacteriota bacterium
TGTGGGTGACGCTCCGTATTACCCAAGTTTAGGTACTACGGAGTTGCTCCAAGCCGAGGGTCTGGGCGAGGGATTGTTGCGCGAGGGTCTGCTTCGAGAGCACGGTGCAGATACGATTCGGCCCCTTTTCGCCCTGAGCAGGATAAAGCAGAACAAACTGCTGAATCTGCCGCAGTTCTTCGAGCAGTTGCTCGACCGAAATCCCCTCCCAGGCAACTTGCGCCTGCTTATGCACATATTGCAGCAGGGAGATCCCCAGCATGCAATAAAAGGCATGGATGCGGATTTTGCGGTCGGTCCAGTGATGCATCGGTCCCCAACCTAACCACTCTCCATCCTGGAGCCCGCGAAAAACTCTTTCAATGGATTGCTGGCCGGAGTATCCCGCCGCCACCTGTTCCGCTGTCCAGTCCATGCGATTGGTGAGCAGAACTGTGCGGCCGAGACGATGCGTCAGCAGGCGCTGCCAGGCAGCGGTGTTGAAGTCAAACTGGAGATGCCAACGGTCATCGCGGCGTTGGAGGTCGTAGTGGATTACATCCGTCAGGAATTGGCCCGAAAGCCAGCGCTGAATCTTGCTTCGAATCTTGTTCTCGTCCCATCGGGCTTTCGGCTTATTCAGTTCCATGGAGAATCGGCGCAGATACTGCAGCACCTGGCTCACGCTGGTGGTCAAACTGTGCAGTTGCTCGCCGGCAAAGGAAGCTGAATACTTCACCACACAAACGTACTCTTTGCCATGCACCAGAAGTTTTTCCGCCGCCGCACGTACACCAGGTTGTTGGCTGCTGCACGGCAGCAGTTGTTCTACCGCTCGCTCCCGCAACTCCGCGGGGGCCTGGTTCCACGGTAGAGCGGAGATCCATCCCACGCGGGCCTCCTCCAGTTCCACGGTGTTGGCTAGCGCGGCGGTACCTTTGTCGAACACCAGCGTCACCGTATCGCGCGCGATCTGATGGTGATCCAGCAGGCGCGTGATTCGGGACAGTGCGGTGGAGAATTCCTCGGCGTCGGCCCCGTCGCCGGGGTCAACGTGATGGCATAGGCTCAATCCGCTTTCCCCGTCCAGAACATAGCTGAGACCCACCTGCCGCAGATTGTGACGGCCCTGCTTATTATGTCCGCGCTGCGCCAGTTCATTGCGGGTGTTGGTGCTGGCAATATAGGTGTAAAAGTTGGTGGTATCGTAGGCCAGCAAGCGGCGGTGGCCCATGCCCTGTTTTTCCTTCCACAAAGCCAGCAGGCGCAATTGGGCATGCTCCAGCGGATCGTCGGCGAAAGACAACGAAATCCACTCCTGCGGCAGAATCTTCTCGAAGACATCCCAGAAGGCTTGTGAGGTGAAGCGCTCTGGCGGGAAGTGCCACAGCGATTGTAGGACGGTACCGTGATACCAGTCGGAGACCTCGGTCTTGGGACCCGGCTGACAAATGCGGTGAATGGCGGCCAGCAGGACATAGTGGGCCGGCGAGGGGCTGGAGCGGGGCTGAGGCCAGAGCGACTCCAGCAGCGAAAAGACACCGGTCTGCTGGGCGGCAAGCCACAGGGCGCCGGGCAATCCAAAATCGCGCATGGTAGCCGATAGGGGCACTGGGGCGGTGCGGTCCTGGACCAAGGCAGCGACTTTTTCGGCCGAGCCCAGATAGGCCTGATGGACGATGCGTGGTTGGCCGTCGACGCGGGCGCTTTCGACGACATAGTAATAGAGCTGGTTGCCCTTTTTCTTGGCGACGAGGGAGGCCATATAGGGTAATACAATTATAGGCCACCCCTTCAGGAAGTCAACCCTGTTTCAAACATTTCCCTATAGAATTATTCTATATAGGGTAATACAAAAAGTGATAGAGAGGAGATGCGCTACGGGCTTGCTTGGAAAGGACTTGGAGGGAAACGCCCCGCCGCTATTTGTTCGTTCTCAGTAAACTCCCGCTAGCG
>QHXW01000396.1:2102-2668 GCA_003223115.1 Acidobacteriota bacterium
ACAATTATAGGCCACCCCTTCAGGAAGTCAACCCTGTTTCAAACATTTCCCTATAGAATTATTCTATATAGGGTAATACAAAAAGTGATAGAGAGGAGATGCGCTACGGGCTTGCTTGGAAAGGACTTGGAGGGAAACGCCCCGCCGCTATTTGTTCGGAACACCGCTACGGAGTTGTTTCCCCAAGCCATTCCGATCCTGGATCGGTACCACGCTAAAGAAACCTTGCACCGAACCGCTCAGTCGATCTTCGGTGCCATCAGCCCAGAGGCCAAACGATGGGCCACGGCGCGTTGTACCGAACTGGATGACGGAAAACTGAGCGCCATCGTTCACGCACTCCGCCCCCATATCCATCCCTCCAACGAGGCGACCAAGTGCGCGATGTACATCTTTCGCAATCGGCGTCGTATGCGCTACCCGAAGTTTCACGCACTGGGTCTCTGCACGTCTACCGGCGTCCTGGAAGCTGGGTGCAAAGTGGTGATCGGGACCCGGCTGAAGCGGACCGGCATGCACTGGACCACCTCCGCCGCCAACGCCATCATCGCCCTACGTTGCTGCAA
>QHXW01000397.1:0-476 GCA_003223115.1 Acidobacteriota bacterium
GTCCGGGATCTCGGTATGGCATCGAACCGAACACCGGCGCATTAGCGAGGCTGAAAATCGCGCAGTTCAACGCGATTCCGAGTGCCAGTGAGAGGACCGCTGCTGCAGTAAAAGCAGGGCTTTTCCGCATTCCGCGAATCGCGTACTGCACATCCCGCACGAACGAGGAGAGGACAGGCAGTCCGCGTTGGTCGCGGTAGCTTTCTTTGATGGATTCTATGCCACCCAACCTCAAGAGCGCCTGGCGACGCGCTTCTTGTGGAGGCAAGCCGAGCCGTACGTTATCCTCCGTCTGCAGCTGAAGATGGGCTTCGATCTCTTCAGCCAGTTCGCCTTCCCGGCGGGTGCTCAGGAAGGTGCCCAACAAACGCGCCCATGCGCGACGCAACCGTATCACTATGCCTCTCCGGGAAGCTTGAAGAAGCGCGCGATGATCTCGGTCGTCTGCTGCCATTCGTTTGCTTCCGCTGCCAGTT
>QHXW01000397.1:556-6423 GCA_003223115.1 Acidobacteriota bacterium
ACCGGATAAAGAGTTCCCTGATTGATAGCGAGCAGGTCCGCACTTGTCTGCTCAATTCGGCGCGCGATTCCGTATCCATGCTGCTGACCCATGCTCTCAAGCGTCTTAAGGACCATCAATGCCAGCGTACCCAGTCAGACGTCCCTCTTTCCCATCTCTCTCCTGTTGGACTCCCACCGGAGTATGGCAGAACTCATTTTGGAAAGCAATAGGATGGGTCGATCGTGTCGATCGTTTGAGCTTCCGTGATTTTGGCCCAAACGGAGGCAATTGCGTTGGAGCGGATGTTCACCTCTGCCCAAGGGTGAACATCCGTTGGAGTCCGCCAGTGGAACTCGAAGTCGGGTTGGGCTTAAACCTTGGCCAATCGGCGGCTCTTATGATCTCCTCGAACCCCGTTTCTAGATAACTTGCTGACACTCCCAGATGGCAACCGTGCAGGAGTCTTACAGAACCTGTGACACGCCGCCGGGCATATAGTTAACGAGACCGCTAGCGTTTGGAAAGAAGCGCCTTGATATTAGCCTCGACGTCGTCTTTGTCCACCAGCACAGCCTTATAAGCGGCTGCTACTCTCCCCTTGCGGTCGATGAGGAATGTGTCTGGCAGGCTCTCGATTCCGTACCGCTGCGCTGTCGAATCGTCCCCAAGCAACATCCGGTAGGGTACATGGTTCTCGGCCAGGAAAGGCTTCACCACGTTCCAACCGCCTTCGTCCATGGAGACGCCGACGGCCGCGAACCCTTGGGCGCCATACATCCTTTGGAATTCGGAAAACCAGGGGATCTCTTTCTTGCATCCGGTACACCACGTAGCCCAGAAATCAAGCAGAACCACTTTGCCACGGTATTTCTTCAGTTTTACGGTTTTGCCGGAACTGTCTTTCAGCGCAAACTCCGGCGCGGCCTTCCGCTCAGTTGCGGGTTGCAGGGTAGCGCGGCCGGTCGGTTGGTCAGCAGCGGCGGCGACGCCGGCCACTACGACAAGGAGGACCGAGGCCCGCGCCAGGTTGACTCGAAGTAAATGGTTGTTCATGTGTTGTTCTCCTTTGCATAGTCTCGCCGGATTTACCGGCAGCTCGAGAACTGGCTGAATAGCGATTCAGTAGGACCATTCCCGACTCCGCTGTCAAACTGAGGCAGTCTTACCGCGAAAGCGCCGCTCGTGGGTGGTTGCGACCATGAACCCAAACTGCCAGATGATCACGGCAAAGGGCAGTAGCCGCGGTGTCCACACGAGCCGTCCATCGAACGCGCACCCGCTGCTCCAGACCGCAAACGCGAGGCCTCGCCGATCATCTTCCACCTGCACAATGAGAGTCAATATTGCGACTGCCACTGCCAATAACACCACGCGGCCAATTCCGAGCGCGCCGAAGCATACACCCCGGTGTACTCCCCACAGAAAAGGTATGAGGATCAGAACCACTTGCGGGATCAGCCAAAACAGCTCGCTGTGAAGTGGATCTGAAAACAGCGCGCGCAGCATAGCGCCAGGGAACCACCAAGAGAACCACCAGAGAAGGTAAAGCAGTCCAAGGACCCAAGCGGCTCGACGCGACAAGGATCCCAGCACGAAACCACCAATCCAGGTCCAGGAAATCAGCAGAAGAGAGACGCAGACCAACGTCACGATGTCGTCTGTAAACGTCAACCCAGTCTCGTAACGCACGCCATGCTGCCAAACGGTGTCGAACTGCCGGCCAACCCAGCCAAGCCAGAGTTCCCCAGAAGAAGGTTTACTGAGAAACACACTCATCGGTGCAATGAGTGCAACCGGAGCAAGCTGGGGCCGCCAGTCCTTCCATAAAGCGGTCTGCCGCCGGACGACTAATCCCAGCACGTCGAGCAGCGCCTGGCTGCTAGTCGCGCCGGACTCGGCGAAATCCCCGCGCACCGCATCTCGCTCGTCGGGCTCCAGCATTCGGGACAGAATGTCCACCAACCACCAACAGATTCGGGTCATGGCTGGCCCCCGACTCGGTTCACCTCCCAGGAAACACCACGGCTCACTCTGGTTACCGCAGCGTAAAACTCCCCCGCCGCCTCGATGCCCTTAGCCGTGATGCGCACCATCCGCTTAGGGCGGCCACCCCGTTGCGGAGTAGGCTCCCCCATCCATGTCTTGATGAAGCCCTTTGCCTGCAAACGATCTAAGGTCGTGTACAGCGCTCCGATGGAGCATCGGCGCCCGATTGCATCTTCAATTTCCTGCCGCATGGCGGCGCCGTAAGCGCCGTCGCCCAAGCGCGCGGCCGCAGTGAGCAGCAGGTACTCGAACTCGCCGACCATGATTACTATCACATTGTGGTTCTAATTTGGGTCCGCGTCAAGACGAAATAGACTCTATCTTCACCCTCGGTACTTTGGAGCCTGGCGGCAAAATTTCAGTAGCACAGTTTTGTAACACTTGTAGTACTAGCCTAGGCTGCCTAGGCTAAGGCTAGCTGAGGCTAGCTTGTTCCTCATGTGATTAATCCCCGCTCGCCTGCTCTTACTTATATTGTTGTGAGTGCCAGCGTGATCCACTGCATTTCGATCGATCAAGCGCCGTGTAATCAAGGGCTTCTGCACTTACCCTTAAACGTTACCTCGAAAACCCCTTTCTCTCCGAATGAGTGGAACCCGCGTGACCGGACCACCAACTTCTCGATATCGAGGGCTGTTCTCGGACGCCCCGGCCCGCTGCGCAGTGCCGTCGTACTTGTGGGCAATCAGCTTCCGATGCCAGGCCAACAAGGTCTCGGGCGTGACAATGGTGGCGACCTCCGCCAGAAGCCTCCGTCCTAACCCTTTGGCCTTCACGGCCAATCGACGGCGTTGGTCGTCGTTGAAGCGCACTCGCCGCCCACCGAGTTGCTCGCGAAGAACTCGGTTCTCCTCGCGAAGGTAATCGATGATCTGCAGTTGGTGTTGGTTCATCCACCCGGCGACGGCAATCAGCACGAACCGGAATGGATCCAGGACTCTCGGCATCGTTAGCTCATTATCGCGAGACTTGAGGGCTGCGGTAACGCTATTTCTTGCAGATGCAACCGACGAGCCACTTCGGTGAAGTTTTCCAATACAGTAATCTGATGGCATCCGCCGCCGGCAACGTAGGCGCCCGCCTCTACGATCCGAAAAGTGATTTAGGCTCTGCCGATAAAACCATGCAGAACCTGGTCTTTACCCACCTTGGCATGAGTTCCACGACTTTCGCCATGGCCCGTGCGCTGAAAGGAAATCATGCCTCACCTCACGGGGACGATGTGGACGTTAGACCCCAGGTTGCTGACATGGCCGTCAACTATTCGGTGATGCCGCACCGTCCGGCTGGCGGCGTCTGGACTTCGGCCCACGACCTTGCAAAGTACGTCCAATTGGAAATAGCGCGCGGAAAGCTACCCGACGCCACGCGACTGGTCTCGGAACAGAACCTTCTGATGCGGCGGCAGCCTCAGATCGCAACGGGCGAAAACCAGAGCTATGGAATGGTTTGGAGGAAGACAAGACCTGGGGCGCCACAGTGATTCATCATGGCGGCAGCATGGCCGGATTCAAGAGCGATTTGATGTTCCTCACTGAATACGGAATTGGCGCAGTTTTGTTGACGAATTCCGATAATGGCGGTGTGTTGCTTCGCCCAATGATGCGCCGCCTGATAAAGGTTCTCGGCCCTGCGCAATCCCTGCGCAATCCGCTGGCCTTGACTTCTTCTGACGATCAGATAATCTGAAGGCATGGCTGGGAAGATATCTACAACTCAAGAGCGGATTGGACGCGTGGGGCAGCGCCGCCAGGTGGTCATCCCGCGGGAGATCCTCAAAACCCTCAAACTGCAGGAGGGGGACTTCGTGGCGTTCAGTAAGCAAGCCAACGGCGTGCTCATCAAACCGAAGCGCGTAGCAGATCCCGACGACGTGCTGAGGCCGGCCGAAGCCAAAAAATTACGCCGAAGCCTTAAACAGGCCCGCCAACGGAAAACGCTACCCTGGTCTCAGGTCAAGCATGACTTGGACCTGTGAGTTCACCGACCAAGCCAAAGAGGATTCCGCAGCCTTCCGAAAACCATTCAGAAGCGGGTGGCGCGCGTCTTGACCCAGATGGCATCCGACCCATTCCAAGGAAACGTGAACTCTTAAAGGCGAAGAGTGGCGTGGTGTCTTCCGCCGTCGCATCGGCGACTATCGCCTTCTATTCACCGTCGAGCGCAGCCGCGAGACAGTTGTTGTGCATCAGATTTCGCTTCAGTCCGGCAAGACCTACCGATGAGCAAACCTGGTATCACTATCGATATTCCCCGGACTTGGGCCGCGCCTTATAAAGACGATGGTGAGCGACTACACGGGTACCCACTCGCTCGGCGGCCAGCTCGTGGCAGGCGTAGATGTTCGCCTCATACGACTCGCAGAGTTGGTTGACATCGTGATCCCGTAGTGTCCAAAAACTCGATCTGTTGAATTTAATGATGGTTGCGAGATGACCGGGTTGTCTAGAACCCCGTCCTGAATCCGACGTAACACAACGTTACATCGCCCGGAAATCGCCTCTTAACCTTAATTAACCTTAACCTAACGTCATACCAACAACCCGGCGAAAACCTGTGTTTTCAGTGCAATCGAGCTTTTGGATACTACGGGATCGGATGGTCTGCCGCCATATCCACGTTGTTGAAGGGGATCACGACCGCGCACTTCGCCGACTAACAATCGAATTCTGTAGCCGGAGTCAGTTGGCGAAGATTCGAGTCGATGGCCAAGGGATCGTGCTCTGTCACTACGCTATGCGGGTCTGGCATCATTCGTCCCGTGGCAGTTGGCACCTATATGGCCATTCGCACGGGAAGCTCGCTGACGCTCCGGCGACGCTATTATATCGATGGATGTTGGAGTTGACGCTCACCAGTTTCTTCCCTGGCGCTTCGACGAGATAAAGGCCGTCATGGAGGCAAAGAGGCGTGCCTCCTCCGAGGTCTACGACAGGAGAAAGGAAAGAACCCATGAACAGCCATGAACTTCTCAGGCCTGACGGCGTCGGCTCCGGCGTATGGGCGTGCGGGGAATGTCAGAAGCCACACCTGATCGCCTGGCGAGCCGACAAGCCAGTCGCAGATCTAAACAAGAAGGCCGCGGAGGAATGCTGCGCTCCCCGCAACTGCCACTACTGCGGTCAGCCGACCGAACGCGATTGGAGCGGCCAATACCAACGGGCGCACGACGGCTGTGTGCCGAAATACGAGCCACCTCCGCCTCACCCCTCGATGGCAAATCCATTTGCGCGCCTGCTCTACGAGAAGATGTCCGCGATCAGCGAGGACATTGGGTGCGCGGGTTGGCTGTCGGGCAACGAGTACGCCCTGTAGAAAATCCTCCACGGCGACCAACACGATTACGGCTTCGGTGTAGTGGCCTATGAGGATTTAGACGAGTTGCGTGTACTGTGTCAGAACGCGAACGGCTGGATCTGGACCGGACGAGGACGGGAGCACACGCCCCAGCTCGTGCCGTTCACCCAATGGCACGCACTCTTCGCCGAGGCGAGCAGAGCAGCCAGTCGGGCTGGCGCGGAACAGTGGGACTGGAGCGACCTGGAGTTGCCTGGAGAAAGCCAATGAAAATTAATTTGCACCTTGAACGACCCACCATAGGGTGGAGCGAGCAGACTGGTTATTCCAACGAACTCGCGGCCGGTTCACCGGAGCATAGCGGCGCGCACGCTCGCCTTCTGGAGCTTGCCATCGAGATGGATTCCGATTTTGAGCCTTACGGCAAACGTGGCCGCGAGGGCGAGCATTGGCAAGATTGCAGTTGCGGATGCCGGCATTTTGCGGTCCTCGATGGGCCACTGGGGGCAGACTGGGGCGTCTGTATGAACAAGAGATCTCCA
>QHXW01000398.1 GCA_003223115.1 Acidobacteriota bacterium
GCCAATCTGGCGTTTCATCAGGAGCGGCAGGTCAGACTGAGTGCCGATGGCACAGTTTCCTAAAAGTGGAACCGGCGACCTTCAGCGGTGATTGCCGAGAAACCTCTAGCGGGAGTTTACTGGAATTGACGTCACTCGCAAAATGCCGAAAATACCAAGTCGCTCCTGCTGAGTATGTTGGCCTGTGGATTGTCTTCAGCAATGCGTATTACCCTATGTGATGTGAGGTAGGTAAGACGACATAAATCGAGACAAATGATTCCAAAACATGAACTTGGCCATTTGTTCTAGAGGCCTCGCAGTAAACTCCCGCTAGACCGCGCTTCAGCTTCGGGCGGCCGGGGCGGCTTCGCCCGTCACGTCTTCGAAACTGGCCGGAGGATTGTAATAGAGGATGCGGCTGCAGCTTTCGCAGTACATCACCTGCTCGTCGCGTTTCAAATCCTGAAAGAACTGCAGGCGTAACGACATCTGGCACTGCGAGCAGCGGCCGTCCACCGCTTCCGCAACGGCAATCCCGCGCCGCAACTTGCGGACGCGCTCGTAACTGGCCATGACCTTGGGATTCATCTGCGACCCGATTCGCTTGCGGTCAGCCTGCAACTGCTCGAGCTCTTTTTGATCGCCCGCGGTGCGTTCCCGGGCCTGTTGTTTTTCGGTCTCGACCTGGGCTTTTTCCTGTTTGAGAGACACTTCGGCCGCCTTGACGTTGCGCTCCAGCGGCTCGGACTCCCCCATCAGCTCGAGAATACGGTCCTCGGCGCGGCGGATTTCGGTGTCGCAATAGTCAATTTCGTGTTGAAACGCGCGGTACTGTTCGTTGGTCTTGGCCTCCAGCATCTGATCTTTGAGTTTCGAGATTTTCTGCTGTTGGACCTGGATTTCGCCTTCGAGCCGCTTGCGGTCCTTCTGATTGGCGGTCAACGCAGCGCGGTCTGCCTCGAGCTTACGCTGATGGGCATCCAGTTTTTTCTCGATTTCCGCAATATGTTTGGGAAGTGCGGCAACTTCTCGTGTCAGTTCGGCGACCCGGTGATCAATTTCTTGTAACCGGACCGCCAACTTCAGATCGGGGAGCATTCCTTAGAGAATTTTAACACGTGCTGGACCGAATCGCCTGGTCAGCGGTGCGATTAAGGCGCGCCGGGCCGAGTCCATCTCGGGCAAACCGAACATTTTGCAGGTGATGTAAAAAACTACGAGTCCCAAGGGAACCGATATAGCGAGGTCGGCCACTCGCGCCAACCGCGAGAGCCCCAGCCAATGTTCGACCGCCCGGCTGGAGAGGGCGCATGCCACTCCCATGACGCCCGCAGCGACGACGATTTGAGAAAAACTCGCGAACAGCCGCCGCCCTTCTATGCCGCCGATGCGACGGCGGAGCACCTCAAACAGGACGGTGGAGCTGAACAGCGCCACCAGAGAGGTCGAAAGAGCCAGACCGGCGTGACCCAGGCCGGCAAACTTCACCATGCTGGACGCGGCCGTGTAGTTGATGAGAATAGAGCCCAGGCTGACGAACATCGGCGTACGTGCATCATCCAGGGCGTAAAATGCCGGCGCAAGCACCTTCACCGCGGCGTATCCAACCAGGCCGATGGCGTAGCAGGAAAGGGCCAGGGCGGTCTGGTGCGTGTCGTAGGCACGGAATTTGCCTCCCTGGTACACCGCGGCGATCATGCTGTCGCCCAAAACTGACAATCCCACCGATGACGGAATGGTCAGCAAGAAAATTATGCCCAGCGAGCGCGCCAGCGTGTGCCGGAATTCATCCAGATTGCCGGCTGCGGCGCTGCGTGATACCGAAGGCAAGGTGGCCGAGGCGATGGCCACACCGAAAAGTCCAAGCGGCAGTTGCATAAAACGGAACGCGTAGCCCAACCAGCTCACCGGTCCGTTAATCACGTGGCCCGCGGCATCGGTGATGCTCGATGCGAAGTTGGTGTTGACCATAACGTTGACCTGCACCGAGGCGTTTCCGACGATGGCCGGGGCCATCAGTTCAAAAATATTGCGTAAACCTGGATGCGCGAAATTCATGCGTGGGCGAAACACAAAACCGAAGCGGATCAGGCTGGGCACCTGCCAGAACAACTGCCACGCGCCGCCGAGCACCACGCCGTACGCCATGCCCTCGATCGGCGCGAATCCTATCCGCGGTCCCACGAGAAATCCCAAGGCGAGGCCGAAACCCAGCGACCCGATGTTGAAGAAAGTGGAAGACAGCGCCGGAATACCAAACTGGTTGCACGCGTTCAAAACTCCCATGGCCTGCGCAGCCAGCGCCACCAGCAGCAAAAAGGGAAACATAAGGCGCGTCAGTCTTACGGCGAGCGCAAATTTCCCTGGGATTGCGGCGAAGCCCGGCGCCAGCAATTCCACCAGTTGAGGACTGAAGACGATTCCCAGCATGCACAGGATGCCCACCACAAGGATCAACGCGGTGGCGACCAGGCTGGAAAGTTCCGCGGCCTCTTTTCTGCCCTTGGTGGAAAGATATTTGGTGAAGGTGGGAACAAACGCGGATGACAATGCTCCTTCGGCAAACAGGTCACGCGTGAGATTGGGAATGCGAAAACCCAGCAGGAACGCATCGTAAACTTGCCCGGCGCCGAACAACCGCGCCATAACGATTTCACGAACCAGTCCCGTGATACGGCTGAGAAAAACCGAGGCCGAAACCACGCCGGCGGAGCGGACCAGGCTTTCATGTTTGGAATCGCCGGATTTGGCCCCGGGCTCGACCGGCATCATGCGCTACTCTACCTGCCGAATCTCGACGTGCTTGTAAACTTCCTCGGTTTGCGCAAGCGTGGCAAAATGAAGGCCCGGCAGTTTAGCTGAAGCGGTGCCGGCGGCAACAGCCCAGCGCAGCGCATCGGCGTAATCGTCTTTTTTTTCCATGGCCCAGGCGAAAGCGGCAGCCATGGCGTCGCCCGCACCAATGGGAGAAACCGCATCGATACGCGGGGCAAGAGCCTCCATCATGCGATGGTCAAACGCGGCCATGGCTCCCCGGCTGCCGAGCGAAAGAATCACGGTTTCAGCGCCCAAGGCGCGAATGCGTTCGGTGGCCTGCACAAAATGGTTCCGGGTGAGCAGCGCAGTATTCAGAAGGCGCTCGGCCTCCGCCTGGTTGGGCGTTACGACGGTGGGTTTGGCTTTGATTCCAGCTTCAAGGGCTTCGCCATCGGTATCCAGCAGCGTCTTCACGCCGCGTTTTCGAGCCAGTTCGATAAGTTTCGCATAGAAACTTGGGGGCATCCCCGGGGGAATACTGCCGCAGATCATCAGCCAGCTCGCGCCCTCCAGCTTTTCCCGGATGACTTTCTCGAGCTGCGTCAGTTCCTCCTTGTGAACCGGTGCGCCGGGCTCGTTCAGCTTCACGGTCAGTCCCTGCTTGTCGGTAATGACTATGTTGGTGCGAACTTCGCTACGAGTGGGCACTACCGCGACTTCGAAGCCGCAACATGTCAGAAATTTCTCGAGGCGCGCGCCGGATTTACCTCCCGCCAGCACTACGGCCAGCGTCTTGCCCCCGAACGCATGGATCACGCAGGCCGAGTTAATTCCCCGCCCTCCGGCGGATTCGCTGCTGGATGTGATGTACGCCCGGTCATCAAATACCAGGCGGTCTACGGTGATGGTCCGGTCAATCGCGGGGTTAACGGTGAGAGTAACGATCAAGAATTCTATTTTAGCGAACGCTTACGATAACGCCGCCGACTTTCTCCGGCTTGATGCTACTCTGAGACTTGCGCGGCAACCCTGGAATCAAGGCGTACCTCGCTCTGGTCGCCGTCTGCTTTTTTTGGGGCACCACCTATCTCGCTATCCGGATGGGTCTCGAGTCGTTTCCGCCCCTCATGCTGGTCTCCACCCGCTATTTCATTTCAGGCACAATTCTGGTTGCCGCGGCCCTGATCCGGGGTGCGGCCTTGCCTCGCGGTAAGGAACTGATGCAGGCAGTGATCAGCGGCTTGTTGATTTTGGGCGTGGGCAACGGTTGCCTGACCTTGGCTGAAACCCACATCCCCAGCGGACTCGCGGGCCTGTTTGTCACGCTCTCACCTTTCTGGCTGGTGGGAATCGAAGCCATGCTGCCGGGCGGCGAGCCGCTGCACGCGCCGACGATTTTAGGCATGATCGTGGCCTTTGCCGGAGTCGCTCTTCTGCTCTCACCAGGTTTCGGATCGGAGGGCTTCAGCCGCTCCACACTCATCGGTTTCTCGTTGTTACAGGTTGGAATGGCAGCCTGGTCATTCGGTTCCATCTATCAGCGGCGCCGCGAAGTTCGGGCGCACCCGGTGGTGATCGGCGCCGTCCAGCAGTTGATTACGGGTCTCGCGGTTTCTCCACTGGCGTGGCTGTTCGGCGGTCACCAGGTCCACTGGAAGACGCGAGGCGTTGGCGCGCTGGTCTATCTGGTGATCTTCGGCTCCATTGTGGGCTACAGTTGCTACGCTTACGTGCTGGATAAACTGCCGGTCGCCGTGGTCTCGATTTATGCCTACATCAACGCAGTGGTGGCCGTCGGTCTGGGCTGGCTCGTTTACCGTGAGCCTTTCGGGCTGCGGGAAACCCTGGCCATGCTGGTGATCTTCGCCGGTGTCGGGCTGGTGAAGTGGCAAAGCGGAAAAGCGGCCCTGGCGAAAATGGAAGTGGAAGCATAGCGCCATTCTTTGGAATCCGGCGCGCATGCTACACTCCGCTCCAGAATGAACACCATCATCGAGCCGTTCCGCATCAAGAGCGTGGAACCGATTCGTCAGACCACCTCTGAAGAACGCGAGATCTACCTCGAAAAAGCCGGCTACAACCTGTTCCTCATCGACGCCCGGAACATTCTGATCGACCTGCTCACCGACTCAGGCACCAACGCCATGTCCACCGAGCAGTGGGCCGCCATGATGCGCGGCGATGAATCCTATGCCGGCAGCGAGAGTTTCTTTCGCATGGAACGGGTGGTTCGCGATCTCACCGGATTGAAGCACGTCATCCCCACTCATCAGGGGCGCGCCGCGGAGCGCATCCTGTTCACCGTCCTTTGCCGCAAAGGACACGTGGTGCCCAACAACACCCATTTCGATACCACGCGGGCCAACATTGAATTCACCGGCGCTCGCGCGGTGGATCTGCCGATCGCAGGAGCCGCCGACACGCAGGCGCGGCTCGATTTCAAGGGCAACATGGACGTCGCGGCACTCGAGCGGTTGATCGAGAGTGAGGGCGCGCAAAATATTCCACTGGTGATGCTCACCGTCACCAACAACTCTGGCGGCGGCCAGCCGGTTTCGATGGAAAACATCGCCGCTGTCAAACGGGTGACCACCCAGCACGGAATTCCCTTTTATTTGGACGCCTGCCGTTTCGCCGAAAACGCCTGGTTCATCGGCCAGCGCGAGGCGGGCTTTGCGGGATTCACGCCCAAACAGATCGCACAAAAGATGTTTTCATATGCGGACGGCTGCACTTTCTCGGCCAAAAAAGACGCTTTTGCCAACATCGGCGGCCTGCTTTGTACGAATGATGATCGCGTGGCCGTGCTGGAAACCAATCTGTTGATTCTCACCGAAGGCTTTCCGACGTACGGGGGCCTTGCCGGCCGCGACCTCGAGGCCATCGCCGTGGGACTGGAAGAAGTGCTGCACCCGGATTACCTGCGCTATCGCATTGCCTCCACGGGTTATCTGGGACGCCATATCGCGGACCATGGCGTGCCGATTGTGGAGCCCCCCGGCGGTCACGCCATCTATATCGACGCCGCGCGGATGCTGCCGCAGGTTCCCAAGCATCAATTCCCCGCGCAAGCGCTGGCTGTCGAGCTGTACCGGCACGCCGGGATTCGCTCGGTCGAGATCGGCTCGGTCATGTTCGGTGCGCACGCTCAACATGAGCTGCTGCGCCTGGCCATCCCGCGGCGCGTGTACACGCAAAGCCACATTGACTACGTAGTGGAAGCGATTCTTGAAGTGAATCAGCAGCGCGATCGCATACGCGGGCTGGCCATCGAATCAGAACCGCCGTCACTGCGGCACTTTAGCGCGCGTTTCCGGCGGCTATAATTGAATTCCGCCACGATGGCTGTCAACTGGTTTCCGCTTTGGCTCAGCGTGCGAGTGGCCGGACTCGCAACCCTGATTTCGCTGCTCATCGGGCTGTGGCTCTCCTACGTGCTGGCAAACCGGAAGTTTCACGGCAAAGAATTGCTAGATGCCATCGTCACGCTGCCGCTGGTATTGCCGCCGACCGTGCTCGGATATTACCTGCTGGTGGCGCTGGGCCGCTCGAGTCCACTTGGCCATTTGTACGAAATCGTGTTCGGGCAGCCTCTGGTGTTCACGTGGCAGGCGGCGGTGGTCGCCTCCACATTTCACGCGATTCCGCTGCTGGTGAAATCGGCACGTGCGGCATTTGAAAGCGTAGACCGCAGCTACGAGCGCGCGGCTCGGAACCTTGGCGCATCGGAATGGCGGGTGTTCTGGCGCGTCACAATGCCACTTTCCCGGCGAGCCATCATCGCAGCCAGCGTCCTGGCCTTTGCGCGCGCACTCGGTGATTTCGGCGCTACTCTCATGCTGGCCGGCGATATTCCCGGCAAAACTCAGACAGCCTCTATCGCCATCTACGATGCCGTCGAGAGCGGCAACACCCAGCTAGCGCGCGTGCTTGTGCTGGTGCTTTCTGTGGCCGCCATGGCCATTGTTTATGGAGCCAACCGTCTGCAGCAACGCCAGGTGACCGGATGATCGAAGCGCGCATCACCAAGCGCTTCCCGCCCGGTCCGGATTCCGCCGCATTTTCTCTGGAAATTGATTTTCAAGGTGGTCCGGGAATCACCGTGCTCTTCGGACCGAGCGGCGCCGGCAAGACTCTGGCGCTCGATTGTATCGCCGGATTCACGCGGCCCGAGCAAGGACGAATCCTGCTGGACGACCAGATTCTTTTCGACGCCGCCTCCGGCGTAAACCTGCGCCCGCAGCAGCGCAATTGTGGTTATGTATTCCAGAATTACGCGCTGTTTCCGCACATGACTCTGCGTCAAAACCTGGTTTTCGCCGCGGAAAGGCACCCGCGCCTGGAGCGGCACCGCCGCGTCACCGAGATGCTGGACCGTTTTCATCTCACCGAGGTTTCCGGCCGGCGGCCGCACGAAGTTTCGGGCGGGCAGAAGCAGCGATGCTCCATTGCGCGCGCGCTGATTGGCTCGCCGCGCCTGCTTCTGCTGGACGAACCGGCTCGCGGTCTGGATGCGCCCCTGCGCATTGAGCTTTATGCGCTGCTGCGCAAAGTTCGGTCGGAGTACGCCGTTCCCATTCTGTTGGTCACGCACGATCTCGAGGAGTGCTTTGAATTGGCCGAGCAGATGCTGATCATCCGCGAAGGCCGCGTGGTGCAGAGCGGTTCTCCACGCAAGATTCTGGAGCAGCCAGCGTCGGCCGAGGTAGCCCGGCTGCTCGGAATTTCGAATTTGTTCGAAGCCGAGATTGCGGGGCTCGATCCCGGCCGCAACACCAGCCGTTTACGTTTGAATGACTACGAGCTGGTGGGCACGTACTTCCCGGGACGTATGCTTGGTGATCGGGTATGGATATGCGCTCGGGCCGAAGAACTGAGTGCCGCGGTGCATAACGGCTCGAAACTCGGTATGAACCAGATTCCCGCAAAGCTGCTGCGTGTGTCTGAAAAACCGCAATCGGTGCGGCTAGAGTTCTCGGGCGAGATCTCGGTGGAGATGAGCCGCCAGGAATTCGAGCGTCAGAAGGATAATAAAGAGTGGTTAGTGGAGTTTCCACCGGCCGCCCTTCGCGCTCTGTGATGCTACATCATGAAATCGCTCGATGAATACATGATT
>QHXW01000399.1 GCA_003223115.1 Acidobacteriota bacterium
CCCCGCCCAGCGAAAATGATCGAGCGCTTCGGCGCGCGTATACGCCTTCTGGCCTTTATAGACGCTCGAGCCCTCAACGTATTCGGCGTTGATGGGAACTTCTACCTTCAGCACGTCCACGTAGTACTGTGCTTTAGTGAACTCCTGGATACTACGCGTGACGATTTCGGGTTTTCTCTTGGCGTATTCCAAAGATTTCTCGTTGTCGCCTTGCGGATCATAGCCCACGAATTCCAGAAAGAACGGAATCTCATACGAGAGACATTCGGAGCCAATCCGCTCGATGAAGGCGTGTTTGATGTCGTTGATCTTGGAGTCCTCAAAAGGCGTGTAATAAATCAATACTTTCACGGCGTCGGCGCCCCAATCCACGATGCGTCTCACCGACACATGGGGCAACAGGTCCGGCAGACGTCCCGGCTGGGTATTGTCGTAGCCGCTGGCTTCATAAGCCAACAGCAGTCCTGCGTTTTTTGAACGCGCTTTGGCCGCGGGCAAGCCCCACTCGGGATCGAGCAGTATGGCGCTGGCGTGCGGCGTCAAAACTTTCGTAACGGCGGTCTTGAATTCCGTGATCATCTGATCGGTTATCTGCTTCTGGTCCACTCCCTTGGCGGCGGCCAGAGATTTTTGCAGGCTGCCCCGCTGATCCATCGCGGCCGCGGCAATCACGCCGCCCGAATTCGCGAGCGCCTTCATGCGCCGCATCTTACCTTCCGACAATCTCATGAGATTCTCCTTGTGAATAGTCAAAAACTGTTTGCCTGGTCCATTTTCTAAGCCGGCGGAAATAGGCGCGGGCGTGGGCAACGTCTTTCAGTATTTGTGCCTTCAACGCCTCAGGGTTCTCAAATTTGCGCTCGTCCCGGAGCCGCCACAGGAATTCCACTTGAATACGCTCGGGCGGGGCGGGGGGAGGAGCATCCAGCAGAAACGTCTCAATCGAAAGCTGATCGTTGCCGCCGAAGGTGGGACGATAACCGACATTGGTGACGGATTCCCACTGTCGCCCGCGTGCCGGATCCTTGGTGCGCGTAACGTAGACTCCGCCCTTTGGTAGCACCTCCGAGGTGGGGGCCAGATTTAGTGTTGGCACCGTCTTCCGTGCGCCCACGCCGTGTCCGTGCACCACTCTGCCTTGGAGGGCATAAGGACGGAGGAGCAGGCGTGCGGCCCTTGCCACGGCTCCGTTTTCCACCAGCCTGCGAATTTCGCTGCTGCTCACGCGCACGCGGCGCCAGGAGACCGGGCGTATCACTTCCAGAGCGAAGCCGAGACGCTTGCCCAAGCTCGCCAGCAGCCGTGTGTCACCTGCTCGTTTATGCCCGAACCGAAAATTCTCGCCCACGATCACCGCGCGCGCACCCAGACTCTTCACCAGCATCTGCTCCACGAACTCCTCGGGACTGAGGCGGGCCACCTCTGCCGTAAACGGAAGAATCACAACCTGCTGGATGCCTTGCTCCCGCACCAGCTCGCAGCGCTCATCGGGAAGGGTCATCAGCCGGGGGGCGCGCTCGGGCGCCACCACCATCATGGGATGTGGGTTGAAGCTCAACAGTGACGGCTTCAATTGCTGATCTTCCGCAATTTCGCGCACCCGCGCCAAAATGTGGCGGTGTCCGGCGTGAAGCCCGTCGAAATTGCCAATGGTCAAGGCCGAGGGACCAAAATCCGCGGGAACTTCGCTCATGCTCCGGTACAACCGAAACCCAGATGTCATTTATTCGGAATCCCCCACGGTGAGCTCGAGCCCGTCATAGGCCAGCCGGATGTTTTTGGGCAACGCCGTTTCGGTCTGCTGGTGCGGCAGGTCGTGACAGATGTGCGTAAAGAACGCGCGGCACGGCGCAAGCTGCTCGACTGTTTTGATGGAGCGCTCTACGGTCGAGTGCGTTGGATGGGGTCTGTGGCGAAGCGCGTCCAGAAACAACACGTCGAGATTGCGCAATTGTTCCATCGATTCGTCCGGGATGTCGCTGTGATCGGTCAGGTACGCCGCCCGTCCAAAACGGAAGCCGTAGATCGGATGGCGCCCGTGCATGAGGCGAATGGGAACACACTTCAGGCCGAACAGTTCGAAGGCGTCGCCATTTAGCGTGTGCGTGTCCAACTGAGGAATCGACGACTGCCGATCGCCGTCATTGAAAATATACTGAAAGGAACGTTGGATGGCGCCCATGGTTTCCGCCGAAGCGAAAATTGGGATTCGCGTCTTCTGCCGGAAATTATAGGGGCGAACATCATCCAGCCCCATGATATGATCGGCGTGCGAGTGCGTGTAAAGCACTGCGTCCAGGCGATCAACTTTGGCGCGCAACATCTGCGTGCGGAAATCGGGCGTCGTGTCAATCACTATGTTGTGCCCACCGTAATTGATCAACACCGAGGGACGCAGCCGGTTATCACGCGGATCCTGGGAAGTGCACACCTCACAGTGGCAACCCGGCGTGGGCACTCCGACACTGGTACCCGAGCCCAGAACCGTGATCTTCAATGGGCCCTCGCCGCCCATTCAGCTTTTCTTGCTTTCTTCGACGGCCTGAACGAATCGGAAGCGCAGTTCGGTTAGGGAGTTCTCTAACAGCCGCTGCTCCTCCAGCGTCAGGTTACCTTTTGTCTTTTCCTGCAAAACTCCGAGCAAATCAATGCTGTGCCGCGCCAGTTCCAGGTCCGCTTTCGGCCTTTCCGATTCCGGCCCAAAATGCACGAGTCCGAGCTGCAACTCCGTCTGCGCCCGCAAAGACAGCGTCAGAAATGCAAAACTGGCAGGCGGCAGAGGGATATGGTGCTCTTCGGACTGCGGCTCGCTTTCCGTTTCCCTTGCAGCGCCCGTTGTCTCTTCCTCACTCATGCGTTCATCTATTTTATCAACTGGCGCGTGTCGCCGACGAGAGCAGTTGGAATGCGGAGCCCTATGCTACATTGAGAGAACTATTCCTGCTCCGCTCGATTCGGATGCCCAACTCCACTGCCGGTGAAAAATTTCAATTGCTGGTTGATCTGATGGCTCGTCTCCGGTCGCCAAACGGCTGCCCCTGGGATCGAGAGCAGACCTTCGACACCATCAAACCCTACCTGCTTGAGGAGACCTACGAAGTCATGAACTCGATCGACGCGCGCAACTGGCCCGAACTGGCCGGTGAGCTTGGAGATCTGTTACTCCAGCCGGTATTCTTCTCACAGATGGCCGCTGAGCAGAACCTGTTCCGCATCGACGACGCACTGGACGCCATCAATGAGAAGCTGATCCGCCGCCACCCGCACGTGTTTGGGGACGAGACCGCTCGAACCGGGAGGGATGTCCTCAAGCGCTGGAACGAAATCAAAGCCGAGGAGAAACGCGCGCGAGGCGAATCCGAAAGAACCTTATTGGAGTCGGTCCCGCGCTCGTTGCCCGCGCTGGTCGAAGCACAACAGATCACCAGCCGGGCCGCACAGGTGGGTTTCGATTGGGAAAATGCCGGCCAAGTGCTCGACAAGTTGCGTGAGGAACTGGCTGAATTCGACCACGCTCGCTCGCACGGCTCGCACGAAGAGATGGAAGATGAGCTGGGCGACCTCCTGTTTGTCCTGGTGAACTTGGCGCGGTTCGTCAAAGTGGATCCCGAGCAGGCGCTTCGCAAAACCAATGCAAAATTCCGGCGCCGGTTTGGGTATGTCGAACAAAAATTGGCTGACCGGGGCAGAACCACGCGTGAGAGTTCCATCGAAGAGATGGAAAGCCTGTGGCAGGAGTCCAAACCGTGAACGAGTCCCAGGGAACCCTCCCCGGCCCTGCGCAATCGGCATCCGACCACCGGTTTAGTACGCGCCCGCTGACTACGCAGGATGAATTCCGCGAAGCGGTGGAACTGCAGAAGCTGATCTGGGGATTCGAAGATGTCGAGCTGCTGCCCGTGCGCCTGTTCGTGGTCGCCACCAAAGTGGGAGGTCAGGCTTTTGGCGCCTTCGCGGGAGAACGCATGGTCGGCTTCTGTCTGGCTATTCCGGGTCTGAAGTCTGCCGGCACGTCCTACCTGCACAGCCATATGCTCGGCGTGGTGCCTGAGTACCGCGACAGCGGTGTAGGACGGATGCTCAAACTTTGCCAGCGGGACGATGCGCTGGCCCGTTCCATACGGCTCATCGAGTGGACCTTCGATCCTCTGGAAATCAAGAACGCGTATTTCAATGTGGAGCGGCTGGGGGCTGTGGTCCAGCGCTACGTGCTCAATCAGTACGGCACCACTACCAGCTCTCTCCACGGCGGTTTACCCACGGACCGCTGCATCGCCGAATGGTGGCTGGACAGCCCGCGAGTTAAGTACATCGTCGACCGCATCGGAACATTCGATCGTCCGGCCACGCTCGAGCGCATCGCCGTGCCCGCCCAAATCGGCTCCATCCGCCGGGAGGACGTCAGACTGGCGCGCGAAATCCAGCACGAGGTCAGCGCACGATTCCTGGAGTATTTCGACGGTGGATTAGCCGTCGTTGGTTTTGACCGATCTCCGACGGCCGGCACCTATCTGCTCGGGAATTGGGAATCCAGAAGTTCAGAAAAACGCGCATGAAGATTGAAAAAATCACGCTGCGGCACATCCGATTGCCGTTGATCCATTTCTTCGAGACCAGCTTCGGCCGCACCACGGAGCGGCAGATGATTCTGGTTGAAGCCTCGAGTGACGGCGTGTCAGGCTGGGGTGAAGTCACGGCCGGCGAAAGCCCTTTGTACAACGAAGAGTGGACCGAAGCGGCCTGGCTCCTCCTGCGTGATTACGCGATTCCGCCAGTGTTGGGAAAATCGTTGCGTAGCGCTGAAGACGCCGGCCCTCTGACGGAGCACATTCGCGGGCATCGCATGGCGCGCGGCGGTCTCGAGGTGGCGGTATGGGATCTTGAAGCCCGCATGAACAATGAGCCGCTGTGGAAACGGATTGGAGGCGGCGCTCGCCGCGAGATTCCGTGCGGAGTATCCATCGGCATTCAGGAATCCGTGCCGCAGTTGCTTGATAAGATCGAACGCGAGCTCGCTGCCGGTTATCAGCGCATCAAGATGAAAATCAAGCCCGGCTGGGACGTGGATGTGATTCGCCAAGCGCGCAAGCGTTTTCCATCCATCAAACTCATGGCCGACGCCAACTCGGCGTATACGTTGAGAGATGCCGAACACCTGAAACGGCTCGACGAATTTTATCTGATGATGATTGAGCAGCCGCTGGCGCATGACGACATCATCGATCATGCCGAGTTGCAGGCGAAGCTGCAGACGCCTATTTGCCTGGATGAATGCATCCGCTCGGCGCATCACGCAGAGCAAGCCATCAAGCTGCGCGCCTGCGGCATCATCAATATCAAGCTCGGCCGCGTAGGTGGATTTCGCGAGGCCAAGCGGGTGCACGACACCGCTCAGGCGGCGGGAATTCCGGTCTGGTGCGGCGGCATGCTGGAGGCGGGCATTGGGCGGGCTCACAACATCGCGCTCTCCACGCTGCCGAACTTCATTCTGCCCGGAGATGTGTCAGCCAGCAAACGTTACTGGAAACGCGACATTATTTCTCCCGCGGTCGAAGTGACTCCCCGGGGCACGATCACCGTCGGCGATGAGCCTGGATTCGGCTATGCCATCGATTACGGTTTCTTGCGTGAAGTTACCGTTCGCGAGGTATCGCTCGGTTGAACGGCCCTGTCATCCTTTACAGCCTGATCTCGGTGATGGTGCTGCTGTGGTCGGCTAATTTCATCATCGGCAAAGTCGCTTTGCGCGAATTTCCGCCGTTCCTATTGAGCGCGCTGCGCATTGGCCTGGCTGGCATATTTTTGGCGCCGGTCTATTGGCTGCGATCGCGGGCCGCCCGCGTCCAGCCGAACCTGGGCGCTCATCTGCCTTTGCGGCTTTTCCTTTCGGCCTGCTGTGTCGGAAATCAAATCATTTTTGTGGTCGGGTTGAGCCGCACCAGCGTGGCGCATTCGGCGATCATTATTGAATGGGTCCGATTTTCGTGCTCTTGATTGGCGCTGCCGCGCGCATCGAACGCATCACCGCCCGCAAAGTGATCGGCATGCTGGTTGCGCTCGCCGGCGTTGCGGTGCTGGTGCGGCCTACCTACTCTGGCCCCATGCCCGGCCATACCCTCGCGACATTCACCCTGGCCGGTGATGCACTAGTCGCGCTGGCCTCGCTGGCTTTCTCGTTTTATGCGGTATTCGGCAAGAAAGCCACGGAGTTGTACAGCCCGATGGCGATGAATGCATTCGCTTACGGCGCGGGAGCGCTGGCGCTTCTGCCGTTCGCCGTTTGGCAGGCTCGGGAATTTTCCTTTTCCAGCGTGAGCTCCACCGGCTGGGCCAGCCTCACTTACATGGCCCTTTTCCCATCCGCCGTTTGCTCCATCATCTACTATTACGCTTTGTCTCACATTGCGCCATCGCGTGTTTCGGCGTTTAGCTATTTGCAGCCGCTGATCGCGACCCTGCTTGACGTAGTGTTCCCGGATGAGCGCGTCACGGCTCCCCCGGTGGCCGGGGGAACAGTTATTTTTGGCGGCCTCTATCTGGCGGAGCGCGGCTGATGATTTCGTTTGGACAGTTGCTCCGCCGGAACCGGAACTACCGGTACACCTGGACCGGTCAGGTGGTGAGCGAGATCGGCGATCACTTTAACAACATTGCCGTGTTCAGCCTGGCGCTTGCCACCACGAAATCGGGTTTGGTGGTCAGCGGCGTTATGCTTTCGCGCGCCATCCCGGCGGTCCTGGCTGGTCCCATCGCGGGCGTGCTGCTCGACCGTTTGAACCGCAAACACGTCATGATCGCGAGCGACCTGATCCGCGCGGTGGTGGCGCTGGGATTCATTCTCTGCGCCCATCGCAGCGACACGGCTCTGCTGTATCTGTTCAGCTCTTTGCTGATGTTCGCTTCGCCGTTTTTCACCAGCGGCCGGTCGGCCATCCTGCCCACCATCACAACTCCAGATGAGCTGCATACGGCGAATTCTCTTACCCAGACCACCCAATGGACCACCATCACCATCGGCACTTTCGCCGCCGGTATCAGCGTCACGCAGTTCGGCTACGCGTGGGCCTTCATCTTGAATTCGTTCTCATTCTTGTTCTCCGCATGGTGCGTCTGGCACTTGCACGTGGAAGGTGACGCGTTCCAGCCCAGGAAAAAGGCGCTCACCGAGGCTGAAGTAGTGCGCCCCTGGCATGAATATGTGGAAGGTCTGCGCTACATGCGCGCCAACCCGCTGATCCTTGGCATCGCGCTCATCGGAGTAGGGTGGGCGACCGGGGGCGGTGCCGCACAGATTCTCTTCAGCTTGTTCGGCGAGTTGGTATTCAACCGCGGGCCGGCTGGAATCGGAGAAGTCTGGGGATGCGCCGGTATGGGTCTTCTCGTGGGCGGAGCGATTGCCTATTGGCTAGGCAGGCGCATCAGCTTCCGCGGCTACAAGTGCGCCGTCTCGATTTGCTACATCCTGCACGGCTCGACATATATCATCTTCAGCCAGATGCGGAATTATTATCTGGCGCTGCTGTTCATTGCGCTCTCGCGAGCCGCGGTGGCTGTCAGCTCCGTGCTGAACATGTCCCAGTTGCTCAAACACGTTTCCGATGAATACCGCGGGCGCGTTTTTGCAACCATGGAATCCATGGTGTGGTCTGTGATGATGGTTTCCATGACGGCAGCCGGCATCGCTTCGGAGTACTATAGCCCGCGATTGATCGCCGGCATTGCGGGCGCGCTGAGCTCGACCACGGCCATCTTCTGGGCCTGGGCCAACGTCACCGGCCGGCTTCCCGAGCCCGCGCCATCTGGCATCGCACGGGACGAAGTAGAAGTGCACGGAGAGCCAACCATCTGAGCCTGGCGCCTCAGTCCGCACGAACGGTACCAAAATGGTACCATCGTCGTATGGCCAACCTGAGCTTGAAGGATTTGCCGGATGCGCTACATCGGCGCTTGAAATCCGCCGCGAAGCAGCAGGGCCGCAGCCTGAACAGCTACATTATTCAGGTGCTTCGATCAAGCGAACAGGGTCGGCTCTGTCGGGAAAGGATGCGCAGGTCGAGAAAAGAGCTTGGGACATTGGTCGCATCGCTGCCATACACCGGCAACCTCAGCGCAAAGCTTCTGAGCGAGGATCGGGATAAGGGCCACTAAGAATCTCGTGACTCTGGTGCTCGATACCAGCGCGATTCTCAAGTGGGTGCTCAACGAGGAGGACAGCGAGAAAGCCCGGCGGATCCTCGACGCATACCTGGACGGCGCCTTGGAGTTAATCGCGCCTTCTCTTGTTTTCCCCGAAGCGGGGAATGTACTTTGCAGAATGGTTCGACGCGGCAAACTGAGCCGCCAGGCAGCACGCGCGTGCCTTCGGATGGTGGTGGAGTACAGCCCAGCTAACGAAGACTCTTCGGATCTCTACGAATTGAGTTTGGATCTGGCGCTCGAACACCGCCAAAGTTACTACGATTGTCTCTTCCTGGCGTTGGCCAGAGCGCAGAAGTGCAAACTGGTTACTGCGGACGAAAAATTCTTCCGCGGCATGCGGCGGGCATTTCCGGAAATTCAACTGCTCCGCGACTATGTCCTTCGCTCTAGCTAGCTCGATTATCGTAAGTAGCTCCTGCCTCGGCCGGTACCGCTGTGGCTATTACCGCACGGCGATCGTTGTGAGGACCTGGCTCCTATACTTCGCCACTGGAACAATGCCATTCGGATCGTTACTCGGATCCGGTTTGCCGATTCCGACAATAACCGAAATTGCCTTCAGATCCGGATGGCAATTGGGGACACCACAGAACAGCTCCGGCACGCGCGCGTTGATTTGCAGCACGCCAGCCACGTTTCCGGGCGCGGGGCCCGCATAAAGCACCTCACCGCTGGTTGCGTAGTTGAACAACACGGAGACCGGAAGGGCGGGTTTCGCGCTGGTGTCAGTGGCGATCTTACCGTCCGGGATGGCCGGTTGCATCTGTCCGGCTCCGGTCGCATAGATTACTACCACAGAGCCCACCGCAGCCGGATTGTCCGGACTATTGATGGTCCCATCCTGATTGAGCACCGCGGCCTTTCCTCCGCGCGGCGAAGGCGGATTGAGCGTGAATACCGCGGGCGCAGCCTCGGCCACGGTCACACTGGCGGCCGCGGACCGGTTTCCGCTGTATTCCACCTGCACCTGCACACCGTTCTTCGGCGTGATGCCAAACGGCACGATCGCATTGATCTGGTATGACTGCGCGTAAAGCACCGGCGCCGGTATGCCGTCAAAGAGTACGCGCACACCTGCCAGGTTTGTGCCGATCTTTCCGGATGCATCCGCCTTCGCACTGGCTCCCGCGGGCGGCCCCAGATCGGTCCCGAACAGCGCCACCAACTCGCCCGGCGCCACAGGAGCGCGTGACAGGTTGGCGGCGTTCACTATCGCCTGAGGCAGGATGACCGGCGGCGCACCGAATCCGCTGCTGCGAAGCACGGTCGCCTTCCGCACCCGCGTGTTTTGTCCACCACTGAGATCGACGTCCGAAAAATAGAAATTGCCGGCGCCGTCAAACGCCATACCCTGCGGCGCTAACAACGCAAGGATGAAGCCCGGTCCGCCATCCACGTAATCGTAGTAATTATAGCCGCCGGAGCCTGCCACGGTATCGATCGTGTCACCCCGTCGTAGTCTCCGGATGCGGCTTTCGTCGGCGATGAAAAGAGTTCCTTCCTCGTCCACCGCGACTGAGACCGGGGCAAACAACATAGACGCGGTAGCGAATCCGCCATCATCGCTGCGGCCTTGAATTCCAGTGCCCGCAACGGTGGTGATGATTCCTTTGGCTAAAACCTCGCGCACCACGTGATTTTCCGTATCCGCGATGTAGAGATTCCCAGCCGCATCCACCGTGATGCTGCTGGGTGAGGAAAGTTGTGCATCGGTGGCTGCGCCGCCATCGCCTCCGTATCCCGCGGCGCCAGCTCCCGCGATCGTCACGATAATGCCGTCCGGGGTTACCTTGCGGATGCGGTTGTTTCCAGTGTCCGCAATGTCGAGATTGCCTTTGCCATCCAGCGCCACGCCGGTAGGATTCGACAGTTGGGCGGAGCTGGCATTTCCCCCGTCACCTGAAAATCCGGCGGCGCCCGTGCCGGCGACGGTACTGATCATGCCATCCGATCCCACCTTGCGAATCCGGTTATTGCCGGCATCGGCGATGTACAGATTCCCCTCGCCATCGACGGCAATGCCACGCGGATCGTTGAGCGGCGCCTCGGTTGCAGCAATGCCATCGCCGGCGTAACCCTGCTCTCCGTCGCCGGCGACTGTATGGATCAGTCCCTGTTGGTCGATCTTGCGGACCCGTCTCCCCGCCGTATCGGTGACGTAAATATTCCTGTCCGAGTCGAGAGCGATCCCGGTTGGGTAACACAACTGCGCGGTACTGGCGCTTCCTCCGTCATCGCTGGTTTCAAAGCCCTGGATCGTTTTCAGTTTTCCCTTGTTATCCACCGTCCGGACACGTCCGTCCGCGATGTACAAATTGCCCGCGTTGTCGGCGAGCACGCCCACTGGATAGGTCAACTGCGACAATGTCGCCGCGCGCCCGTCGCCCAACAGGATGCCAAGAACGCCGGTTCCGGCAACCGTGCTGATCATGCCGTCGGGCGTGACTTTCCGGACCCGTTGATTCTGGCCGTCGGCGATAAACAGATTGCCGGCGCGATCGACAGAAACACCAGTGGCGCTGGAAATATTTGCGCGAGTTGCGGGTATGCCGTCTCCGTTATAGCCTCCTTTCCCCGTGCCGGCGACGGTGTGAATCATTCCGTCCGGAGTGACCTTGCGCACGCGATAGCCGCCGTAGTCGCCGATGTAGAGGTCGCCGGCTTCATCAAACGCAAGTCCCCAAGGACAAAGGTTCGCATTCTTAGCGCGAATACCGTCGCCGTTATATCCGAATTTGCCGGTGCCGGCGTAAGTCGAAATGACGCCGTCCGTGCCGACTCTGCGCACCCGGCAACCGCCGTACTCGCCGATGTAGAGGTTTCCTTGCCGGTCGAGCGCCAGGCCGAAAGGCTGCGCTATAGACGCGGCCGTCGCGGGACCGCCATCGCCGGTGCCGTCAAAAACTCCCGTACCGGCGAAGGTGGTGACGGCTCCACCCACCATCATTTTCAAAACGCGATGATGATCGGTGTCGGCAATGTACAACACGCCGTTATCGTCTACAGCGACTCCGATTGACCCGCCCAGTTGAATGGTTCCGGGTGCCCCGTCGGTGCTGAAGCCCGGCACACCCCGGCCTGCCACCGGGATGACCTTGCCGGTGGGGTCGATCTTGAGAACCCCGCCGCCCCGCTGGCCAATGTAAAGATTGCGCTGACGGTCCTGGGCCAGAGATTCGGCGCCGCCGCGTCCGCTGAGGTTAGATGGATCGGTGCCCGTTACCGTGCTGAGTGTGTAGAGAGGTCCAGGCCCCTGTGCCGCGCAGGCCATCCCGGCAACAAAAAAGGCCGCGAAGAGTTGCTCTAGGCGACCTTTTCTAGTTCTAGCGTCCACACGTCGTTTCATCGGAGCGGCCTCCCTGGAAAAGACGCGGTGAGATCAGTCTAACAAAAAATGCGGAGGCCCACGCCGCGATCGGGCGCAGTGTCGCCGCCAAATGAGAATGTCCTAATTGTGCCAAGTAGAAATGTCCTATTGACGGGGTCAGTCTGGAGAGGTGGATTCAGGAACATTTCTCGTGACGCAGTGAGACCGCGACCGGCTGGTCGCATTTGAAGAAAGCAAGGAAGGGCCTGATCACGCAACGGCAAGCCGCCGAGGAGATTGGGCAAAGCGAGCGGCATGTTCGCCGGCTGTTGGATCGCCTCAAGGGCAAAGGCGACTCTGCGTTGGTTCACGCTCTGCGAGGGCGGCGGTCCAACCGCAAGCTGGACGAGAAAACCAAAGAGAAAGCCTTGGTGATACTACAGCGCGACGTCTATCGCGGTTTCGGTCCGACTCTGGCGGCGGAATACTGGGCCAGCAAACACGACATTCACGCGGGGCGAGAGACGGTGCGAACGTGGATGATCGAAG
>QHXW01000400.1 GCA_003223115.1 Acidobacteriota bacterium
TAGGCCGGCGGCGAGCTTTCCCGCTTCCGAGCCTACTTGCGTTGGGTCAAGCGCCTTTTTCAGCCTTTTCATAAAGCCTCCGCTTACTCCGCATTCGATCCCGAAAATGTGTCCACGGGAACCTCATTCTTTACATCGGCGACGGGGCCGGGTTCACAGCCGAATTTTATTTGCTTCGAAAACCACAGCATTGTGCTTCCGTTTTGCCGCCTTTACGTTGCGTGAGAACAAATACATCTGAGCCGCGGCCGCCCGACGGTCTCGATCAGTACCAGCACGACCCGAAATTGCCCCGGATTCCAGCTAACTTCTGCAAAACCTCATGCTTACCAGCATCCGCTGGAGACAGATCCCGCTACTGACCAGCAATCCGACGGGCTCAGGAGCGGGTGGGCAGGCGATCGTGGTAAGCATGAAGTCCGGGGAGGGGGCTTGCGTGCCGTAGGCTCGTGGACAACTATGCTACAAGAAGATGATTGGGCGGCGGGAAAGGCCGCTCGGTCGCGGTTCCGGGGGCGGCTCGTCAATCGGGGACGTCTTCTACGGACATCAGTCGCTGGTATTCCGCGTTGAACTCGCAGCCCAGAATCGAGATGGCGGCCATGAGGTACATCCAGACCAGCAGCGCGATGCTGGCCCCGACGCTGCCGTACATCACGTTGTAGCTCACGATGTGCCGCACGTACCAGCCGAAGCCCAGCGTCGCGAGCAGCCAGAGTACTGTAGCGAAAACGGCTCCTCGCCAGACCGCGCTCCACTTCTGGCGTCTGTAAGGACCGTAGAAATAGAGCGTAGAGGTGAGAGCGACGGTGGCGCCGAAGGCCACTAGATAGCGCGTGATCCTGCTTACAACCTGCCACGTTCCGGCCAGAGGATTGAGGTCGGGATCGACCTTGATCCAGGCGAGCACCGCGCTTTCCACTTGAGAGCCGAACAGGATCAGCGCCGAAGCGCCGATGAGGGGGACGACCGAGAGGAAGACCAGCAGGATGCCGACGCCGGTTTCGCGTAGGAAGGAACGGCTGCGCGGGATGCGATAGGCCGCGTGAAATCCTTCCATCAGACTTTTGATCACGCTGGTGGCTGCCCAAAGCGACAGCAGCAGAGCCACGATGAGCAGCGTGATGGATTTTTTGCCGGTCTTGCGAAACTGGTCGAGCACCAGTTGCTCGGTTCCCGGTGGAACGATATTGCTGAGGAAATCGACCAGCGTATTCGAGACGAATTGAGCGCGAGCCATCACCAAGATGGTGGCTGTCGAGGTGAGGATGGGAAAAAACGATAGGATGGCGGAGTAAGCCGCACCTTTGGCGATGGTGAAGCAACCGTCATCGAACGCGGCGATGAAGGTGCGATGCAGTAGGTACGGCAACGTCTTCCACGTTGTTCGCACATCGGACAGTATAGCGGGACGAGTAGGGCCGGTAGCCTGGCCCGGGGACTGCGCTTGTTAAAATGAACCCTGCAAATGAGCGAGACCAATGACCGCAAACGACTGATGGAGTTACTCCGGCGTGAATCGGTTCGTTTCGGCGACTTCGTGCTGGCTTCGGGCCAGAATAGCAACGTTTATATCGATGCCCGACTGACCACGTGCCGGGCCGAAGCGATGCCGCTGATCGGCAACGCCTTCCTGGACAAGATGGACGAGTGCGGCTGGCGTCCGGAGGCAGTGGGCGGGCTCACCATGGGCGCTGATCCGGTAGCCATGGCGATTGCGCGTGAGAGCCTCGAGCGCAGCCGGGCGATCAACGCGTTCGTGGTACGCAAAGAATCAAAAAAGCATGGGCTGCGCAGATTCATCGAGGGCCTGGAGATGAAGGAGGGCGTGAAGGTGGTGGTGATCGATGATGTCTGTAGCACAGGCGAATCGACGGTCACGGCTATAACACGCGCACGCGAGGCCGGAATGATCGTTCTGGGCGCATTGTGTCTAGTGGATCGTGAAATGGGCGCGCGTCAAAACATCGAGGGCGCGCTCGGATGTGCGTTCGACAGCATCTTCACCTTGAGCGAACTGCAGGGTGTGGGTTCAAGTACGGGTACGGGGCTGCCGCTGGGAACGAGTGAGAGCACGCGTTGATGGCAGCCCCGCGGGTGTCCGCCGTATCCATCAGCAACGGATGACGGCCGGGTCCCGGTTGAAACGCCGCACCAATATTTTGTGGCTCAGCACCACTTAGCAGTCCGCACCCTCATCAGTGAGCGGCTGGCCCGCCGCTTTTGGCCCGGTGAAGATCCCCTCGGCAAACGCGTGAGTTATCGGTCGTGCGAATTCGTTCGGGCCCGGCATGACCATCGTCGGAAATGGTGGACGATGTGGTTCAGAATACCTTCGATCGCGAAGCGCGATTCGTCATCTACGTTTCCTGCGCCCAAGATCCGCTTCCGAACATGCACCTGGCCGTGCGGACTTATGCGACCCATGCCGCCATTGTGAATGCGATTGAAGCGCAGGTGCAAGGTCTCGATCGCGAACAGCCGGTCTATCAAAGTGAAAACGCTGGGGACGGCTGATGGATGACCAGGTGACGGGGCTCCGCTACATCGCCTTGTTGATGAGCATCTTCGGTGGCCTGGCGCTGTTGCTGGCCTCGGTCGGCGTGTACGGCGTGATGTCCTATGCCGTGAGCGAAAGAACTCGCGAGATCGGTGTGCGGATAGCGTTGGGCGCATGTAAACGAGATGTGCTGGCTTTGGTGACTTGTGATTCCTTATCGGGCATTCGGTTTGCCAAAAGCGGATACGCTGTTTCCGTTTAAAGATGACGGCCACAACGTTATCCGAAGACAACAAGAGTGTGGCGCTGGACTGGGTCAAATTGCCCTGGTTGGGCGGTCGACAGGTGAAAACCCGGCTGGAACGTAACGTGGGTTCCGGAGAATCGCGGATCTTCGACTCCGACGCCCATCGCACGACAGAAGAAAGCGCTTGCCCCACAAGTGCACAGGCACGAATGCCTACTCTACTAGAGACTCGGCTTGTGCCTAAACCATTCCCGATTGAATTCGAGGCTATCGGGGAGGGTCATGCTGAGTTGCTGAAGTAAGCTTTTCTGCTCGGCCGTGGGTTCGGTGATGCGGCGTAAACGGATCTTACGGCCGTCAGTGGTGGGGAGGACAATGTCGGCGCTTTGCAAAGTCGATAGAAGGGCGAGTGCTCTCATCGGTGAGAGCGGTTGAGTGTTGTTGACGCCGCTCACTGATGGTTTCGGCACAATCGGCGCTCGAGCAGATGTTTCAATGTGACCCAGAGCGCGTAATACCTGTTTCATAATTGTTCGGCGCGGTGATAATGAGATGATCTGCTGGAAGGCTGACAAGTGACGATGAGCACGTCGATCGAAACTCTCTGGCGGGACCTACGTTATTCCACACGCCTGTTGCGGAAAGCGCCAGGGTTCACGACCGTGGCTGTGGCTACTCTGGCGCTGGGCATTGGCGGCAACACTGCCATATTCAGCGTGGTCAAAGCGGTGCTGCTCGAGCCGCTGCCATTTCCCGAATCTGGCCGGCTGGTGCAAGTGCGGGTGAGGTATCGCGCGACCGGCCAGGAGCAGGATTGGGGCGCTTACCGCAACGCGATCGACTGGCGCGACCAGAACCGCAGCTTCGAACATCTGGGCATGTACGCGTACTCGCTGCTGAACCTGAGTGAAGGCGGCGAACCGGAAGCGCTTTACGGCCTGCGCGTCTCCTATGATTTACTTCCGGCTCTCGGCGTGCAGCCTGCGCTGGGCCGCTGGTTTCTGCCGAGCGAAGATCAGCCTGGGCACCACCATGTGATTCTGCTGAGCGACGAAGTGTGGCGGCGCCGCTTTGCCGCGAATCCGTCGATGGTTGGCAAAAGCATCCGCTTGAATGAAGAGGATTACATCGTGGTGGGGGTGATGCCGGGCGGCTTCACGTTCCCGGTGAAACTCGCGACGAGCGTGTCGCTGCCCACGCAGCGGATGGCATTCTGGAGTCCCATCGGGTTGAACCCGCCGGAGGAAAGACGGGATCCGTACTACATGTCTTTCGTCGGGCGTTTAAGGCCGGGGGTGTCGATGGCGCAGGCACAGGCCGACCTGGATGGAATCGCGGCGCGTCTGGAACGGGATTTCCCCCGCACCCATTCGGGGCAAGGCTTGAGACTGGTCGCGCTGAAGGACCGTGTGGTGGGGCAGGTGCGCCCGGCTCTGCTGGTGCTGGCAGCTTCCATTGCCCTGGTGTTGCTGATTGCCTGCGCGAACCTCGCGAATCTGATGCTCGCGCGTGCGGCCGGAAGGAAGCGGGAGATGGCCATGCGCCAGGCTCTGGGCGCGAACCGGAAGCGGCTGATGGCACAATCGCTGGTGGAAAGCCTGGTGCTTGCCATGGCCGGTGGCGTTGCGGGACTGGCACTGGCGCGCTGGGGGCTCGCAGCGCTGGTGGCGCTCAACCCGCAAAATATTCCACGGCTGGGAGAAGCACGGCTGGACGCAATCGCGCTGTGTTTCACGCCGGCGCTCTCCGTGATCACCGGTATTCTGTTTGGCCTCGCGCCTGCCGTACAAGCTAGCGGCGCGGATTTGCAGGAGGCTCTGAGAGACGGCGGCAAGACAACCGGGGGAGCAGCGCGCAGCCGAATACGCGACCTGCTGATCGTTTCCGAAGTGGCGTGGGCGGTGGTATTGAGCGTGGGAGCGGGTCTGCTGATCCAAAGCGTCGCGCGCCTGCTGCGTGTGGACCCCGGCTTTCGGGGGGATCACGTGACAGCCGCCATCGTGGTGCTGCCGATATCCAAATATCCGGATACTGCCAGGCGCAATGACTTTTTCCGTCAGGTTCTCGGGCGGTTGGAAACGCTCCCGGGCGTGGATTCCGCCGGAGCGATTGATGCGCTGCCGCTGAGCGGGCAGGATAACATTTCTGAAATCACAATCGAAGGAAAGGCGCTCGCACGAAGCAATGAGGCGGCACTGACAGCATGCACGCGATCCATTTCGCCGGGCTACATGCGGACCATGGGCATGACCTTGCTCAGCGGGAGGATGCTCGACCAGCGCGACGCGCTCGGAAAGCCGGACTCCATAGTCATCAACGAATTGGCATCGCAGCGTTACTGGCGTGGAGAAGATCCGCTGGGAAAGCGGTTAAGCCTAGCGCAGCGTGACGGCCAGACTGCTTGGCGCCGCAGTTCCTGGTGGTGCGCTCCGCGCTTCCGCCTAAGAGTCTCACGCCGGCAATTCGCCGCGCGGTGGCCGCGGTGGATCCGAACCAACCGGTGTTTCTGGTGCGATCGATGGACGACGTGGTGTTGGATTCAGTGGCGCAGAGCCGTTTTTCCATGTTGCTGGTGGCGCTTTTTGGCGTTCTCGCGCTGGTGCTCTCGTCGGTGGGGATCTACGGAGTGATCTCGTATGCGGTTTCGCAGCGCATCCATATGAATTCGGCATACGCATGGCCTTGGGCGCCGGTCGTGGAGACGTGCGGCGCATGGTGCTGCGCCACGGGCTGACGCTGGCGTCAACTGGCGTTGGCTTGGGCATTATCGGCGCTTTAGCGGTGACACGTTTACTTTCCAGCCTGCTGTTTGGCGTGCGAGCCACCGACCCGGTGACATTTGCCGCGCGGTTTCGCTGGTGCTGATCGGGATTGCCCTGGCCGCCTGTTACATTCCGGCGCGGCGTGCAACGAGAGTGGACCCGATGGTGGCGCTGCGGTTCGAGTAAGAACGCAACAGGCGCACCTGAGCGACAGGCTACGGCAGACGGAAGTCCACGTGGCGCTCGCGGTTGAGCCGGTAAGTGAAGGCGCGATCGAGGGAATTCAACGGCGCCTGTTTGTGCTCATGCTGCAAGGTCACATAGTGTAGCGTGTCGCCATTCACCCAATAGGCTTCGGCGGCGCGGATGGCTTCCTGGTTTTGAAAAGCGATCAGATAAATCGGCCGGTCATATTTCTGCGGTAACGCGGCGCCCTCGGAGTATTCCCGAATTTCGGGCCGCGCAGATTCTGCAGGCGGCAAGGGCGGCCCGTAAATGGTGATGGGCGCGGGCGGAGGTCCCGACGGGTAGATGACGATGTTTGGCGGCGGGGGTGGTGGGGGCGGATACGCATAGTAATCGGAATACCCATACGAGGGACCGATATAAGTGGGATAGCCATAGGCTGGAAAGCCGCCGAATCCGAATCCGCCGATAAATACCGATTGCCGGAAAAAGCGATGCTGCGGGATGAAGGGACGGCCGAAACCGAATCCACCGAAACCAAATCCCGAACCGAACCCGGAACCGATAAAGCCGCCGCTGAATCCTCCACGACCGAATCCGCCACCGAAGCCGTGACCGAATCCGCCGCCGAAGCCTCGGCCAAATCCGCCGCCATGCATTCCGCCTCCGCCACGCATTCCGCCTCCGCCACGCTGGGCGACTGCGGGTAGGGCGAGCAGGCAACAAATGAGGAACTGGGCGAGGAGTTTCATGACGCACGCTCCTGATGGGAAGCTTAGCGCGGCGAGAGGCCGGGAGCAAGCGCAGAAATCAGAAGTCCAAGAACTTCGCATAGCCCCGGCCAAGTCGCTGAAAACGGTGCGTTGGGTGGGATCGGTCCGCGAGGAGCAGATTCGCAAGGCGGTTTTCGGGAGGCGGAGGCGGGCGAAGAAGCCGGGCAGGACGCGGCAGAGACACGCTGGCGAGTCCGCCGGGACGGCAGCGCAAAAGGGAACTCGGAGGTGGCGAGAAAGCAGTGAGGGTGGTCAGGCAGGAGCGCGGATGCGGGGTGGGTCTTTCCACAAGGAGCGGTAAAGTTGGCGCCCGACTTCCAGATAGCTCAGGCCGTAGCGCCGAAAAATCTTGGAATGCAGCAGGATGAAAGCGGAACTCAGCGCGAAAGCCAGGCAGAGAATGAGCGTGACCGCGGCCAGGCCCCGGTTTGGCGCCAACTGCCGCTCCCCGGAAGGCCACACGATTTTGGGACGGTGCTTGCAGGCGTGGAGAAAGTCATGCTGGAGCGCCCAGTTCTGAGTGAGATCGTTCCAGCCGTTGTTCTCCAGCTTCCAACGGTCATGCCCGAGCTGGCGAA
>QHXW01000401.1 GCA_003223115.1 Acidobacteriota bacterium
CGTGCAGCGCGCACCCCGATTGCCGGTCGCGAGCGTGTCGCGAAGTTCATTTACTGCGTTCGCTTCACACTTCTGGACCGGTGTCACGCTCACGTGGATCCAAACAAATGGACAGTCATCGGTACTGATCGCGCGCGATGGTGCGATAGTTGCCGTCGCGACGATCGACGCCTCTGCGGAGGGCATCAATCAAATCCTGTGGATGATGAGACCCAGCAAGCTGACCGCGATTTCCAAACCAGAATAAACCAATGGTGGCGTAAGCGCGATCAACGAATAGATTCGACGTTGTCGCTAAGGATCTACTGGTCGAAGTACGGAACTTTCCGGGTAGCGCCTGGATCACGCGCCATCCGGAACTTATCTGCGCCCCTGTCCTGAAGTCCGCTTCGAGGAAGGGTGGACGGCGTTTCCGAGGATTACGTGTCCTCGAAGTCCCTATGTGGACAGCTTTCCTACATTGGGAGGACAAACGGGTGTTGAGTGTGTCTCCCATCAGTGGCGAGCGATACGCGCTGTCGGTCATAATTGCGGTTCGTGCCATTCAGTCTTCCTCTTGGCTGTCGCTCCGACTTAGGGACGTATGCCTTTCACGTCTGCAGGAGACGTTCGGCGTGCTGTGTACGACTGCATGGAAGCGAGGCGCTGCGCCGATTGCAGCGGCCCAGCCTTAATCGTTAATCGCACAAGATGCTTCATATGAAAATGTCCTTTCCCGAATGGGTGGAGCCCATGGCAGCAACGCTCACGCAGCAACGCTTCACGGGGCCGGAGTGGATCTTCGAGCGCAAGTTTGACGGCATCCGCCTCCTCGCGTTCAGAAATGGAGACGAGGTGCAACTCTTGTCGCGCAACCGGTTGCCACAGAGCTGCCCTCCAATCGCCGAGGCGATCGCCAACCTTCCCCTGCGCGAGGTGATTCTCGATGGCGAGGTTACCAGGGGTAAGGGCATGGTGTACCACGTGTTCGATCTTTTGTGGTTCGATGGCCGCAACGTTATGTTGCTGCCGCTCGATGAACGTCGAGCACTGTTGGACACTCTGCCGCTTCGATCTCCCCTGCAACGCGTCACCCCGCTCACAGATCCAAAGCCCTGGGAGCGGGCGTGCAGCGAGGGCTGGGAGGGTGTCATCGCGAAGCGGCGGAACTCGCCGTACGAGCATCGCCGCTCCCCCCACTGGCTGAAGATGAAGTGCGAGGCGTCGCAGGAGCTTGTGGTCGGCGGGTTCACCGATCCGCAGGGCGGACGCGTCGGCTTGGGCGCGCTGCTAGTCGGCCATTTCGAGAATGAAGACTTCATTTTTGCCGGGAAGGTCGGCACGGGCTTCGACACAAAGCTACTGCTGGAACTCCGCGCTCGGCTCGACGCGCTCGAGCTCCCGATATCGCCGTTCACCAAAGCTGTCGGGCTGCCGCGCGTTCGGGCGCACTGGGTGCGTCCCGAGATCGTCGTACAGGTCGCCTTCATCGAGTGGACGGTGCATGGCAAGCTTCGCCATTCCCGGTTTCTAGGCGTCCGCACCGACAAGTCTGCACGCGAGGTGGTGCGGGAGATGTCGTGATCACGCACCCGGACAAAGTGCTGTTCCCGCACGAAGGGATCACCAAAGGCGAACTCGCTTCATATTACGAGATGATCGCGCCATCCATGCTGCCGCACATCTGCGGCCGCCCCGTCACGATGGAGCGATACCATCGTGGTATCGGCGAGCAGGGCTTCTTTCAGAAGGACGTCTCAAAGGGTTTCCCCGAGTGGCTGGAACGCGTCGAGGTTCCGAAGAAGGGCGGGACGGTGCACCATCCGCTCGTCTGCGACACGCGTTCGTTGCTGTGGGTCGTCAACCAGAATAGCATCACGCCGCACGTGTGGACGTCACGGACACCGCACCTGTACCAGCCCGACATTTGCGTCTTTGATCTCGACCCATCTGAAGATCAGCCGAGCGTCCTACGTGCAACAGCGCTCGCGCTGCGCGACCTCTTGCGAGAGCTGGACCTCACAAGCTGGGTGAAAACGTCGGGCTCAAAGGGATTCCACATCGTTGTGCCGCTCGACGCTAAGGCTGATTTCGGCGAGGTCTGGAGGTTCGCACACGACGTCGGTATGATGCTCGTGAAGCGGAATCCGGAGCATCTGACCCAGGAGTTCAGTAAGGCCGACCGCGGCGGGCGCATTTTCGTCGACACCGCACGCAATGCTTACAGCGCCACGTTCGCGGCAGCCTACGCCGTGCGCGCCAAGCCCGGCGCGCCCGTGTCTGCACCGTGCACGTGGAACGAGCTCGAACGCAGCGAGGTCGCCCCCCGGACATTTACTTTACGTACCATGGCCGGGCGTATCGCCGACATGGGTGACCTCTGGTCGGACATGGGGAGACACGGCCAGTCACTGCAACGCCCGCTGGAGCGGCTGGCGGGGATGTAGACTCTGGCCATGGCTTCAGGCCGTGCCGATCACGCGAGGGATGCCTTTCCGCGTGGGCTAGTTTTCCATGTCTTGACGACAGAACGAATCATGAAAATGCCGCCCTTGCCGAGTCAACGGGTTACGGCTATTTTCGAGGGAGCTAAGCTAGGGCAGCTAGGGGTCAGCTAGGGGGCATTCGTATTCCGTGGAAAGAGGGACATTTAGGGACATTGTGAGTCATCGTTCCAAAAAGCCAATTGGCGTGGGTTTCAGTGTTCGGACTGCGGCTTCGGCTCTCCAGCTCGTTGTCAGTTCGGGTCGGATTACGGCCGCATCGGACACGACCGGATTGAGGAAGGAAGTCGACCATCCGACGGGGCCCGTCGGACGGTTCCCACAACCCCGTTTCGGAACAGCTACGCGTGGCGTTTTCCCGTAGCAATTTGGATACAAGCTGGAGAACTGATCTCGGTAACCGAGGGAGCCTGCAACGAGCAAACCCGCTGATCTGGTTCAAGGCACGTTGGACTTGCTGATACTGAAGATTTTGGCCCTGGAGCCTCTGAACGGCTGGTCCATCAGCCAGCGCCTGAAGCAAGTGTCGGACGATGTGCTAGGGGTTAGCGACGGATCGCTTTACCCGGCATTGCACAAGCTGGAACAGCAGGGTTGGATCACCGCCAAGCGGAAGCCCAGTGAGCATAACCGGCGCGCGAGGTTCTATTCGCTTACCCGGCTGGGCCGCAAGCACCTGGAAAAGGAAGCTGCCAATTGGAGCCGACTCTCTGCCGCCATCTCCCGCGTTATGGCGCTTCACGAGGTCTGAGAGATGAGGATCAAAGCTGGCTCTACACTGTGCCCCCTTCGATTGCGATCCCTCTTTCAACGCCGGCAGGTCGAGCAGGAGCTGGACGAGGAACTTCAATATCACGTTGAACGGAAGACTGAACAATATACCGCTCAAGGCTTCACCCCGGAAGAGGCACGCCACGCTGCCTTGCAGGACCTGGATGGCCTCGAGCAGCGCAAGGAGGAATGCCGCGGTATACGCCGAGTCAATCTGGTTCGGATCTGCTGCAGGATCTGCGTTACGGGATTTCGGACACTAACGAAAGATCGAGGGTTTTCAGCTCTAGTAGATAAGATAGCGTTATCCTCGAACACGCGCTGGAGCTGGCGAAAGGTTTCGTACTTGGGATAAGATCAGATCATGTCGTTACGGGCGGGTTCGCCGTACATACTTGGCCTCGTGAGCGACACTTTTATTAATCGATCCGGGTCCTTGAAGGGCAGCCGGCGAAGCAACGTAGCATCGACCACGCTGTAGATCGCGGTGTTTGCGCCGATTCCTAGCGCGAGAATAACCAGCTAGAGCCGAACGTTCAACCTGAGCGGCACCGATGAACCAGAACAGTTGAGGGGAGAGATTGTCGACGCGAGCTACTTTTCAGTTCTGGGAGCACAGCCGGCAGTCGGCCGCAATTTTCTTCCGGAGGAGGATCTGACTCCCGGTACGCACTTTGTTGCGATCCTTAGCCACGCTTTGTGGCAACGCCGGTTCGGCGGCGATCCGCACGTGATCGGCAGAACCGTTAGGCTTGACCTAAAGAGATATACGGTTGTCGGCGTGATCCCTGCCGGGTTTCAGGGGCTCAGCGGTCCGGCGGACGTCTGGATTCCGGCCCATACTTGGCGCGGATGAACTCGGCGAGCGCTGGAATCATTCCTGGGAAGTGATCGCGCGCTTGAAGCCCGGCGTCACAGTGGAGCAGGCGAAAAGCGCTGTGGTGGTTCTGGGACGGCAAGTCGATGAAGCCCACCCCGATCTCCACTTCAAGGAGTGGGGAGCTATAGCGCATACGCTGAACGAAACCAGAGTCGATCCAGTGGTCCGGAAATCGATCCTCGTGCTTTTCGCGGCAGTGGGGCTCGTGCTGCTGATCGCGTGCGTGAACATTGCGAATCTGCTGTTGGCACGCAGCACGTCGCGCGAGAGGGAGGTCGCGATCCGGCTGGCGGTCGGAGCCAGCCGTTGGCGGCTGGTGCGGCAGCTCCTTATTGAAAGCGTGCTGCTCGCGACGGTAGGCGCTTTTGTCAGCGTGGCTCTGGCGTTCTGGGGGTGCGGCTTTTGACTGCGATCAATCCAGCGAACGGAACCTCGGTAGTAAGACTTCGCTTATCCGGCCTTACACAAATCGGTCTCAGCTCGATTCATTTGGACGCCCGTGCCCTTCTATTTACCTTCGGGATCGCGGTGCTCACCGGCGTGATGTTCGGCCTGGTTCCCGCGCTTGCAGCATCGCGTCCGGACCTAACAGGTGCGCTCAAAAGCGGCGGCTCGCGCAAGACGGGCCTCGGCGGAGCCCGGCTGCTTACCGGCAAGAGCATTCTGGTGGTAACCGAGTTGGCATTGGCGCTCGTGCTGCTGGTGAGCGCCGGACTCATGATCAAGAGCTCCGGACGACTGCCGGCAACCCGCATCGGCGTTGATGCGGAAGACGTAATGACGTTTCGGGTTGACGTTCCGTCATCTAATCAGGACCGCGACGTGGAGACACCGTTTTTTGATCAGATCGAAACGCACATCCGCTCGCTTCCAGGTGTGCTTTCCACGGGGATGAGCAATTGCCATCCGTTGGCGGGTGGTTGCAACGGTACGCTGATCTGGTTTCGCGACCGCCCGGAAGTGCCGTCGGGCACTGAGCCGACCGTGGGCGTGCACTTTGTGTCACCGGAGTACTTCAAGACGTTGAAGATTCCGCTGTTGGGAGGCCGCTGGTTCACTCCTGCAGACCGGAAGGGGACTCCCAAGGTGGTGCTCATCAGCGATGCTGCCGCTCGGAAGTTCTGGCCTGGCCAAGACCCCATTGAAAAGCCGATCGGCGTGGGGCAGGGCGGCTTCGGCGATCGTGCCGAGATCATCGGCATCGTGGACGACGTCCGCTACGGGGAGATGGATGAGCCGCCGGTCCCGGATGTTTATATTTCTTACCTCCAATCGGCGCGCTCCAGCTTGATGATTTTCGCGCGAGCAGCTGCCAATCCCATACCATTGATTCCAGCCATCCGCCGCGAGGTGCACGCACTGAACAACAATCTTCCGGTATATGACATCCAGCTCTTGCGAGACCGGATTAGCGCCTCCACCGCAAAGGCGCGCTTCAGCGCGACACTCCTGGCGGTCTTCGCATCGATTGCGCTGGCGCTAGCAGCCATTGGCATCTGTGGCGTCATGTCATACGCGGTTGTGCAGCGCACACGCGAAATCGGTGTCCGCATTGCCCTTGGCGCGGAACCCAGTAGTATTTGGGCGCTCGTGCTCCGTCGCGGCATGGCGCTTACTCTGACCGGAATTGTAATCGGACTGATCGGCTCGTTGGCCGCGACGCGCGTGCTAGACTAGCGTCCTTACTTTACGAAGTGAAACCGAGTGACCCGTCCACTTATGCGTTCATAAGCGTGGTGCTCGGTGTGGCAGCTCTTATTGTATTGCCACTTACGTCCCCGCGCTACGTGCCACGCGCGTGGACCCTGTGCTAGCTTTGCGCGCAGAGTAAAAAGCGGGGAAGTGCACGCTGCGAACGATCACGAATGAGGCGTGTGCCGCAACAACTCGCAACGGCCCGTCCGTAGAATAGAACTGAACTCCCAAAGTCCCTCGAAGGGTTCGCGGAAGCGTGTTACGGCGGTTCCCGACGGGATCACAGATCCTCGAAGCCCGTATCTGTACCGCGAGTGGCACAAGTCCGGATTCCGGGTTGCGGATTGTGCGGTTGAATCCGGCCGAGACGCTGCGGGAGGATTGAGGGCTTTACTGCCGCGAGCCCTCTTCCGTACACTCACGGGAGACGGAGCTAAGCTAGCTAGCCCCGGAACTCGCCTGAGGCAGGCAAACGTCATGCGCGGATTTGTTTTCACGGAAAGCCTGTGGCAGGACCTGCGTTACGGACTTCGCATGCTGGCCAGAAGTCCGGGCTTCACGGCCGCGGCCGTGCTGTCGCTCGCGCTGGGCATCGGCGCCAACACCGCCATTTTCAGTTTGATCGACGCAGTGATGCTCAGGCTGTTGCCCGTGGAGAATCCCGATCAACTCGTGCTGCTGTCCTGGGCCTCGCCAAAATGGGAGCCAACCTATCACGGATATAGCGGCTGGGGCGGCTGTGGAAACAAAGCGGGTATGGTGTCAGGTTGCTCTTTCTCCTATCCGGTCTTCGAGGATATTCGAGCCCAAAACAGTGTCTTTTCGGGGGTGCTTGCCGATGCCGGTATGGACGAAGTAAACCTTGTGGCTAACGGACATGCAGGGCTCGCCGAGATGGAGCCGGTGTCCGGCGAGTATTTCACAACGCTAGGCGTCCAGCCCATTTTCGGTCGGGCCTTTACGCCGGAGGACGATCGGCCTGGCGCGGTGCCGGCAGCGGTGATCGGCGAGGGACTCTGGGAGCGACGATTTGGGCGTGAGGCGTCCGTGCTCGGCAAGACGATCGGCATCAATGGCGGTACGTTCATCATTGTCGGAGTGGCTCCCGCGCGGTTCTTCGGACTCCAACCCGGTTTCCGTAAAGATCTTTGGATCCCGCTCGCGATGCTGCCGAGAGCCAGGTCATTTCTGCAGGCATCCGTATTTCACAAGCGCGATGATTGGTGGGTGATGGTTGTGGGCCGCCTGAAGCCGGGCGTCACGGAAGCAAAAGCGCGCGCGGCGTTGAACGTGATTTTCCAGCAAGGTCAAACGGCGCCACCTAAGCCGCAACAGTTGCCGCACATGGAGCTTTCTTCCGCCAGCAAGGGCCTAGAGATGTTGCGTCAGTTTTACGCCAAGCCGTTGTTGATTCTGATGACCGTGGTGGGGCTGGTTCTGCTGATCGCCTGTGCCAATGTGGCCAACCTCCTGCTTGCGCGCGCCACGGCGCGGCAGAAGGAGATCGCGGTGCGCCTGTCGCTGGGTGCTGGGCGGCGAAGGCTCATGCGGCAGTTGCTCGCGGAAAGCACACCACTTTCGCTGCTGGGGGGCGGCGCAGGGCTCATTCTTGGCTATTGGCTCAGTGACCTGTTGATGGTTCTTGTAAATTCTGGACCGATGCGCATCAGCCTGGATGTGCATCCTGACGCGCGAGTGCTCACGTTCACGATAGCCGTTTCTGTGCTCACCGGACTCTTCTTCGGCATTGCACCGGCGCTGCGCGCCACACGCGTGGACTTGAGTCCGGCGCTCAAGACGGACGCTGGTAGCCGGTTCGGCACCGCAGGTCGCGGCCGTTTGCGCCTGGGCAAGGGTCTTGTGGCAGCGCAGGTGGCGATGTCGTTATTACTCCTGGTCGGCGCCGGATTGTTCCTCCGTACGCTCGTAAACCTGGGAAACGTCAATCTGGGCTTCAATCCGCGCAACATCCTGCTCTTCGGCCTCAACCTGACGCACAGCGTAAGAAAAGACCAACGGACCGCAGCCTTCTATCGCGATCTGTTAGACAGGGTCCAGAGTCTGCCGGGCGTCATTTCTGCAAGCCTTTCACAAGACACGTTGGTAAGCGGTAATTTAATGAGGGCTGACTTCTCGTTTGAAGGATACACGCCGGCGCCGCACGAAGATATGTCCGTCGATGTGCTGCGGGTCGGGCCGAGGTTTTTCGAAACCATGGGGATTCCGCTCCGGCTGGGCCAGACCATCCAGCTTCAGGATACAGAGAAGGACTCACAGGTCGCTGTAGTCAATGAGGCGCTCGCTCGCCGTTACTATCACGACCAAAATCCGGTGGGCCGGCACCTTCGCGGAGAGGGCAAGGATGCCGAACAAACGCAAATCATCGGCGTGGTTGGAGACGCGAAGTACGACGATCTACGCCGGCAGTCGCGGCCCGCGATTTACGCTCCATACTTTTTAAACAACAAGAATCCCGGGACCGTCCACTTCGAGTTGCGAACAGCGGGTGATCCAAAGGCGCTGATTCCTACCGTCAGGCAGATTGTCGAACAGATGGACAGTGACCTTCCGCTGCTTGACGTTAAGACGCAAACCGGGCAAATCGATGAAATACTCGTTCAGGAACGCATGTTTGCGAAACTCACGAGCGCTTTCGGATTGCTGGCGCTGGTGTTGGCATGCGTTGGTCTCTACGGCATCATGGCGTATGCTGTGGTGCACCGCACTAACGAGATCGGAATTCGCATGGCGCTGGGGGCCGAGCGCCGCTTGATTCTAACCATGGTGATGCGCGAAGTGGTGTTGCTGGTGATCGCCGGAGCCGCCATTGGCATACCGTTGACGATCGCCACAACGCGTCTGGTGGCGAGTGCTCTATTTGGCGTTAGCCCTACTGATCCGGCGACGCTCGCGACGGCTACTGTGATCATGCTAGCGGTCGCGGCCGGCGCCGGTTATCTGCCGGCGCGGCGCGCTTCGCGCATGGATCCGATCGCGGCGTTGAGATACGAGTAGCCCATGGCCCTTGGGAGCCACAAGCGAATGCGTATCCGTGCTCTTTTCTGCAGAGCCGCGACGAGCACTTGTGGCAGGCCTGCGTAAGAGGCTCGCTCTCACAGCCGGCCGGATCTAAGGAACCCCGCGCAGCAGGCTCGCAGCATCAAATCCCACGAAGTCCTTTTACTGGGACACCAGCCCACCTCTCAGGCGCACACGAAACTCCTGTAAGGCAGTCTTCGAATCGCAGATAGACGCCGATAATAGGAATTGATGCTTTCCTTCCGAATGGCCATCCCTGGATGGCGAAGTTTCCCAGATCCCCGGTTCCGGCAGAAGACGATGTGCTCGGATCTCATAATTCGGCTTCTGTCGTATGATGATTGGGTTTCCTCGGCAGGAGCAACATCATAAGAGAGACAAATGAAAACTCTTGTTGCGGCTGACGACTTTGTTGACGCTCGCCGTCTTGCTAGCCGCTGCGGATCGGGCATCTGTGAGAACCGGAGGTACAAGCCGATCACGATGAAGTCACCACGAATATGGATAGCTGCGGCGACGCTGTTCGTGTGTCACGTCGCCGCGCAATCGCCTGCGGTGCGCCTGTGGGCAGTGAGCGATGGCGTGCGCGTCAACCCGGACACGGGTCAGGTATTCGAAGCGCGCACGGACATTCATAAGGATTATCCGGCGGGCGATTTCCGCCAGAACAATTCGGTTTGGAACGCGGCAACCAAGACGGTCTCTCTTAAAGCGGCGCGCAACGAATTTGTGGCCTTTCAAGTGATTGTGGAAGCGGCACAGCCCGTCGCCAGCGTGAATGTCAAGTTCCCGGGCCTCACTGGGCCGAACGGCGCAAGCATCGCAGGAAAAGGTGCCGCTGTACTTAAGGAATGGTACGTGGATGTTCGTCATGTCACCACGGGCTATGAGCGCAGCTCACTTGGTCCAGGCTGGTATCCTGACGCGCTGATGCCCAAGCGGCCGACCCACCTGTATAGCGGTTTTCCGTTCTTCATTCCCGATCTTTACAACAACATACCCGGTCAGAAAAACCAGGCGTTGTGGATCGATCTCTTCGTGCCCTTCGATCGTAAGACTGCGCCGGGGGGCCGCTACTCGGGTGACTTCGAGGTTTCCTGGAAGGGTGGCCGAGACAGCATCCATGTCGTTCTTGACGTGTGGGATTTCGCGTTGCCCCAGCAGACTCATCTGCCCGGCGATATCTGGAACGGTTCCATGCGCAACATGCCGCCCGACGAGGAACTCGCATATTATCAGTTGGCGCGGCAGCACCGCTTTCTGCCCCTGATCTATGCATACCGGCCCAAGATAAAGATCAGCGGTTCGGACGTGAGCCTGGATTGGACGGAGTACGACCGCCGCCTCGCTCCTTATCTGGACGGCTCGGCATTCACCAGCGCTCATGGTTACTGGGGCCCCGGTTATGGCGTGCCGATCGATCACATGATGCTGCCGCTTAACAACGAGAAGGGCGGCGATGATAGTACCGTCTGGCCAATGGCATTGCCAAATGGCCGGCGCACGCCGGAGTACGAGGCGGTGTGGAAGGAGGCGGGTCGGCAGGTCCGCGCGCACCTCGATCAGAACGCGCGCACGCGAAGCGTTGCGAAGATCGCCTTCCTCGACGGACTCGACGAATCCTACAACGAACCCGCATACGAAAAGATGCTGTATTACGGGAAGCTGCTGCACGACGCCATGGGGCGTGGCTGGTTCAAGTACCGCGTGGACGGCGGCTATACGCGCCCGGTGATGGATCGGCTCGCGCGCGAAGTGGAGCTTTGGGTGTGCCACACCGAGGATTTCAGCATCGACGATGTGGATTACTTCCGCAAGAAGGGCATCGATACCTGGTTTTATGGCCCGATGATTTATGAGCAGAAGAAGAACGGCGGCTGCGGCTCGAACACGTTCATTGATCTGGATCTGCTGGTGAATCGCGGTATCGGGTGGGTAGGCTGGAAATACCGGGCGGGCTGGGTCGAGTGGGAATTCGATTGGAACGCATACGCGGCGTGGTATGAGTCCGAGAATTATAAGGACAGCCCCGATCGCATTTATAACGGCTCCGGCCAACTGATCTATCGCGGCGCGGTGATGGGTTATCAACAGCCGATTCCGAGCATCCGCTTGAAAGCGCAACGCAGGGGATTGCAGGATTTTGAATATTTCTGGCTGTTGGCCGAGAAACCCGGCGGCAAGCAGGCAGTGGACGAACTCGTCAACAGTATCGTGTACAAGCGGCCGTTCGGCAGCCAGGCCCTGCTGGATACCGAGATATGGAAAAACAACCCCGAGGAATGGGACAAAGTCCGGATTGCGCTGGGAGAACGGATTGCAAAATAGTTTTAAGGCGCGCTTAACGAAGCGATTTACACTGCCGGCCTTGTGCGCGGCTCTTTACGCACCCTTGGCACTGGCTGCCGATTTGCGGCTGGGCGTCATCGGAACCGATACATCGCACGTCATCGCGTTTACGAAGCTGCTCAATGAGGAGTCGTCGGCGCAGCACGTTCCCGGCGCGCGTGTCGTCGCTGCGTTCAAGGGTGGAAGCAAGGATCTGGCGGACAGTTATCAGCGCGTTGACAAATTCTCCGAGGACCTTCGCACCAAATGGAACGTGGAGTTGGTTCCCGACATTCCGTCGCTTTGCCGGAAAGTGGACGGCGTAATGATCGAGAGCGTGGATGGGCGGCAGCACCTGGAGCAGGTCAAGCAGGCGCTCGCTTCCGGGAAACCGCTGTGGATCGACAAGCCACTGGCCTCGTCACTTGAAGACGCACGGGAAATTCTGCGCCTGGCAAAAAATGCCGGGGTGCCATGGTTCAGCGCGTCGGCGCTTCGGTACGGAAAAGATGTGGACGCGCTGAAGTTGCCCGATGCCACAGGCGCGGTCGCGTGGGGAGCAGGTCCGCTCGGCCGGGACCAACTGGACCTCTCCTATTACGCGATCCACGTCGTAGAGCTGTTGTATGCGGTGCTGGGACCCGGCTGCCAGGAAGTAGCGCGCACACACACCGATGCGTCCGACGTGATTATTGGAAAATGGAAGGGCGGCCGAATTGGCGAGATACGCGCTTTGCGGCCGGACGCCGAATATGGCGCGCTGATATTCCGCGCCGGCGGAAAGACGGCCGTATCGCCGAATATAGACGACAGTTACCGGCCGCTGGTGGTGGAGATCGTTAAATTCTTTGAGACAAAGCAACCACCCGTGCCGAACGAAGAGACGCTCGAGGTTATAGAGTTCATGGCTGCCGCGCAGCGCAGCATGGCGCAAGGCGAAGCGGCCGTAAAGCTGCACTGAGCCGCTGTGCAATCGACCAGGAGGATTCATTCATGCCGATCAGACGAAGAGACTTCATCACGAACGCAGCCGCGGCCGGCGGCGTTCATTTGCTGGCAGCTTCTCGCGCGCGGGCGGCCGTCAACGATCGCATCCGGGTAGCGGTCATCGGCCTTGGTGGTCGCGGACGCGACCACATGCGAGATTGCGCCAAGGTTTCCGGTGTGGAAGTGGCGACCTTTTGCGATCCTGACGAGACCCGCATGGCGCAAAGGGCGGGCGAATTTGAGTCGCTGACCGGCAAGAGGCCCGCGCTCCAGCAGGACCTGCGCCGCGTGCTCGAAGACCGCAACATCGATGCAGTAACCATCGCGACCTGCAACCACTGGCATGCTCTGGCGGCCATCTGGGCATGCCAAGCCGACAAGCACGTGTATGTCGAGAAGCCCGTCTGCCATGACTTTTTTTCAGGCGCTCAAATGGTCGCGGCATCGCGGAAATACGACCGCCTGGTGCAGGGCGGAACGCAGCGGCGTTCCAGCGGCTATGTCCGGCGAGCGATTCAGGCACTGCGTGAGGGCACCATTGGCGATGTTTATATGGCGCGCTGTGTACATTATCAAAAGCGCGATTCGTTGGGTTTCAAAGATTCCGAAAGCGCTCCGAGCACGTTGAACTGGGACTTGTGGGTTGGGCCGGGACCGATGCAGTCCTTCAACCGCAATCTCCATCCTTATAACTGGCATTGGTTCTGGGATTTCGGTAACGGTGAACTCGGGAATAACGGGATTCACTACATCGACGTTGCGCGGTGGGGGCTGAACAAGGGGCTGCCTTCCAAGATCTATTCCACGGGCGGGCGCTTTGGCTATAAGGATCAGGGACAGACGCCTAATACTCAGTTAACGACCTATCAGTTCGACGATGGCACGGAGATGGTCATGGAGGTTCGCGGCAGATACAGCAATAGTGAAGGCGGCGTGAGTTCCGGACTGATGTTCTATGGCTCGAAAGGCTATATGATTTCGGATAGCGACTCTGAAAAATTCAAAGTTTTTCTAGAGGGACGAAGCACTCCAGAGCCCGATATGGGTAGGCTCGATGATGTCGACCGAACCGGCGACGAGGAGCTATCCCACTTCCAGAATTTCTTCGATGCTGTGCGCGCAGGCAAGCGCGATATGCTGACGGCCGAGATCAATGAAACCTACCTCTCGACAGCCTTCTGTTTGTTGGGGAACATTTCGTACCGGTTGAAAAGAGAGTTGCGCTTCGATTTAGGAGCTAATCGGTTCGTTGGCGATCGCGCGGCTGATGAGATGTTAAGAGATAAGTATCGGGCACCCTTTTTTATACCGCACAAGATCTGACAGCTCAGCGCAACGCCGAATACCGACATTCTTGAAAATCTCAATGAGATCGTATCGCTGCTGGTGCGCAAAAATTGTTGGGGGAGCAGAAAAGGGAGCGAGAATCGGCCTGGAGGGTTTCCGATATGTGAAACAACGCCCCCTTCTTCGTATCGGTACCAGGCTGGATAACGAACCTTCCCAGATCCCCGTTTATGCCGGCCAGTCTCCGCTAACCCCACATACCGCCCACTTGCCCAATCACGCTAGAATCGGGGCGTGTTCAAGTCCAAAAAGAATGCGGACCGCGACATCGGCGTGCCGTCCGAAGTTGAATCCGATACAAAAGCTAGAGAGGTATTGCGTTTCTGGGGCGCCAACGGAGGACTCGTTTGCGCACTTCGGCCCGTGACGTGGCCCGATGCTTCGAGTTGGGGGATCGTTCTCGCCGACGTGACGCGCCACGTGCCGTGACCGCCGCCAAGATCAGGGCGGTTTACAACAGCGAACTCTCTGACCCCACGGACGAACCCTCCGACCATTTTTGAGCGCCGTAGCTTCGGCCCGGCCACTTGTCCGTAACCCCCACATCTCGCCCATAAACGACGATTGGCGTCAGTTCACCCAAAATGCACTCACCACCAGTCGTACGACCGGTCAGTCGACAGCGGGCCAGAGACGGATATACCAGTTGCGGCCGTCGCGATCCCGAATATACGTGTGCATGCCGTTTGTCCGAAGGAACGCGTTTCGGTGGTCCGGGTACTCGACTTGCGCTTCGACGCTCCAGCCTGCACCCTCGGCCCACATGATCGAGCACGCGGCAAACCGGAAATAGCCCAGCCAGACGCGCAGGAGATCCGCACGTACGCTGTCCGGGTTTATGGCAATCGGCACAGGCGTGCCGTCGGCCCGAACAGTCGGAGCCGCTGTCACCCGAGTTGCGCGAATTCTTTGCGCACCCCGGCCGACGAACTCTTCCACTGTTTTGTACCGGTCAGCATGCACCCAGCAAGGGTCTTGAGGCTTGTCCGACGCTCCTGCCGTTTCGCGACCTAACATAAAGACACCTACCAGCGGGTTATCAACTACATGTCGATCAACAAGGACTTGGTCAATATTGAAATTGCTGCTCACCGCTGGTTCTACAACGACGTCACCGATTTCCAAGTCTCCAGCCGTTGGTGCATCAATTCTCGCGGGATGAATTGAAAAATCGCCGCCGGGGATCGACAATTCGTAACTGATTCGTTGCAGACCAGAAAAGGAAATCGATCCATCGTATTTCGTAAACGCTGTGATTGGCATGGCGGTGGGCGAGTTTATGGGCACCAAGGTCAGAACAACACAGCAGCGTGGTCGGCCTTGCAGGTCGACGATGCGGCCCGAAGCGAGTTGAGTTTCAGTTACACGGGTCTTGTTCGCTTGCGAGTACGACGAATGCGGGATTAGGAATAGGACGATGCTGGCAAATGCCGTTTTGGAGCGCATCGAACACTATGCTACGCGTGTTGTCAATCCGTGTCCACGGGGACGCGAGAACGCGTCGTGGACGAAACACGGGGTTACCACCAACTTCGACGGGCGACGTTCGAGGACGGGGTCCCAGCCCGGCGTGATGGAAGGAAACCCACTTCGCGGCCAGGTCGTGTCCGAACGCCTGAAATAGCTAATCTCCCCGGTGTTGCCGTACGCGGTTCCTGACGAACACCACCAGACCCGATAGAACGAGGAGAGAACCAGCAAACGAGGGCCATTTCACGAGAGATTCAAAGTCCTTATCGAGTCCCACCCCCCACGAGTTTGTCTTTTGTGTTGAACCAGTAACCTACGACGATGAGATCTCCTGCGGTCACGCCCTCTTCTGTTTTCGTGACCTCCAGCGTCAACTCGTCGGCAACAGCGGCACGGAATCGCAGACTGCTCGATTCGCAGTTGGTCGAATAGCCGTAAGGTCCGCTACCGGGTCGAAGAGCGATGACCCTGCCGGTAGGATCCCTTAGCTCGATTCACATGCCCATTTCTGGTAAACACTGGGCGAACCTTCCCGTTGGGTCTATTGCGCTGAAGACGAATTCCGGCTCTCCCCACGCCTTGCGAATCCGCGTCCAGCGGGCCGTGTTAGGGATGATGAGCGCTACCGAGAGTGGCTTTTCGTCAATACTGTCAAGGTGAATTCGGGTTAGGGGCTTGAGCGCGCTCGATACATCGTCGTTATTAGGGCGCGTCCCGGAGCCACCAAACCACAGAACTCCCGGGAGGGCGAGAAGGCCGCCGATGGCGCTGAGCCACAACGGCAAACGTTTCGACTTCAATGTATGACCGCCCAGTCAGTGGTACCTCATAATATCTTGACGGATGAAGACGCCTCACATTAGAACGTAACGGCAGAACGGTCATAGCCCGTCCTTTCCAGGTAAACGGGGTTACCGGAAACTGGTGGGAGCCATGTGTGCTGTATAGCCGTCTCGTTGAACTGCCGCCCGTGCCTGAAAGTCCCCGGATACGGGGATGGAGGAAGCTCGGGGCGCGGTTGCTATGGCTACCTATTTAAGTTCAGTCATCATACCCGGTAGGCTCCACTGCATTTGCAAGCCGTTAGGAGCCCAGCCGAACTCCGCGATCATCACTTTACCAACCTCGTCCTGACTCTTGCCCTCGCGAATTAGACCGGCTGCGCGGTTGCGCAGCTTCTCGATGTTGTTCCGATAGGTGAGCAGCCCCGCCTTGCTCGTCACGGGGCCGTGACCGGGGATCACGGTGTCGAAATCGAGTTGCATCGCTGCGTCCAGCGTCTTGATCCACTCGACCACGCTGCCACCGCCCGGGTAGTCGATGAGAGGAGTGGTCCCGGCCATCAAGTCGCCGGTATGGATCGCCCGCAGTGCCGGGAAGTAGACGATGGCATCGCCGTTCGTGTGTCCTCGGCCGAAGTGACGCGAGCGCGCCTCCTTGCCACCAAGAAACACGGAACACTCCTCGGTGAACACCACTCGGGCTGCGGCCACTCCGGGCGGAGCGTTCGACTGCTTGTGTCCGGTAATGTTGGCACGCGCATTGGCCGTGGAGATGATTTCAGCAGTTGGCAGAAATTTGGCATTGCCGCCGCTGTGGTCGGCATGATGGTGCGTACTGAGCACGTACTTCACGGGTTGGTCGGTCACGCTCTTCACCTTGGCAATGATGCCCTCGTGATCCTGCTCGAACTTGTCATCGACCAGGACGACGCCTTCACCCGTGACATACACCGCGACATTGCCGCCGTCGCCTTCGATCTCATATAGGTCATCCTTGACTTTGTTGAGAGTCAATGCTGGAGGTTGCTTGCCCTGGTTTTGCGTGTAAGCAATCCAGCAACCCGTCAGGAGCAGGACACTGGTGAAAAACCGCGCAACAAGTGTTTGGTTCATGCCCGGACACTATATCAATATTTGATGGCTAAGGCCGCAATGGCGCGAGCCTCCAAACACAGTTCTCGCAAGTGAACGCCGGAGGCTCGGTGCACATGTCAACTGTCTCGAAGCGGGCAATTCCGCAAGGCCACATCTACGATAGGCCATCAAACTGTTTGATTATGAAGCGCTTACGCTGAGACTTAGGTTCAAACAGATTTGGCCGGTTAATTTTCGTATCTCGGGATTTTACAGCTTGTCCGAATTGGTGGACACAGGGAGGAGTCCGGCGTACGACGCCGTTTTGTGCGCTGCATAGTCGAATTCCCGACGACGTATTCCGGCCCAAACTTCCTGCTGACGTTCAGCTGCCCTTCGCTATTCGCAGCGCAGGACCTGCATCGGATCAACGCGGAGCGCTTTGCGGGCTGGGAGGTAACTGGCGAGAATGGCAACGACACCCAAAAGGAGGGCGACGGAGACACAGGTTACAGCATCGAGTCCTCCAAAATCCGCAAGAGCGCTGGACAAAATTCGATTCAAAGCCAGCGCTCCGATGAGACCGAATCCGATACCCCAAAATATCAGCGTCACCGTCCGATGCATAACCAGCGCCAGGATTTCGGGACGTTGAGCGCCTAATGCCACGCGGATTCCAATTTCGCGTGTTCGCTGGCTGACAGCATAAGCCATGATGGCGTATATTCCTATTGACGCCATGACCAGCGCCATCGCTCCCAACACGCTGAGTAACAAGGAAGTCGTTCTTAGGGGTCCCATCATCGCCTCCAGCATTTCCTCAATGGTTTGGATACGGACGCGGAGTGACGAATCGGTCGCAAGTGCTTCCCGGCGCAAGGCGGCTTTCACCGTCGCCGGATCGTTGCTCGTCCGGATGAGAAACTGCATTTG
>QHXW01000061.1 GCA_003223115.1 Acidobacteriota bacterium
ATGGCTCAAAAAACCTTTCGCAGAATGTTCCAGCGATAGACACCCAGAAAGCTGGGATTACCTTCGATGGGGTGCCATTGCGGATCCGGATGGCGCATCAGTTCTTCCTCGCTCAATCTGCGGATTTCGCCGGGCTTCGATCCATCAGGGCCGGTGTGATAGAGCACATAGGCGACGGCGCTTTCCCGATTCATCTGGCTGTGGCCGAGAAAAATCATGCTGTGGAACGGCATGCGCGCGGTGAGACGGCGGAAAAAGAGCAGGTCGCCGGGCAGGGCGCGTGCCAGCTCGCGGCACACAAAATGGGTATTGAAGCGCTGGAGCGTCTGCGCATCGGCGAATTGCGCGAAAGCTCCATCGGCCAAGTCCCGGGGACGGAAGGGGCCGGGACGCACTCGAAACAGCCCAGCTCCGAGCGGTGTATATGGATACTGATACTTGGCCACCAGCTCGAGGCCGGCAAGAATGGGCAGGTGCGCCTGCTCCGCCCAGCCGTCATCATGGACGTGCAATGCTTCGCGATAGGCGTAGCGAATCAGCGCGGCACAATCCGTGATCTCGGCCGGACGATCCGGCACTCGCTGGAAATATTGGGCTTCAGCCAAAAACGTGAACCAGCGGCGAAACGCTTGCTGATCGTGCTCGTCATCCAGGCGCAGAAAATCGGGAGTGCCGTCGCCTGCGCTGTCAGAGGGGTCGAGCGCCGCCGTGCGAATTTCGGCCGGATGAAGCGTGAGTTCGAGCCGCCGGGCCGGATGCCGGCTGAGCGCCGAGCGGGCCCAGACAAGACCCAGAAAAAGAAACACCGCCGCGCCAGTTGAAATCGTCACTCGCGTGCGGAGGGAGCCAATAGACAAGCAAGGAAATTATAACGGATGATTTGCCGGCAGATCCCAGAAAAGAGTCACTCTTGGGTGATCCAGCGTGATCCAGCATGGATCAGGCTCCGCTCTCTCACGCTCGCGGTTCGGTTTACCGGCTGCCCGAGGAGCGGTGCGCAGGGTGTGGTTGCACGGCGAATGAGTGTAAACTGCGGCTAACACCCGAGCGTAATCTAAGGATATTTATTCCGTTTGGGATATGCAAATCGCTCGTATCGTATTGAAATTACATAATTATTACAAACCCGTAGCGAATTCCCTGTTAGGTTGAAATTGCTAGTCATTCGCATTGTCCGGGAGACCCACTTGATCGCGGAATTCGGAAACACATCCGACAGCCAGAAGAACTGGCCAGTCATCCTTGTGATGGTGCTGCTGCACGTCGGATCCGTTGTCGCGCTATTCCTGTTCAGTTGGAAGGTTTTCGCCGCCGCTATTTTTCTGTACTGGGTGAGCACCGGTCTTGGCATCAGCATGGGTTACCACCGGCTGCACACGCACCGGTCGTACAAAGTACCGTTGTGGCTCGAACATTTCTTCGCTTTTTGCGGCGCGTTGACGCTTGAAGGCGGGCCCATTTCCTGGGTGGCCACGCATCGCATCCATCATCAGAAGTCCGATCAGGCAGGCGACCCGCACTCACCGCGCGATGGCGCCTGGTGGGCTCACGCGGGCTGGATTCTGATTGGCGAGAGCAAACACAACAATACCCGGCTGATGTCGAAATACGCGCCGGACCTGGCGAAGGACCGTTTCTACGTGTGGTTGAACGACTATCACTGGGTGCCCGTGGTGTCGCTGGCAGTTCTATTGCTGGCCATCGGCGGTTTCCCCTTAATGCTGTGGGGCGTCTTTGTGCGCGTGACGTTCGGTTTGCACGCCACCTGGCTGGTGAACTCGGCCACGCACATGTGGGGCGCGCGGCGCTTCGCCACACGGGACGATTCCCGCAATAACTGGTGGGTTGCGCTCATGACATTCGGCGAGGGCTGGCACAACAATCACCACGCACATCCCACTTCGGCCCGGCATGGTCTGGCATGGTACGAGCTGGACCCCTCGTGGATTCTGATCAAGATCCTCAAAGCGCTGGGGGTCGCGAAATCGATTCACGTAGCCAATGTCGCAAGCGGGATGGCGGAGCGCGAAGCCGCGTAATTCATCCAGGCTGCGGCAGGCGCCCAGTTCCACAACCAGAGGCCAGTTCCAGAACCGGCGACGAGTTCCACACCCAACACAGATTTCGGCATAATCTGGAATTATGGTTGTCGCCGGCCGGCGCAAGTCGATCGCATTTTTCATCTCGCTCGGCGTCGGTCTCATCTCGGTCATCCTGCTCCTCTATATCGGCTGGGTGTTGCTCGACTGGCGCACGGGCATCCTGCTGGTTTTGGGAGTGTTGCTTCTGGCGATGATCATCGCCGGCGTGGTGCTGAACACCATTTTTTTGGTGCGCGAAATCCGGCGCAACGAGCAGCACGACGCCTTTATCAACGCGGTGACGCACGAACTGAAAACGCCGGTCGCCTCCATACGCCTTTATCTCCAGACATTGCAGACGCGCCCGGTGGAGGAGGACAAACGTGGAGAGTTCTATCGCACCATGCTCGAAGACAGCGACCGGCTGCTCTCGACTATCGAACAGATCCTACGCACGGGCCGCATCGGCTCTGCCGGCCGCAAGCTCAATCCATCGCCACTCGATTTGGGGGGCGTAGTGCAGGAGTGCCTGGCACGGGCACGGACGCTGCATCACCTCACCACGGAATCGCTCGAATACCAGCCGGGTCCGCCGACGACCATTCTGGGGGACGCGGATGAAGTTCGCGCGGCGGTTTCCAACCTCATCGACAACGCCGTGAAGTATTCGGGGACCGACCACGTCAAAGTCACGGTGGAGACCAGCAAGATCGACGGCAAATACGCAGCGGTGCGCGTGAGAGACGAAGGCGTGGGAATTCGCAAGACTGATCTGAAGCAGATTTTCAAACGCTTCTACCGCGTGCCGGGACCGATAGCCGCGCGTGTGAAAGGAACAGGTCTGGGGTTGTACATCGTGCGTTCCGTCGCCAAGCGGCATGGCGGCCGAGCCTGGGCAGAGAGCGAGGGCCCGGGACACGGAAGCACGTTTGTGCTGCAATTCCCTATTGTCAAATGATTCGCGTGCTGGTTGTAGAAGATGAGCAGCACCTGGCCGACGGGTTGCGCTTCAACCTGGAGGCCGAAGGTTATCAAGTGCAGGTTGCGGAAACCGGAGAAGCTGCGCTCGATCTGGTAATAACGGAACCCTCGCTGGTGGATGTGGTGGTGCTGGATGTGATGCTGCCCGGCAAAGACGGGTTCACCGTGATGTCGGAAATGCGGCGTGCCGGCCAGTTCGTTCCAACTCTGATGCTGACCGCCCGCGGTCACCCGGAGGACGTGCTACGAGGGTTCGCCGCGGGGGCGGATGACTATTTGACCAAGCCGTTCGAGCTGCCCATTCTCATCGCACGTATACGCGGCTTGCTGCGCAGGCGGGAATGGCTGCGTACGACTTTGAACAATGTTGCCGCTACTCACACGACACCGCCGGAGCCGAAAGACACGTTCAGCTTCGGTGAAAAATCAGTCAATTTCGATCTTCTGGAATTGCGAGTGGGCGATCAGAAGTTTCCACTAACGTTAATGGAAGCCAATGTCCTGCGCTATCTGATCAGGCATGAGGGCAAGCCGGTGTCGCGGAAGCACATGCTCGAAGAAGTCTGGGGGCTGCAGGAGGACACCGACACGCGGGCGATCGACAACTTTATCGTACGGCTGCGGCGCTATATCGAAACCGATCCGTCGCGCCCGCGGCACCTGCTGACCATTCGCGGAGTGGGTTATCGCTTCGTGGCGTCGCCTGAGAAGACCGAATAGGTTCGTTTGCCGCTCCCTGGCCGGTCGTGATGCCGCTCCCTGCGGTCGTGGTACAAGATTGAAGTGGGTGAGGCTTGACTGCGCACGAAGATTTCAGCCGCTTGGACCAACAGCAAGGCTCGTCGGACCGGTCCTTCGGATTGGTTTTCGCCCTGTTTTTTTTGATGCTGGCGTTATGGCCGGCCTTTCACCACAGAAGCCCGCGCTGGTGGGCTTTAGCAGTTAGCGCCGTTTTCTTGCTGCTTGCCTTGGCTCGGCCTTCGGTGCTTGGTCCGTTGAACCGCGTGTGGACGTGGCTGGCTCGCGTGCTCAACAAGATTGTGAATCCGGTAGTGACCGCTGCCCTGTTCTATCTTGTGTTCACACCAGTAGGCTTGCTGATGCGGCTGACCGGCGGCGACTCTTTGCGTTTGCGCTTTAGCCCCGACGCCAAGACCTACTGGATAGAGAAGCAGCCTCCTGGACCGCCTCCGGAGACCATGGCCCGGCAGTTTTAGGTGAACCTGTGATATCGTTTCTGACCGAATTTTGGGCGTTCCTGCGGACACGGAAGAAGTACTGGCTGTTGCCGATCATTCTCGTAATCCTGATTTTTGGCGGCTTGCTTCTGCTGGCGCAGGGTTCCGCCGTGGCCCCGTTTATTTACACGCTGTTCTAGTCACCTCACCGTGCAAATACTAGGCATTTCTGCTTTCTATCACGATAGCGCCGCGGCTCTGGTTCGCGACGGTGAGGTAGTGGCGGCGGCGCAAGAAGAACGTTTCACGCGTAAGAAGCACGACTCCGGTTTCCCGCGGCACGCCGTGGATTACTGTCTGGCCGAAGCAGGCGTGGAACTCGAGGCGCTCGACTACGTCGTGTTTACGACAAGCCATTTCTTAAATTCGAACGGCTCCTGGAAACTTATCTGGCCTTTGCTCCTTCGGGGTACCGTTCGTTTCAAATGGCGTTGCCGTTGTGGGTACGAGAGAAACTCTTTCAGAAAAACCTGCTGGGAAAACTTTTGAAGCAATATGGCCCTGGGTTCGATTGGCAGAAGCGGCTGCTGTTCACGGAACACCATCTGAGCCATGCGGCGAGCGCTTTTTTTCCATCGCCCTTTGAAGAGGCCGCGGTCCTAACCATGGATGGAGTGGGAGAATGGGCCACCACTTCAATCGCTATGGGGCGAGGTCCGAGCCTGGAAGTGCTCGAAGAGATCCATTTTCCCCACTCGCTGGGCCTGCTCTACTCAGCTTTTACCTACTACACGGGCTTCAAAGTGAACTCCGGCGAGTACAAGTTGATGGGCCTCGCGCCATACGGCGAACCCAAGTACGCGCAAACGATTCTTGATCACCTGATTGACGTGAAGACGGACGGCTCTTTTCGACTCGATCTCTCCTACTTCGAGTACTGTACCGGCTTGAAGATGACCAACTCCAGGTTCGATGCGTTGTTCGGAGGACCCGCCAGGAAACCGCAGGAAGCGCTCAACCAACGGCACATGGATGTGGCGGCGTCGATTCAGGTGGTGCTCGAACAAATCATCTTGCGCCTCACTCGGTCGCTGGCGTCAAAGACGGGCGCGAAAAATCTTTGTCTGGCCGGCGGAGTGGCGTTGAACTGCGTGGCCAACGGGCGCGTGCTGCGCGATGGCCGTTTCGAGCACTTCTGGATTCAACCGGCAGCTGGCGATGCTGGCGGGGCTCTAGGAGCAGCTCTGGCGGCATATCACCTGTATAAGGGACAACCGCGTTCGCGGAACCGGTGCGATGCCATGAAAGGCGCATTCCTGGGACCGGGCTTCTCGCAAGAAGACATCGAGCGCAGATTGCACGCGGCAGGCGGGCGTTTCACGGTGCTGGGGGATGTGGAATTGCTGAAAGCATCGGTGGATGCATTGATCGAGGGAAAAGCGCTGGGATGGTTCCAGGGTCGCATGGAGTTTGGGCCCCGGGCTTTGGGCGGCCGCTCCATCCTGGGCGATGCTCGCTCACCGTCCATGCAATCCATCCTCAACCTCAAGGTTAAACGCCGGGAGTCCTTCCGGCCCTTCGCGCCCTCCATATTGAGAGAGGACGTCGCCGATTGGTTCGAGCTGGATCAAGACAGTCCTTACATGCTGCTGGTAGCCGGTGTCGTAAAGCATCACCGGAAGACAATGCCTGGCGGGCCGGAGCTCTTCGGCATCGACAAACTCAAAGTGCCGAGGTCCGATATCCCGGCGGTGACGCACGTGGATTACTCGGCGCGCATTCAGACCGTGCATCGGGAGACAAATCCGAGATTTTATGAGTTACTAAGCTGCTTCAAGCAGCGCACCGGGTGCCCGGTGATCGTGAACACCAGCTTCAACGTGCGCGGCGAGCCGATTGTGTGTACGCCGGAAGATGCTTTTCGCTGTTTCATGGGAACAGCCATCGAGGCGTTAGCGGTGGGGAACTGTCTGCTGCTGAAGCCGGATCAGGATCCGAGCCTCGCGCGGACCAACGAGACCGATTTCGGACCGGATTGAGTTGAGGGTTACTGCGCGCCGCGCCTCAGAAGCATAGTCTTCAGGGTGTGGAAGATGATGTAGGTGTCGAGGCTGGGCGACATGTTCTTGATGTAGTACAGATCATATTCGAGCTTCACGATGGCATCCTCGATGGAATCCCCATATTTGTGGTTGATCTGGGCCCAGCCGTTAATGCCCGGTTGACTGCATGCCGCTGCCGGTAATACGGAATCTTCTCGGAGAGCTGCTGGGGGAATTCATCCAGGCGCAGTTTGCGCAGGATGCCTCCGATGCTGGTGACGCGGGGGTCATCGCGGCGCCCAAACGGCTCCGGTGGTTTGCTCCGCATTGGCTTGAATTGACCGGAACTTGGGCAAGGTGAACGTTGCGCCGTGGCGGCCTACACGGGTCTGGCGGTAGAGCACAGGGCCTGGCGAAGTGAGTCTGACGGCCAGGGCCACCAGCAGCATCACGGGTAGAAAGAAGAGGACTCCCGCCAGCGCCAGCAGAAAATCAATAGCCGTGCGAAACATCAAGGTACTGTTGCGGGGTCCGAGCCGTTCCGAAAGATCAACTGTGCCGGACGCAATTCCGCGGTCCGTATGCGACCGCAAACCGCTTCATAAGTGGTCACAGCCTCTTCGATCGGAAATCCGCCAGCGCAAATCAAGCAGGTCGGCCACCGGCATACGGTCCCGCCGCTCCGATAGGCCGACGACAATGCGGTCCGGCCGCATTGCGCATCCCAATCTCGGCGACGGCGCCAAGGGTCCGACAGGCTTGGTGCCCCAGCGTAGGGGCAGAGGAGTAGTCGAGCAGCAGTCGTCCCCTACGCCAGCCACTCTCATGCCAAGTTCAGGGTGCTCCTGCAGTGACAGGCAATTTCACCCAGCACCTTGCTGCCGCCGATCAGCAACAGCCGCTGTCCCCCCATCACCCTGAGCAGGAACATGCTGTAAAGGACGCGCCAGGCAAAAACGCTGATCAGGGTGAGGGCGCTGGCCAGAAGCATGAGGCGCCGAGGCAGAATCAGGTCGCCGTCTAGGTAACCGATAACTCCCTCGGCCAGCAACGCAATTCCAATCATCACCGGAGAGAGTTGCTGCGCCAGCAAAATGCGGGACTTCACCTGAATTCGGGAGTACAAGTCGTGGAAATAGATTCCGAGCACAATACTGCCCACCGCGAAGCCGATCCGTACCACGCCGCCGTCATACAGCAGGAACACGGTGGGATCCACCTCCTGCGTCAGGTACGAGGCCAACGAAAAGCAGCAGAAAATCAGGGTGATTTCGGGAAACAGCAGTGCGAGGACACTCGCGGGAACGAAAACGAAATAGTCGAACCATCTTGCCGACCAGCCACCGAGCCTGCGTCAACCGTACGTCTAGCATCGGAGGTAAAAGCGACCCCACCGTTCAATTCAATGTCCGGATTCATCCATAAAACCTTCGATTTTGGCGGATCCCGGTCTACGGGTTGAAATAGGATGCATATGGTCGGAGTTTAAGTGGTTGACCAGTATAGAGATTTAGCGGTATACTGATCTTGGACTCAACCGGTCCTATATCCATGCTCAAGCTGACGAAGAAAGCCGACTATGGCCTGATTGCCCTCAAGCACCTGGCCGTGGCAGGGGAGCGGGGGACAGCCAGCGCCAAGGAAATCGCCGACGCCTATGGCCTGCCGCTTCCTTTGTTGGCCAAGATTCTGCAAAAGCTGACCAAAACGGGTTTGCTGCAGTCGGTCTCGGGTGCGACCGGCGGCTACCGGTTGGCGCGGCATCCGCGAAAGATCAGCGCTCTCGAGGTGATCAAGGCCATCGATGGACCGATTATCTTGACGACTTGTTTTACCGCGCATGGCCACTGCGACCAGTCCGAGAAATGTACGGTTCGCGAACCGTTGCGCAAAGTGCACGAATCAATTATGCAGTTGCTCGAGCGAATCACGATTTCGGAGATGGCGGGGGAGCCCGCTGCGTGCGAGCCGGAGAATGACGCCGGTAAACGCTTTACATCCGCGATCGAGCCATTACATGTTTTGTGAGGAACGCCGATGAAGACGCCCATTTATTTTGATAATCATGCGACGACGCCCGTCGACCCCAGGGTCGTCGAGGCCATGATGCCCTTTTTCGTGGAAAAGTTCGGGAACGCGGCCAGCCGCAATCACAGCTTCGGCTGGGAAGCGGAGAAAGCGGTGGATGACGCGCGGAAGAAGATTGCGGATCTGATTGGCGCGACATCCAAAGAAATCATCTTCACCAGCGGCGCGACCGAGTCCGACAACCTGGCGATCAAGGGTGTAGCCGAGATGTACGCGGAAAAGGGCAATCACATCATCACCGTAGCGACCGAGCATAAAGCGGTGCTGGACACTTGCAAGAAGCTCGAAAAGCACGGCTACCGCGTAAGCTATCTGCCGGTGAAAGGCGACGGTCTGGTGGATCTGGACATGCTGCGCGATGCGATCACGGACAAGACGGTCCTGATTACGCTCATGTATGCCAACAACGAAATCGGCGTGATCCAGCCGATCCGCGAAATCGGCAAAATCGCGCATGAGAAAGGCGTCCTGTTCCATACCGACGGGGTGCAGGCCGTGGGCAAGATTCCTGTCAACGTCATACAGGACAACATCGATCTGATGTCGATGAGCGCGCACAAAATCTACGGGCCGAAGGGCGTGGGAGCGCTGTACGTGCGGCGTAAAAACCCGCGCGTGCAGATCACGGCGCAAATGGATGGCGGCGGCCATGAGCGCGGCATGCGGTCCGGAACGCTCAACGTGACCGGCATTGTGGGTATGGGCGAGGCCTGCGCGATCTGCCATCGCGAGATGCCCGAGGAATCCAAACGCCTGCAGCATCTGCGCGACAAGCTGCGGGACAAGTTCCTCTCAGAGCTGGACGAAGTTTATGTTAACGGGTCGCAGGAGCATCGGCTGCCGCACAACTTGAACATCAGTTTCGCCTATGTGGAAGGCGAGTCGCTGCTGATGGGTATTAACGACGTAGCGGTTTCGAGCGGTTCAGCTTGCACCTCAGCCACGCTCGAGCCGAGCTATGTGTTGAAAGCTCTGGGCGTAGGTGATGACCTGGCGCACACCTCGATTCGTTTCGGCCTGGGCAGGTTCAACACCGAAGAAGAAGTTGATTATGTTGCCGGCCGAGTGACGGAAGTGGTCCGGCGGCTGCGCGACCTGTCGCCGTTGTACGAGATGGCGAAAGAGGGCGTGGATTTGAGCAAGGTTCATTGGGCCGCAGAGTAGCTGGCTGCCCATAGACGGGCGGGAAACGGAATTGCCCGTG
>QHXW01000402.1 GCA_003223115.1 Acidobacteriota bacterium
TTGCGCGTCGACAACTCGATGAAGAACAGCACGATGAACCGCTGCAGCCCCCGCCGGGTCCACACTTCCACGGTGAAGAAATCCGCGGCCACAATCAGTTCCCAATGCCGGCTCAGAAACTCCTTCCAGGTCGTCTTCCGGCTGCGCTCCGGCGCCGGCTCGATCCCGTGCCGTTCCAGCATCTCAGCGATCGTGCTGCGCGCAATTGCGTGCCCCAGATTGGACAATGCGCCCTGGATCCGCCGATAGCCCCAATCCCGGTTCTCCTCTGCGAGTCGAACCACCAACTTCTCGATATCGAGGGCTGTCCTCGGACGCCCCGGCCCGCGCTGCGCAGTGCCGTCGTACTTGTGGGCAATCAGCTTCCGATGCCGGGCCAACAAGGTCTCGGGGCGTGACAATGGTGGCGACCTCCGCCAGAGGCCTCCGTCCTAACCCTTTGGCCTTCACGGCTAATCGACGGCGTTGGTCGTCGTTGAAGCGCACTCGCCGCCCACCGAGTTGCTCGCGAAGAACTCGGTTCTCTTCGCGAAGGTAATCGATGATCTGCAGTTGGTGTTGGTTCATCCACCCGGCGACGGCAATCAGCACGAACCGGAATGGATCCAGGACTCTCGGCATCGTTAGCTCATTATCGCGAGACTTGAGGGCTGCGGTAACGCTATTTCTTGCAGATCCAGTTTTCGGACCTTACGAGGACGCGCCCTGAATCCGACGTAACACAACGTTACATCGCCCGGAAATCGCCTCTTAACCTTAACCTAACGTCATACCAACAACCCGGCGGAAACCTGTGTTTTCAGTGCAATCGAGTTTTTGGATACTGCGGGATCAGGCATCTCTGGCTTCGTTCGCTGGATTCACTCACAAGTCAATTGCTGCCGGGAACCGAAGGGGCGTACTCACCCTTCTGGTCGCCCGACAACCACCAGATCGCATTTTTTACCAATGACAAGCTTCAGAAGAAAGACGTGACCGGTGGATCGCCTCAGACGCTTTGTGTTGTGAAGTCTCCTGCCGGAGGAGGCGACCGGAACCGGGACGGCGTCATCTTGTTCTCGGGAACAGAGGGATCGGGAATTTTTCGTGTTTCTGCTGCGGGAGGCGAATCGACACAGGTACTACAGTCCGACAAATCGCGGCAGCAGATGGCGCAGTGGTTGCCGCAGTTCTTGCCGGATGGGCGGCATTTTCTCTACCTTTCGGGAAGTGTCCGCTCAGGAAAGGGAGGGATATGTCTTGGGTCACTGGACTCCAAAGAGGAGCGCATGCTACTGCCAATCGTCTCGACCGCAAGCTACGCTCCGCCAGGCTTTCTGATTTACGGTCGCCAAACAACGCTGCTGGCACAGCCGTTCGATGCCGCCAAGCTCAGGCTGACTGGCCGAGCGTTTCCGATTGCCGAACGCGTTGGCTTACAACGAGACTTCCGGTATCCCCGTTTTCCGTCTCCCAAAATGGCGTTCTGGTTTATGGCAGCCGCAGCTATAACCAGGTTCAACTGGCCTGGCACGCGCGCGACGGTGCGCGGCAGGCCCTGATTGGTGGACCAGGAACTTATGCCGAATCTAACTTGTCACCGAATGAGAAAAGACTTGCTGTAATGTAATGCGCGCGGACCCGGAGACCGGTGGGTTTGAAATCTGGATTCTGGACCTTCCGACTGGTATCTTATCGCGCCTGACTCCCCATACGTGCGAAGATCCGCAGTGGTCCCCGGACAGCCGGGAGCTTGTCTATAGTTCCGATCAGAAAGGGAAACTCGACCTCTACCGAAAGGAAGTCGGCGGTGGCAATGAGGAGCTGGTCTTCGAGTCCGATGAGGACAAATGGGCACAGCAGTGGCTCAAGGACGGCTCGCTGCTCTTCGAAAACAACTCCGGCCCAGTCAACTTCTACCGGCTACCGCTCTCGGGTGAGCGAAAACCAGTGGTCTTGCTCGAAACAGAAGTCGACAAAGACAACCCCAGAGTTTCTCCGAACGAGCGCTGGGTCGCTTACCAGTCCCAGGAGTCGGGACAGTGGGAAGTTTACATTGCCTCGTTCCCATCGTTTGGGGAAAGGCGGCAGGTCTCAAACGGCGGAGGCTGCCAACCGCGCTGGCGAAGGGATGGCAAGGAGCTTTTCTACCTTGGCCTCGAGGGGAAAATGAGGTCGGTCGAAGTGAAAGGCGGACCCAGCCTCGAGACTAATGCGCCTAGAATCTTGTTTCAAACTCCGCTCCGAGTGGATGCATTAGCGGCGGCCCAATACGTCGCGGCCCGCGACGGTGAGAGATTCCTCTTCGGCGAGCCGGTTGGAGAAGTCAGTAAGCCGGTCACTATAGTGCTCAACTGGACCGCGGGGGTGAAGCGATGAGCCTTTCCGCCCGCACCCAGCCACTGCGCGGCCCGGCTGCCAGCAGAAGATGCTCTGAAGCTGGCCGTCCAGATCGCCGATGACCTCGACGCCGCGCACCGTGAGGTGATTCATGGTCCAGGGAGTTAAGATCCTGCGGCCGTTTTCTGCTGACCCAGATGTGGTACTTCGTATCTTTGTGTGCCATTTCAGCCGCGGAAACGCGACGGTCACACCCGAGAAGCTCTTTTGTCAGGGCCTCTGAGGCTCTCTCCATCCATTACCTACCTAGAGGCGATGCCGCCGGGTCACCGATCCAAGCTCGCCACTATCTTGTTCGTGCCGGGCTGGATAACGCCAGCAGACATCTTTGAAGAGCAGCTCGCTTATTTTTCAAGGACCAGACGCGTTGTGGCGATGGAGCCGCGCTCCTACGGCCTCTCTTCCCAAACGACAGAGGGCAACTCCCCGGAAGGCCACGCACGCGACATTCACACGGTGATTGAACAGCTGAAATTAGCTTCAGTCGTAATAGTCGGTTGGTCAATGGGCGTCGAGGCCGTCGTAGCCTACATCGACCAGTTCAGCTCGAAGGCAGTGACGCGCCTTGTACTGGTGGATGAGCTTCTGGTGTTCGATCGCAACTGACTTCATGAAGGCGTACATGGATTTTAGTTGGGGATACCAGTCTGACGCGCGAGCATTCATTGCACGCTCAGTCCGTGGGATGTTCAAGAGGCCCCAGAGCGATAGCTACTATGAACGCCTCGTTCGTTTGCGCCTGCGAACACCCACAAGCACGGCGGTTGCTTTACTAGATTCGTGGATTGCACGAGATCGTGCTCCACTCTTGGAGAAAATCAACATACCCACGCTGATTATAGCGGCGGGCAAAGATGCAGGGACCTCAAGGCTCAACGGGCTATGCAGAGCCTAATCCACGGTTCCCGCCTCGAGGTATTTGAGAATGCCGGCCATGCGCTATTCGTTGACGAGGCTGATCGATTTAAGCGTATTCCTGGCCACGAATGAAGACGTTCGAGCGGCATGTGCGGACGCGCACGTTATCTACCTACGGCCAGCTTGAAATCAATAGACCCGCAGGCGTATCATTCTGCGGACCGGCAGGGCCTGAGTAGGAACTCCGGTAGCAGGAGGTTTCATCATGCACGCACTTTCCACAATTCTCCGGCAGACGTTCCGGACCGCATTATTAGCAGTAAGCCTTCCGGTGGCTTTCGTTTGCCCGCTTATAGCTGATAACGTCCTTCATATCACTCCGGTTCAAACCGACCGCCCAACCTTGTACTGTTTGGGCGTCAAGATGCCGTTCGCCGGCGACGATAACCTGAATTCTTCAGTCGCCTTGCAATTTCGTCCCTCAGGCACAACCACCTGGAAGCAAGCGCTCCCCCTGTGGCGCGTCCACCCTGAGGTGGTCACCCAGGAAACGGTAACGCTCAATTACGCCGGAAGTATTTTCGACCTTCACGCAAACACGGCCTATGACATTCAGTTGACCATCTCCGATCCCGACGGCATCGTGGATCAGAACAATGTCAACCTCGGCACACAGACCGTCGTGACACTCTCCGCCGTATCAACGCGCGCCGTTCCTGGTGACCCGGCGAACCCCATCATCGTCAATGTGACCACGGCCGCGCAATTAACCAGCGCGCTCAGCGCCGCGCAGCCCGGCGATATCATTACCCTGGCCGCCGGCACTTACTCCGGAAGCTGGGTAATTATGGCCAGTGGCACTGCTCAGAACCCCATTGTGATCCGTGGGGCGAACACCATCGACTCTAACGGCAACTATGTGGACAACACGATTCTGGACGCCAAGAACTGCAATAGTTGTAACGTACTCGAAGTTTACGGCAGCTATACCCACGTCGAATGGCTTACGCTTCAGAACGCGCAGCGAGCCTGGCGGAGCTTTAATCCGACCACCGGCAACGTATATCGTCGCCTGCACACGCGCAATACCAATTACGGCCATTTGGGCGCGAACTCAGGTGCGGCGCAGACTGATTTCTACTTTGCCGACAACATTCTGGAGGGCCGCATCGCCTGGCCGAAAACGTGCCTTAACGATAAGTCTTGTAAGTTGTCGAGTGTCGACGGTATCGGCATCTGGGGCCATGGCCACGTGGTGGCGCATAATCGCCTCTCGGGCTTTGGCGACGCGATAGCGAACTGGCTGACCGGCGCCCGCTCCAACGACTTTTACGGAAACGACGTCCTCTGGAACTACGACGATGGTACGGAGATCGATTCCTCCGAAGGCAATATCCGCTACTTCCGCAACCGGATTGCGAACTCATGGGAGGCAATCAGCTTGCAGCCGGTTAACGGCGGCCCGGCTTACGTCTTCCGCAACATCGCCATCAACACCCAGAATGAGCAACTGAAGATGCATGCCAATGGCACCAACGAGCCCAGCGGCTATCTTGCCTTCAACAACACCTTCGTCTCCAACTCGTTCGGCCACGCCTGGAATAACCAGACTGCAGCAGCGTGCCATTACTTCGTGATCGAGAACAATCTTTTCCAGGGGCCCATACCGCTCACTGCGAATGAAGTAGACGTGACCTGCAACGAGGACCACGCCACGATCGACTATGATAGCTACAACACCGACGGGCAATTCGCGTTCACGCTCAACGGGGTCTACACCAGATTCCCCAACTTCGCCAACCTGCAAAGTACCAGCCCGCTCGAGCACCACGGCCAGATTCTCACCGCTGTGTGCCCCAACGGCAGCGTATTCACGAGCTGCCTGCTGCCTCCCGCGAACAATCAGACATTGACCCCGGCGCAGGATGTTACGCCTGGCAGCGGTTCCGGCGCGTTCAACAAGGCCTTGCTTTTGCCCAACGTGAATGACCAGTTCGTTGGCGCCGGACCGGACGTTGGTGCGGTCGAGTCCGGCTGTGTGCAGCCGATCTACGGCCCGCGGCCTGTCGGCCTCGACGAGAACAAAGTTTATACCTGCAACGGCTATCAGTAGTCCGCACCCGTCGTGCGCCCACGATTACCGCGGCCGGGAATCCCCGCGCCGGCCGCGACCACCCGCCGCCCCTGACGTGATTCGCTAAGAACCCATCTCATAAATGCCTCAGCAGGACGAGGCAGCAGCCGAGGTACAGCATCCCGAGGAAGTTGTCAGCGTACCGCTCGTAACGAACAATTAACCTGCGGAAGTTTTGCAGCCAAGCAAAAAGTCTTTTCTTTCGATTTTCCAGCGTCTGCGGTACCGTCGCAAGCGCCGTCCATCTTGAGTTATGTGTCTCCGGGTGCTGCGATGCGGCGCAATCATCTCGATTCCATAAGGCTTGAGCTCGTCGTCCAGTTTGTCGGAATCATAAGCGTTGTCGCCGATTAGGTTCTGGGGAGCTTCTGAGACTACCATCTGGACCAGAGTGGCGTCGACCAACTTTACCTCGTGAGGCGTAGCACTTTCGACACTTATGGCGACAGGGAGGCCATGGCGGTCTGCCACGGCCATGATCTTCGTCCCTTTGCCACGCTTCGTTTTCCCAACCTTAAGACCCCCTTTTTGGCTGGCGCGAAACTTCCGTCAATAAAGGATTCACGACATCCAGACGGGCTCGAGCTTGGAGAGTTTCGGCGAGAGCCTCGAAAATCCCTTTCATAACCCCGGAACCCACCCAGTGCTGAAATCGCCGATGGCAGGTCTGGTAGACGGATGCTGGCTGGGAAGGTCGGCCCACGGGGCGCCCGTCCGCAACACCCATAGAATGCCATTCAAGACGCCCCGACGGTCCTTCCAGGGCCGGCCGCGGCCATCCTTCCGCCGTTTCGGCCCCGAAATGAACTGATCGAGAACTGCCCATTGGGCATCGGTAAGGTCTCGTGGTTGGCGAGGCATAAGCTTCATGCGCAACACTTGAGCCTGGGCCAGCGCGCTGTCGTCTTTAACCAGGAAACGAATCCCGCCGCGTAGCCGAAAACGAAAAATCGTCCCTCAAAGTGAATCAGTGCTGAACTGTGATAAGAGATTGGCCTGTGTGCTCACGCCACTCACAGTCGCCACGAGTGCGGCATCGCCATCCGGCAAGTCAGCCGGCACGACCACATTGAGCTGGTCGAGTCCCGAAGCGCTCAGTCCGGCAAAGGCCACCGTAGCTTGCTTGCCGCCGATCGTTACCGTCGCCGTATTCGCGAGCTTGGCTGCCTGGGTCACCAGCTTTCCTGCCGAAAGGGGCGGATTCGTTGCCCCGAATCCGGTACCGAATAACAAAATAGTCTCGCCCGTTCGAGCTTTTCAATCTCCACCGGGCGGCGGCAGCCGACAGTAGAACAGTGATCGTGGTCGAAGGCTATTTCGACTGCATGCGTGTGCACCAAGCTGGATTCCCCGGTGTGGTGGTCCTGATGGGAGCCTCTCTGTCGGCACAACAGGAAAGTGCGTTGCTCAAGCGTTTCGATCAGGCGATCGTGCTCCTCGATGGGGATGCGGCGGGACGCGCCGGGACGCGTTCGATTGCCTTCAGATTGTCGCGCAGATGTTCGTTGAACACGGTGGATCTGCCGGATGGCATTCTCGAGTAGGCTAACGGCGATATCGCAGTACCGCGTCTCGTCGGACACCACGCATAGATCGCGCAGCACAACGGCTAGCTAGCACGCGCGCCTCACGCGGGCTTCCAGACTCAGTGGCATATTGCCACAGAACATGATAGAAGTTCCGATCCGCTGTTTGGTACTTCCGCACCAAACCCGCGAGTTGCTTCAGTTGCTGATCACTTCCATGATCCCGCAGCAGCGCCGCTGCACCCTGGAGATCGGTGAGGTCGGTGTCTGGGCGATCAGCGACCTTCAGCGCCCGGGCCAGAGCTTCTGAGAGAGTGGCCCGATGACCGGTGTTCGCGAGCGTCCAGGCAATATAGGAAGAACCGGCAACATCGTTCTGTAGCGCCTGCCGAAGAGTTTCAGTGGTTACCGGATTGTCCGCGTATTCCAGCAGCGAATTTGCGGATCCCCACGCATGCAATGGCGCCTCCGCAATCCATGTTTTGATCAGAAGAGTGTCGGTTTCGGGAGATGCCTTCAGTTTTTGCAGCGCCGCCTGCGCCAGGAATAGGCTTTGGCGCCCAGGCCAGTCTCTCGGTTCTGCTTTCGCCGAAAGGAGATCAGCCACGCCCGGCCGCGGAATGCCTTGCGCGGCCAAGAGATTTGTGGCCACTTCCGCCCACTGCGGCCGCTCGTCGCCGATAGCATGCTCCAATAGCGGCATCAGTTCACCAGTCAGATCCTCGTATTGACCCGCCAGATAACCGGCAACAGCCGAGACTTCCCGCGGTGTTCCCTGGCTAAGCGAGTTGGCGATCTCATGGACGAGAAACGCACGCGCAGTGGCTGGCGCGGGTCCGGAATCTGTGGTCTCCGCACGCGCCGGGATTGTCAGGTCCGCGCCGGAATCGGCTGTGAGCTGCCACAAGTCCGAGGCCGAATTCTTGTTCTCTTGGAACGGGAAAATCAGCACTTGACCAGTTTCGAGGTGGGGAAGAGGTGGCGGATAGCTGTTTACGGTCCTCGTCACGCTCGGACCGTATGCCAAAAAATGCATTTGAAGCCGGTTGACCGCGATGGGCTCACCGGAACCGGTACAGGAACGCAGCACTTGGATTTCAGCCGTCATCGCCAACGTCTCGCCTCTCCAGGAACCTGGGTGCAAGTCGTTGGAAACTAAGAACCGGTCGAATAGAGGTTTCTGCCGCCAGAGACGTTCCCGCCAGGGACCGTCCGTTGCTTTCCAGGGCAGCGAACCGTCTGGAACACGCTCTTTTTTCTGGACGGCGAGGACGCGGCCGACCACGATCACGGGCGCTGTCGCTGTTTCTTTCAATTCAACTGCCAGACTTTGACGAAACCCGCTTCAACTCCCGCCGGCATACCCAGAAACATGAGCGTCGTGATCAGCGGCGCTATATGCTCGGTGGTTCTGCCGTGCACTCTGGCGAATGATATACGCATGTTGCCTCTACCGCTAATTCACTGAAGGAAGGGCGGGCGAACCAACTTCATTCATCCTTCAGCTTACCAATCACCGTCACTAACTAACTTTGCCACGGTGTTCACCGTTCTGCGTGAGTCGCGAATACCCGCCAAATGTCGCCCCGCGTTTATCATCGGACCGCGCGGCGCCGATTTCGGCGTCACTCGGCCAGATACGGGGATGTAGGAAGTGTGTGTCGAAAGGGTCTTCGAACGCTCGTCCGCAAACGGCAGCTTGCATTGCCTTTTCCTGGGCTTCAAATGGGCGTGCAAAAGCACATCGTTTTGGCACGGAACAGAACGGTCATTTCTCAGGGCCGCCGTTTGAACCATGGACAGACAAGTCCGGGACGCGACTTCTCGACGAGGTGGCATATCGACTCCCAGCCACAGAGGTGTTCATCGTTTCCAGCATTCGATAAGCGGTAAAGCGGCTCACAACGGTCTTTGGCACGCGTAATCTCTTCTTCCGCTACAATTGAATTGGAGGTCACATGCTCGACACCTTCACGCTCCATGAAGATGCATGGCTTCGGGACGGGCCGGTTTATGCAGGTGGGCCGGTCATCGGCTACCGAGTCGGCGGAATGCCCGATGGGAAGACTGCGAGAATCGCGAACTTCGGGGCACCGAATCGGAACGACTGGCGCATCATGCGAGTCAACGCCGACAACCCACAATCCGATTGGACCGGCCATTATGAAAGCGTCGAAGACGCATTGGCGGCGTTACAGCAGGATTCCTAATGAAAGTCCTCGACAGTCAAAGCGGAATTCGCCGCGAGGATGATGATGAATTCTTGCCAAGCGTATGCGCGACGCTCGTCGAGGAAAACGCGTCTCCAATGAAGGTGGACGCTGTATCACCCGATTTTCGGGAGTCCGCTCCGTTCTAGTGTTCAAAGCGTTTACCTTAGTCCGCAATCTCGAATCAAGCGCGGAGGGCCTTGACTTCGGCGAGTTCACAATTAGCCCTGTTGGTCTTCGATTTAAGGAGCTTAGAGAAGTCTTCTCATCTATAGATGTAAACCAGGACGATTGGATTTTCGAGAAATCCTACACACAGCTGCCGCTCGGCCCTCCTGGCTCTGCGGTCGGCGGCATTCCGAACGACATCGAAGATATTTGGCGCTTCTCCTTCGGCTCTACAAGGCTGGTGACATACTATTCGCTAAACAGGCGATCATTCCACCGAGCGGCAACAGAATTGTTCAGTTCCCATACCGAGCGATGAATGACTTGAACAGTTACTCTACTCTCCGGTTCGAGATTGAGTCAGAGGAATGCGAATCTTGGAACGCCTTCGCTGACGGCATTCGAAAAAGTCAGTCATGGAGTTCTGATTGGTTCGCAACAGCAAGGCGCTTTTTCCTATCCGGCGGAGCCAAGGAGTTTAATCCCAAAATGCCGGAGAAGGACTACAATACGCGGCGAATAAGCCGTCGTGCCGCCGCACTGATCGCACCGGACAATCCTGCGGAAAATGAGGTTATTGTCAGGTTGATGAAGCGGTTTTACGAGATTCGTTCCCGGATAACACACGGCAGCAGACTAGGCGACGAAAACCGGGAGTGGTTGTTTGACAAGTGCGACCAAGTTGAACTTCGATTGCGCCAGGTACTCGTGACGGCGGTTCAGAAACTTCCGCCTGGAGAAGAGGATCGTCGTGTCGCCCTGGCTGAATTGTATGATCCAACGGACGAGGACCGTGGGAGTCAGAGCTTCTGTAGGAATGCCAGCAGATCGGGATCGTCGCGCCACGGTTTCAGTCTCTTGACCTGTTTCACTTCGCACATCGCAAGCGCTCTCGCCTTCATGGCCATGTCCGTCTCCGCGTATATATTGGTGGTTTCTAGCGATACATGGCCGAGCCAGCGGCGGATCGTATTGATGTCCACTTGGCTCGCAAGAGATGAGTCGCCGGAATAGTGCCTGAGTCGGTGAGGGGTCACGCGATCCGAGCAGCTGACGCGTTGTGCCGCTTGGTGCAAGGCCAGGCGGAGAGATTGGTAGAGGGTGGGAAAATCCCCCGAGCGCGGTAATAAGAAACCGGCGGATTGCGCCAGCACGGTTCCTGAAGTTTTGCTGGACTGTCCGCTGAGCGGATGGCTGTCTCCAAAGGGACAGGACGGAGCACCGATACATCATCGTAGCCCTCCTACCTGCTCATCTGGAACTTTGCCGCACACCACGAGATCCTTGAAAATTATCCGTAGTCCGGCGACTTTTTGCAGAGTCAATTTTTCCGCCTGAAGAGCATTTCTGTGCGCCAAGTCACCGTCAGGTGACGGCAGACACCCAGATTTGAAGGTCGAATTTCCATCTGTCCCGGAACACGGTGGTTCAAGCTACTTTGGTCGGAAATTTGCTGCTCCGATCGCCGCTTACCCGATTGGGCCGCTGCAAAGCAGCGCGACGACAGTTCGGGGAAAGTAACCTGAAACTTAATTGGAGGGACACATGCAACAGAACATCAAGAAGGCAAGGATCGCGGCTTGGTTGGCGACAGTGTTGACTTTCGGCTGGCTCGCCAGTTTTGCGCAGGCCGGTACCTTCAGCGGTCAAGCCGTGGGTCTGCGGGCAAGTGCGGTAGGGGTTTCGCTGGCGGCCTCCGATACCGGAGCGCTTCCGTCAAGCGGGGGGAGCCTGAGCACGTCGGTGGCGAGTGTCAGCGTCGCAGGTATAGCATCGGCCGACCTGCTGAGTAGCTCCACGTCTGGAAGTGGTAGTAGCAGTCAGTCGCAATCGACGCTCTCGGATGTAAACCTTTTGAATGGCCTGATTACTGCCACTGTCGTGAAATCGAACTCCAGCGCCAGTTGCAGCACTGGACAGGCCAGCACCGGCGGGAATGCCCAGCTCTTGGGGTTGACCGTAGCAGGCCAATCAATCCTTTCCTCCAACCCCAACCTGTCCATCTCGCTGCCGGGCGGCATCAGCGTCATCGTCAACCAACAAACCAGTTCGTCGGGGGGAACGAGTGGATCGATGACGGTCAATGCTCTGCATGTTACTGGACCAAGCATCGACATCGTCGTTGCCTCTGCCCATTCCGATATCACTTGCCCGTGACGAAAGGGCTACGGCGAGCGGGACCTGTGAGAATCAAGCGAGGGGCCCTAAGCAAAAGTGAGCCGGTAGTGCTTGGCTCAAGTCGTAGTGTCCGAAACTCGATCTGTTGAATTTAATGATGGTTGCGAGATGACCGGGTTGTCTAGAGCCCCGTCCAGAATCCGACGTAACACAACGTTACATCGCCCGGAAATCGCCTCTTAGCCTTAACCTAACGTCATGCCAACAACCCGGCGAAAACCAGTGTTTTCAGTGCAATCGAGTTTTTGGATACTACGGGGTCGAACCGCCTGGAGCAATCCGAAAGGTGACGAAGAAAGAACCACATCCGGGACGTCGAGAACACAGGCACGATCGGCCTGCTTTCCGAGCGCGCGAAAGCAAGCACCGAGCTGAAGGTGTTGTACCCACGGGGAGAGGTCGCCTGCTCTCCGGCAAACGCATATCGGAGGAGCTGCTGCACTGCACAGCGATCGGGGGAGGCTTAATTCCCACTGCGGATGAGAGCGAACGTCTGGACCGGACCCAACCTCTACACCGGGAAGTACGCAATGCGAACGGAAATTTCGCGGACTTCAGCCGTGCCCGCTCGAAATGGTCGCCCGTAATAGTAGGAGCCTATTGGAGAACTGCCGGCCGGGCAACCCAGAAGTCGATTGATCTTGCCGGACCTCATTTATAGTTTTATAGTCCGCGGTTGGCCGTCCACCGAAAAGGGACAGAATAGTTACATGCCGACGTTGCCTAACCGGAAGTAATTGATAGCAGATGGGTTATGTGAAGGAGAGAACCAGCATTCGGGTTAAACCCGAAGGGTCATCTGAACGCAGAATCAATCGCTTACAAGGAAAACTCGGCGTATCGAACGGCCATTTTTCGCATTGGACGTGGGTTAAGTTTTCTGTAAGCCATTGATTATCAATTGGTTGGCTCCTCAGGTAGGACTCGAGCCTACAACCCTTCGGTTAACAGCCGAATTTCGAGGCGAAGCTGCGCGAATCAAAAAACGCAAGTCGTTGAAAACAGGAGCTATATCTGCGTGCACTCATGCGGCGCTTCGCATGGCTTTCAACAAAAGTTCGTACAAAAGTTCGTACAGTCCGTTCGGCCGACGACCTTGCCCGACGGATAGACCGTGACATAATGCCATGACACGCGGTCCTCCTGGGGAGCCGAGCATACGAACGATGACTGGGCCCGCTCATCGGAACAGTCGTTCATCGAATACGAACGGCTCTGGCTGGTGAACGACAATCCTGCTGAAATCCGGATGCCGCGGGTTGAGGAGGTAATTCCATTCCTCTGGAACAACGGCGGAGCGGACCTTCAGGATTGCCGAGGGCTGGCTATCGAGCCATGCGTCTCCCAAAGCCTGTGTCGAGAGGTCTCTCAAACTCCTATTGCCTCGGAGATCGGGTTCCGAGAGGATGGCGATATCGTCCGGGACTGTTGCTGTGATCCGAACGTAGCCTGTCGGAAAATCCTGCCGGGACATATGCACCAGGTTTTCGAGAACAGCCAACGCCACGCTCTGGGCCATATACACCATGTGCCTGCCCGGGGAATTCCATCTTCCGCCGACGCAAAACGCACCTTTCCCGTCCAGCGCCGCGTGAATGCGCCGGCAAACGCGATACGCTTCGAATGCCATCAGGAGAAGATGTTGTGCTCGATGCGGGTTAGGGTCTGCTCGACTAGTCGGATGCCATCCTCGGTCTCCAGCAGTTCGGACGGAGAGCGCCCGCCAAAGAGCGGGAGCGGGGTACAAAACCAATGGGACGCCTTGTGCTCGTCGCCGAATACGCCGACGGCATGCGCGATAACCGGCACGATTCGGGTTAGCGGTAGCTGCGGTGCGGTCATCTGATCCTGCCCTTGTGGTAGTCGTCTTGGCTTGCCGGTGCCGTCGTGTTCGCCATGACAGGCCTATTCCCCTTCTAATTTGTCATAGTTCGGCGCTCGGTGCAAAGGGCGGGTCGGCCGCGCTGCTGCTCAAACTTCGCTAGTGGAATACTGCCCGTGATGTCGATCGATAACCGCATCCTTCCCAGACAACCACACTGGGCAACCGGATCGGTCCGCTGAACTGCTGGTGCTGTCTTCAATGAAACATGTCGAATGCGAGTCGGGCACATCCCCCGAAACCGGGCTGGGCGGTGCTTCTTTTCGGTATCGTCGGTCTCCTCCTGCCGGATCGCTCGATCCCGTAGTGTCCAAAAACTCGAACCCGGGGAACCTGGTGTTTTTCAATCAGTTACGAGCTGTTAACAGCGACTGTGATCGAGTCGCGCGAACGGAAAACTAGGCTAGCTGCGATCTGTAACGTCGCGTAACGTCGCTGGTGGCGTGTCCGAAAGCCGTTGGGCGCGAGTACCTCGACCGGACCTTTCCAACATTACTATAATGGCCATGCGAACGTATGCCGGGTTGGAAGGCGGCCTGCCAGAGCCGCGTATTGATGGATCTACATCCCCAATAGGTTTCCATTCATACGGGTGGCGGAGGCACTGTCGAGGGTTATACCAGACTCCAATCGCCGCATGATTTTATCAATTCGCCATGGACACGTCAGGCGTCAGAGAATCAGAAGTTCGAGGAGTTCCAACGATCAGTGGAGCATGGGTTGTCCTACTTTCTGTGATCAAGACAACAATCGTCGCCGTTTTGGTTCTCTGCTGCCTTTCGGATGCGCAGACGGAAGAAGGGTTGAAGAGGCATCTAAGGGCCCGCCATTCCCTTTTGGATCGACATTGGGCGCAGCTCACTGGTCTTACGCCTGATGCCGTAAGGCGCCTTCGGATCACCGCAGGAATTGATGACACCAGCGATGTCATGATCGACAGCCTTGACACCAATACTTTGAGTGCGCGAAAGCAGATATTGGTGGTTGCAGTTGCCGGTGGAAAGTGGGCATTGTCTGACACTGCACGTCCTGCAACGTAACGGAGAAAACTTGGCCCAGATCTGGTCACTCGGCAGTATGCCAGGTGATGGAGTCAATAATAAGCCAGATGATCGAGGAATTTGTCGGCAAGCCCCAGTCAATCCCAGCGCTCATGCAACCCCAGCGCTCATGCAACTCCAGACGGAAGGATCGTACTATCCGTTCCCGTTTACGACTTCCCATTCCAAAGGAGTTTACCTGTTCTTACCTATACGTACGTTTGGGACGACTATAAATACGGCTCTCGATAGAATGACCACCGAAATGTATGATGCCATCCTCGTAGTGCAATGGATCGCCGCCGCGCGGCGTGGCCGTGGCGATGGGGTGCGGGAAATATCACGTATCCCGGAAGATGAGCGATCGTACGAAGGATTTGAGGCCAACTTGGCGCTCGTCCGAGCACAGGATATAGACGGTCCCACTTGGCAACTTGCTAGCAACCAGCGTGCTTGTCCGTTTTAAGAAGACGACGAGGCGTCGTCACAATCACGAGCATGAAACCGCTGGGAATGGGAATCCGCTGTCTCGCTGCTGGTGCGAGAAGCCACGACCAACATCACGGGACCGTTGCACACAGGGCTGCTGGGGGGCTGGATGCACGAAAGTATCCGCGGCCGCACTGCGGGCGGAGACAAATGTCTCTTGACATCCCCTTATATAGAACTTCCGGATTGGCGACGATGCGATTGGAGAAGGAAACGGCCACTTCCGCAGAAAGGGTCTCACCAAGTGGGGCGAGCACTCAACCTCCGGGTGCGGAGTCGCGCGTTCTTGGGTTAGGTGGTTCGGTCAGGTGCGGGGCGGCGCTTGGCGCTGTTGGGGGGCGAGATCGTCGCACTATAATCGACGCATGAACGTCATTCAGAAAATGCGGGAAGACTGGAACCGGCGGGCGAAGTCGGATGCCAATTATTACGTAGCGTTTGCCGGCGAGAGGCAAGACGAAGAAGAGTTTTTGGCCACCGCCGCTGAAGTGGTTCCCACGCTCGAATCGCAGTTCTTCCGTCTTCCGCCGGCGTCCACCGAAAGCCGCCGTGCGCTCGATATCGGGTGCGGTCCTGGACGTCTCATGATCCCCATGTCCAGGCATTTCGGCGAAGTTCACGGCGTCGATATTTCGGAGGAAATGGTGGCGCTGGCAAGGCAGAAGCTCGCCAGGATTCCCAACGCTCATGTCCACGTGAACTCGGGGTCGGACCTGAGGATGTTCGATGATGGCTACTTCGATCTTGTGTATTCCTGGATCGTGTTTCAGCACATACCCAGTAAGGAAGTGGTGCTCGGGTACCTGCGGGAGGCGCAGCGGGTCCTAAAGCCGGGAGGCATCCTGGTGTGCCAGCTTCGAGGCTTGAGTCCCATCGACACGGAATTGAAGCCGGGACTCGAAACCTGGACCGGATGCTGGTTCAGCGGCGAAGAACTGGTCGCGTTTGCCCTTGCCGAAAAGTTCTCTCTCGTGTTCCTCTCGGGTCTGGAAACCCAATATACCGTCACCGTGTTCCGAAAACGGCTGAGGTCCGAGACCAGGCCGGAACGTATCGTGCTGAAGGACGTGACCGCCGCCAAGAATGGCGAGCCGCGCATTCCCACGCGCGGGCCCGACGCGGCAGTGAGTCTTTGGCTGGACGGATTCCCCGATGACGGCGACCTGGCGGAGTTTCCGGTTTTGTTTGGCGGCCAGTTCCAAACCGGCTGCTTTGTATCGCCGGTTTCCGAAGGCGGCGGGTGCCAGCTCAACGCGGTGCTTCCCCACGGCATTCAACCGGGGATCGTGCCGGTGCGCCTCTCCCATGGCGGCGCTCCGGTTACCGTCTCATGCGAAATCGAGGTTTTTCCCGCTCCGCCGCGCGATCCGAAGGTCATGCGAGTCACCGACCGGATCAATCCGGCGGCGCACAATCGGATCGAGAACGACGGCATCAAGGTGATGGTTCAGGATGTGGAAGATCCGGCGGAGGTCTCCTTCACGGTAAGCGGCCGCCAAGCGGGGTTTGTGCTAATGGATTGCGCGGACCCTATTACGTCCACATATATCTTCGGCTTTCCGACGCCGCGCGGAATAAAGAAAGGTCCTAACCGGCTGACTGTGCGGGTTGGACGTCGCGAGTTGGAAGCAATTGAGATCGCGATCTTGTAATCCACGATCGCCCCATTGCGAGTCCGCAAAGTAACATCACCAAGAGACTCGCGAGGCAGGTGGCGCGCAACTGAGAACCGCCATCGTAAGCGACGGTGATCCGGCAGTCCGTGCAAGAAGGCCGTACCACCATGAAGCCGAGACCATCCGGCTCGATAGGCTGCGGCCGGCAGTCTACCACGGCGGCCCAGCCGGGCATATAACGCTCTTGAATGGAGATTACCTGACCGGCCTGCAGGGTGGCCTGAATGGCCGCGGCATGCCGGTTCAGCCACTGGAATGAGGCGACGGGCAGGGCGGGATCTTCCAATGCGGCGACATACTGGGACATCTCGTCGATGTCGAGTCCGTTCACGGGAGGGCGCCGCACCAGCGAGGTCGCGGGAACCACGTGAGCCAGGGAGTTGGATCGGGAGGGGACGCTGTATACCGTGGTGTCGCTTTCGCGCCAGAGCACCGGGAAGTGCCCCGCGAACCGCTCCGGGTGGGGGAACGAGCGGTAGTATGGATCGCTGAGGGGGCCGGGGACGGCAAAAGCGTGGATACCGAGCGCCTTCAACCAACTGCCGCAGATCTCCATATCGCGCGAGCCGGTGTTCATCCCGCTCGCCAGGACAAAACCAGCGTGCAGCGTGAGCACCGAGGGCTGCATGGGATCATGGCCGCCATGAAGCTGGGGTGTGTCCGTGAAGGCGTTGAAATGGAAGGACGGCGCTCCTCCAACGTAGACACGCTCGCCTTGCATATGGTCATCCATCCACCTGGCCAGATGGTAAGTGATGGTCGCCGTGACATCGGCCCGCTGGATCACTCCTCGGCCGTAGCGGACCTCATGACGGCCTTGAACGATCGCGGCCAAAACAAGAATGACCGCGACCGGCCGCAGCGACCGCTTCGACAGCTTCTGGAGCAGGGCCGCGCCCCCAAAAACCGCGCTCAGGCAGATCCCCATATCCATCGTCGTTCCATACCTGAGGGCCTGGGGGACGATGTTACACATGGCATAGTAAGCCAGCAGGACGATCGAAGCGATGGCCAGAGTAAAAAGAAAAAATATCCGCAATGGCGCGGATAGCCTCGCCTGAGTGACCAACCAAAGCAAGACATAGGCGAGAACGAGGACGCAGAGCCCGAGTGCGGAATTGCGGTCAAACGGGTATTCCCGCGCCGAGTTCCTTCGGATGTCGGCGACCACCGATGGGGGGAGAAGCGGAGAAATCCACAGATAAGCCGCCAAGGCGATGGCCAACACCAGCAACGCGCTTCGCCAGACTCGCTTTGGCGGAACTACCACGACGATTGTCAGCGTTGCAATTCCCAGAATGACGGCGGCAAACGCGTTCATCAGAACCGCAAGGCCGAGACACAGGCCCGCGGCGATCTTCATCCAGAACTTGCTCTCGGTCACCGCCAGGTATAGGAAGAGAATCGCCAGCGGGACGAAGAAAAGGCAGGCGGTGTGCGGGCCTTCGCCATAGTACGCGAAGATCTGGAGGCGGCGGAGATTCCACGGCCCGTTAAGGTCGTTCCGAACCAAGGGCATCAGCCATGCCACCGGTGACACAAGCGAGTAGGCTAGGGCGGCTGAGCAACTGGTTCCCGCGCGGCGTGTCATCGTCCATGCCATGAAGTAAACGGCTACAGGCCCCATTGCAAAAAACAGCGCGACAACCTGATGGAATGAGAGCGAGGCGGAAAGGCCGGTGAGGCCGCTGAACGCGCCCACCAGGAGGTGCAGCCCGGGAATGTAAGTATTTTGAAACGGCAGCCCGAGGTCCCATTGGGGCCACCAGAGCATGTCGAAGGGGTGGGAAGCAATATTCTTTGCGATCGCAACGAAACTACCCTCGTTGGACTCGAGATAGGCGGAATAATCCACCTTGAACTCCTTGACAACGATCCACAAGTTAACGAGCAGGATCAAGAGGGGATAGACGCCGGCTTGAAGAAGCACAGCGCGGCGCTGGCGGAGGAAGAGGAGGAAGAGGAGCATCGGACGCTGGTCGAAAATGGCGTTATACTCGCTAACAGCGTGCCCCAACTCTCCATTTTACGCTGAACCTGCACAGGTTGCGATGACTGGCGCGGACGGGTGGCGCATCCTCAGACCCGGCCGGTATTACCTGTGTGTACCGACGCTACGGCTTCAGAGACTTGTGTCAAAAGGTTGTGCTTTCGGCACGCCCATTTGAAGCCAAGGAAAAGCGAATGCAAGCAGCCGTTTGCGGACGAGCGTTCGAAGACCATTTCGACACACACTTCCTACATCCCCGTTTGGAGACAATTAGCTATTCGTCGCGTAGCGCTTCGAGCGGGTCGACGCGAGTGGCCCGGTGCGCCGGGATCGACATCGCCAGCAGCGCGACCAATATCAGGGCGGCTAAAATGCTGCTGAAGACTAGGAACTAGGGGGTCTGTCGTGCTGATCTCGTAGAGAAGACTTTTCAAATACCGCGTCATCCCAAAGGCGCCACCAATACCGCAGATGAGTCCAATCCCCACCGGTAAGAAACCCTGCCGCAGCACCAGGCCGACTACATCGCTGGCCTTCGCGCCCAGTGCCATGCGAATGCCCAATTCCCGGCGGCGTTGATCGACCAAGTAGGCGAGCACGCCATAGATGCCAATGGCCGCAAGCAACGACGCGATGGCCGCGAACACGGCCATCAGCTGAATGGAGAAACGCTGCCGGGCCAGTGAATCCGCTAAGACCTGGTCCATTGTCATGTCATGGTGGAAGAAAGCGGCAAAATTGGAGTCCAGAGCTGCGACTTTGTGGTGCAGTGCCGACACCAGCACCAGCGGATCGTGCGCCGCTTTGATCACCACGCTGATCTGCGGAAACGGCAGTTTCGAGGAATACTGCGATTCAGACAGTAGAAACTGCCCCCTTGCGAGTCCGGGGGGATCCATACGATCTGGACTGGCGGTCGAGCTCGGAAATTAGCGATGGACGGGGCGGATCGGGCCCTGATCGGCTCAGGCTGCGGGGGCAACCGTGAGTTCCGTCTCCTTCCGAGGGGAAGAGTTTTCACGGCCTGCTAATTTTTAGGGCTCACGGCCGAACAGTCTGTTATGCGACTTATGCATAGACCATCAAGAGAAGATTACGGCTGCTGCGGTGTCCTTTCAGTTATTTTTAGGCTCCTTCCGGGCGGGCCGGTAAAAAATCCGCCCCCCTCGTTGTTTTTCGCTGGACATTCCGCACGCCATCGGCTATAAGAAGAGAAGTGGGTTGCCGATTGGCTGTATGCGATTCTCCCCTAGACGAAATCGTCCCCAGAGCGGCGACCTTTCCGCCGACGCTGCCAGCCGCCCACGTCAGATCCTCGACCGCCTGTCGGCCGACTATGCGCGGCACGTCCACGAGCTGCTCCGTCATCGCGAGTTGATCAA
>QHXW01000064.1 GCA_003223115.1 Acidobacteriota bacterium
CTCTTCCCGGCCGAGAAAGACTACTACCAGCGCTTGTTCTCTCTGCTCGACCGCTCCGATCGCGCGGCCGTCGACCGGTTATTTGCGCCGATGCGTGAGGCCGAGAACCGCATGGGCGTCAATGATAAGAACTGGCCGCGCCGGGAGTTCACGCTCGATCAAGTGGATTTTCTGAACCGCAGCCCCTACTACTCGCAATGGCGCGCGGCGGTGAGCAATGTCTTCGCTCAGGTCGATCGCGTGCTCGATGAGGAAGTAGCACGAAGAAGCCAGCCCCGGCTCGCCATCATCGTTGCCCCTGCCGAGCTGCCTGTCGGCGCCGACCGCATGTGGATGCGGCTTCGCAAGCAGGGAATTGCCCTGCCGGTGGAAGTCCCCGACAATCCGGATGACTATCTTCCGCTTCTGCTCACCGGCAGCAAGCGAATGGAACGGGCGCCCTCCATCGCGGATCTCTACGCCGCTCACAGGAGCGATGCTCATTACCACGCATGGATGATCGAAACCGGCGAAGTGCTTGCGTCGCTCGGCCCAGGACATGAGAACGTAATTCGTTGCTCGTATGCGGGGCTCGAAAAATATCGCAAACGCCTGATGACCGAAGTGGACCAGCTGGTTCGCAGCGAATCGATCCGCGGCCCCCGGCAGTTGAGCGCGCGCCTGAAGGAGTTGAAAGTTGCGCCCTCAGAAACCGCGATGGCTCAGGACCCGGTGTTGGCGGAGTTCGCGCGTGCGACTCTTCTCAGCGGCAATGGCACCCTTCTGCTCAACAATACGTTCGTCGAGTGGGCGTCCATCCAGGCGATCCGCCGCGCCCGTCCCTCAGTTCACGTGGTTGCCTTCGGGATTCGAAACAAGATCAAGCCATTCAGCGGCCTGCTCATCTATGCGGATCAGGAGAAAACGAACCCGATCCCCACTCAAATGGACATGCTCGGCTCCTATGTGGATCTCGAGATTCTGTACCTGTATGTCTGGCAGCAGTTCGAGAAGTTTCCGGAGTACCCCAACAAAACCGCTTACCTGTTCGCAGGCGACGGTCTGGACCAGATGTTCATAATCGCCCCGGCTGTTTTTCTCTCAAAGCTGCCAAGCGCGCCTGCGCCTCTGGCAAAGGTGAACCGCCTCATGAAGGACTGGCTGTCGCTATCCTAAACCGTCTCAGGTGGAAACTTGCGGCGCTTGCGTAAGATCACGTTCGACCATTAGTATGTTCATATGATAATGTCCCAACCACATACTGGGAGTACCACAACTTAATAGCGCCGGAGCTCCGGCCATGAAAGGTGCGATATGCGCTCCGTGACGAGAATCAGCGTAGCTTTCGGCTTTGCTTGCCTGGCTTTAACACTTCACAGGTGGATACTGGCACAGTCCTGAGTACAGTGACAGACGCAAGCGGGGCCATAATCCCGGGAGCGAAGGTCACGATTCAGAACGAAGGAACCTCATTCACACAGTCGACCAATACGTCGTCGTCGGGAACATAATGTCTTCACACCTTTGAGAATTGGAGTGTATAGCGTCGAAGCGGAAAAGGAGGGGTTCAAGAAACAGCGCAGGACCGGGTTGCAGCTCAACATCCAGCAACAGCTTGTGGCAGACTTCACTCTTACGGTTGGCGAAGTAGGCGTCGAGATCGAAGTTACCGCCGCAGCGCCTATTCTCCAGACGGAAAGCGGTTCCGTCGGGCAGGTTGTCGGTAGCCAGACCGTCAACGACTTGCTGCTGAACGGCCGGAACTATACCTTTTTGGCGCGCCTGGTGCCGGGCGCAACCGTGGGCCAACCCGAGGGTAGAGGGTTGAATGCGAACGGGTGGTTTACGGCCAACGGTACACGTCCAGCGCAGAACAATTACATGCTCGACGGCATCGACAACAATACCAACGACGTGGATTTTCTCAGCGGAGCGGCCTACGTCGTGAAGCCGCCCATTGATGCTATCGGCGAGTTCAAGCTGCAAACGAATTCGTTCAGTGCGGAGTTCGGGCGCCCCGGCGGAGCCGTGTTGAACGCCACGCTGAAATCTGGCACGAATGAAATTCATGGTAGTGCCTGGGAGTTCCTGCGGAACGACAAACTCGACGCCACGGATTTCTTCCTGAATAGGGCCGGTCAGAAGAAAGGCGCATTTAAGCAAAACCAGTTCGGCGCCACCGCGGGCGGACCCGTTATTAAAAACAAGACCTTCTGGTTCGTTGACTACGAGGGAACACGCATCATTCCGGCGAACCGGCTGGATGCCAAAGCAGCCCGGCAAATCGATCTATCGAATTACGAAAATGCTTATGACCTGGCTCTGGCTTACTTGCAAACGGGCGCAATCGCGAAGAGCCGTGAAGTGATTTCTGCGCTACTCGATCGGAAAGACCGCGCCGAGCTGCACAACCTGTCAGGCGATGTGGAGGAAGCTGAAGGACACGTCCAAGACGCGGTCAAACAATATGAGATCGCGGCGCGCATGGATCCCACCGAGAAAAATCTGTTCGATCTTGGAAGCCATCTTCTGCTGCATCGCGGATTCGAACCGGCGTTGAAGGTATTCGCCTTTGCCACTCCGCGCGATCCGCAATCGGCCAAGCTGCGCGTAGGCCTGGGCATCGCTCACTACTCGTTAGGTCAATACGACGATGCCGTTGAAACGTTATGCCAGGCGGTGGATCTGGATCCCAAAGACACGAAAGCGCTCGATTTTCTTGGGAAGATGTACGATGTGTCTACGTAGTTTGCCGATGAGGTCACCAAGCGACTCGTCTGTAGATCACAGGAGCGGTGACCATCAACCCCGCTTCGTCCAGCTCTACCCTGAGAATGCCGCTGCGAATTACTATTATATTACGCCCTTAGTCTACGCCGGCGTGCGCTCTCGCGGGGATCGAAAGCTTTGTACGCCGATGCGGAAACGTTTCTCCTGCGAGCCGTGAAACTGAATCCTGCCTATGCGGACGCACATTACGAACTCGGCCTGCTGTACGAAGATCGAAAGCAGGACGCCAAAGCGATCCATGAATACCAACTCGCTACGAAGCTCCGTTTCGATCTTTCAAAGGCTCCTTGCCATCCTGGCCGCCTCTATCAGAAAGACGGCCAGCCGGCACTAGCGCAAAAGAAGTTTGATGCGTTTGAAGCGCTCAAGGCAAAACTATTACCGCCTCCTCTACCATGGAATGATTCGCGACAGGATACGGTTGTGAGGCGTCGTGAGTTTTTGGGCGCTTGCGCAGCCGGGTTGCTGGTTGCCGAAAAGCCCGCCTATACGGAAAGCCTCCAGGTGCATTACCGCCGGCCGCCGCCCTATCAGCCTTATATCCCGCTGATGGAGCCCGGGCATGACGAGTTTCCCGACGAGAAGGCGGCCATGGAACTGGCGGCACGCCTGCGCGAATGGTGGGCCGCGCAAGAAACCCGCGGCGAGGCGCGCTTCTACGTTTTGCCTGACAACGTGGTGCGCTTCGAAATCAAGTCGCCCGGCGCGTATAAGACGGGATTAGGGAAAGTCCGTTTCGAAGGAGATCGCATCAGTGGCATTACGACAATCGAAGAGTACGTCGCATCGGCGCCCCGCCCGCTGTTCCGCGACGTGACGGACCGGGTCTTCGAGAGCGTCCTTTCGTTCGCGGAACAGCTTTCACGGGGTGTACCCTACTGGACTTCGCGACTCGATCCGGCCACCGGAATCCAGATATACGGCAGCGATGGCATCGCTGTAGGCGACATCGATAACGATGGAGTTTACGTCTGCCAGCCCGGAGGATTGCCGAACCGTCTCTACAAGAATGTCAACGGCCGGTTTGTAGACATCAGTGCGAAGGCCGGCATCGACCTGCACGACGAGACCTCATGCGCGCTGTTCCTGGATTTGCGCAATTTAGGCTTGCAGGACGTCGTTGTCCTGCGCAGCGGAGGGCCGGCGCTGTTCCTGAACAATGGCGACGGCAGTTTCCGCTTGCGTGGTGATGCATTCGCGTTTCAGACGCTTCCACAAGGCAGTTTCACTGGCATGGCGGCCGCGGATTACGACCGCGACGGCAAGCTCGATCTGTATCTCTGTTGCTACAGCTTCTTTCAGACCGAAGCGCAGTACCGCTATCCGGCGCCTTATCACGATGCGCGGAACGGGCCGCCTAGCTTTCTGTTCCGCAACTGCCTGGACGCGGATGGAAACGGAAAGTTCGACGATGTGACCGCCGAATCGGGGTTGAACCAGAACAACAACCGGTTCAGCTTTGCGCCAGCGTGGTGCGATTACG
>QHXW01000406.1 GCA_003223115.1 Acidobacteriota bacterium
GCCCTCGCGGCGCAGGTCGATCACGGTCTTTACACCAAGGCGGGCCAAACTGGCCCAGCCTTCATCCGCGGGTTGTCCACCGCGGTAGATATGCTCGTTGACCTGATGGAAGTTTGGGATACCAGCCGCTTCGACAGCGGATGTGTTTGCGGCCCATGCCGGGATGGACAGAACGGCCAGAACCAGCACAGGAAACTGCTTTAAAGATGGCAGTATTTTCATTGTTGGTTTATTTTTTCGTTTAGGATTATTTAGGCTTTTGCGCGCCCAACTAAAGACGAATTGAGGTCAAAAATCGTTTCACTCAGCACACCGGCGCGGGGGACCTACGCCAGAATTACGCGTTTTGGCCTTCTATTCAGGATCGTGCGTAAAGCGGCGCAATGGATACCAGCGCCAGACCGCAAACAAACAGAATCAGCATCACCACCACCAGGAGCTTTGTTTGCTTTGCGCACCGGCGAACTCGTTCCATACCAGCAGTCCCCAAAGCGCGCTCACCATGGTGGCGCCCTGTCCTATGGCATAGCTGATGGCCGGACCCACCTGCACGCTTTCGGGCGCACTGGCGGTCACAAAGTTGGCGATGGCGCCGGTGGACCAGATCACACCGCCGGCGATGCCCAGCAGATGTTGCCGCGGCGTACCTTTGAAGTACTGCCAGATGCCCACAGGTTCCCCCTGAACCGGGAAGTTCATGAAGAACAGATTGAAGACGAATGTCGAGAGGAAAACGCCCACCGAAAACACGAATCCAATGGCATCAGGGCCCAAACCCAGCTCGCTCGACTTGCCCATTTCGACCACGGGAAAGACGGAGCCCATCAGGACGCCGCTCACCAGGCTGAGCACGATGCCCTTCGCCGTCACTTTACGGGCTTCCTGGTTCACGCATTGCTTAGCGGATTTGGCTTCTTCAGCAGCTTTGCCGGATTCGAGCGCCCGGTACGCTAGAAGCTAGAGCATCGACAATGATGGCTACAACCACGACGCCGGCGCCGGTGAACAGCAGCATCGGATTACCCTGCGGCCTGAGAATTCCAGACGACGCCAATGACAGCGCCAGTCCGATGCCCACGGGAAAAGCAACGGCCAGTCCGGCCATCGAAATTGCCGCCACCAGCAACATATTCGCGAGATTGAAGATGCTGCCCGCCACGAGACCGTAAAAAAGCTGGCGCTTGCCGGCATGCATCAAATCGTCGACGAACATGAAACCGTCGTAACCCATATTGCCGAACGTGAGCGCGTAGATCGTGGCGGCGATCAGCACTCCGAGCGAGTAGTCGTAGTAAAAACAGCTCGAAGCGCCACTTGCCGGCCATCTTGAGGGTGTTGGCCCAAGAGCCCCAGCAAAGCATGCTCACAATGGTGAGCAATTAAGCGGCGCCATACGTTTGTGGAAGAACCATTCGTGCGAGGGTATAACGCGCATCTGCAAAGGGTCAAGCGCGCTCAATCGTTCCTGACCGGCACAGTTCAGCGCGTTGTGCCGTAATTGGCCGGAACCGCCACTGCGTTCACCAGCCGCGGCTGCGCGCCGGGATCCTGAGTAATTTCGATCTCGCGCGGCGCAGCGTGACAGTCCGGCAGCGGCGTCACGGAATAATAGTTGAGGCCGTATCGCAGGCTGCGATGCAAGCGTGCCACACAGGCGCGATCGCTGACGGGCGCAACGGTATACCAAAGGGGCCGGGCCGAGGCAAGACGATCGAGGACAGGAAACGTCCGGGTTTCGATCATGACCACATCGGCGGTGATCGCGAGAACCAGCAGCAGCACCGCGCCCGCACACAGACCGCGCCCGTCGAAATACCAGACCACGGCGGCGGCCGTCAAGGGCAACAACCACGTCCAATGGACCGCGGGCAACGGTGCACGCGAGATTCCCGAAGCCAGCGCCACCGGAAGAATCGCCGCAATCGCCGGGACCAGCACCAGCAGACCGGCACTCGTTACCAGCACCCAGCGGGCTCCGCTCTTGGCCTCAGCCAGCGCAATTCCCGCAAGCGCGGCCAGCGGCGGAACCAGCGGCAGGACGTAACCAGGCAGTTTGTTTCGGGAAACTGAAAAGAACGCCAGGCCGAATACAACCAGCAGCAGGAGAAATTTGCGGCGGCGGTCGGAATAGAAGTGAGCGCGGAACAACAGACCGACCGCGGGAATCCACGGGAATAGCGCGGCAACCAGCACGGGGATCAGAAACCAGAAAGGCTGGCCGTGCATCAGGGCATCAGAACTGAAGCGTTCCACCTGGTGGTGCCAAAAAAACTGTTCCAGAAACGGCTGTCCGTTGCGCAGAAATGCGAGCACGTACCAAGGGAGCGCCACCACCAGAAACGCCGCCAGCACTTGCGGCCGGAGCCAATCCAATAGCCGCTTGCCCGCGAACACCGCCATCGGGATGGCGAGCACAACCGGCACTAGCCCTTTGGCCAGTACGGCAAGTCCTAGAAACGCGGCCGCCGCGGAAAGCCAGTTGCGCTCGCCTCTCTCGATCCAGCCGGCGCTCACCAGCATGGCCGCCGAGAATGCAGCCGCCATGGGGATGTCGGTGACGCCGATGTGACTGAATGCCACCCAGCCGGCTGAAGTGGCCAGGATCGCGGTGGCGAAACCAGCCGCCCGCTCGCCGAATTCCCGCCGCAGGATCCAAAAAAAGAACAGCAGAAACGCAACACTCGTGAGAGCCACGGGCAGACGCGGCGCGAGTTCTTCACCCAAGCTCAAACGGAACGCGAGAGCTTCGATCCAATAGAGCAGCGCCGGCTTCTCGAACCATGGCTGGCCCCACAATCGCGGCGTAATCCAGTCACCCGACCGAGCCATTCCGCGAGCGATCGAGGCGTAGCGCGGCTCATCCGGCCCGAGCAGCCCAACGCTTGTCAGATTGAAAAAATAGAGCAGGAATACAACCGGCAGAGTCAGCAGCACTCGCGGCATCGGGCGAGACATCGGTTTCATGGTAGGACAGGCGTGCGTGCCTGTCTATTTCTTGACCAGCGCTTCAACCCTGTTGTACAGAGCCGGCTCAGAAATGGGTATTGGCTTCTTCCGAAAATAGATCGTCACAGCGGATAAATGTGCCTTTGTTTCTTGAGGTTGAGGAAGAATTGGGTTTGTTTTGCGAAATCACTTTAAGTTTCCTTT
>QHXW01000407.1 GCA_003223115.1 Acidobacteriota bacterium
ATACTCGAGAGCGATCTGCAGCAGTGCCGGCGCGCTACGCGGCGAGATTTCGAGTTCCTTGTTCAATTCCCGCAAGCCGGCGTCGGGATCACTGAGCAACAGAAACGAACCGTATAAGTAATGGAGATTCGGTGTTTTCGGGTAAACCGCCAGGAGGCTCTCAAATTTCTCGGCGGCGTCGCGGGGACGTCGCGCGCCGGTGTCCATCACCGCATGCCCAACCTGCAAAACCAACTCGCGGTCCGAGCCCGGCACGTCATTCGGCAGCAGCGGCCTGCGTAGCGCAGCGATGCCGGCGGCCTCCACCACGGCGGCCGTTTCCTCGCCGCGGACCGCAAAGCCCAGCAGGATTTGAAGTGCCTCTTCGTATTGCTCAGACCGCGTGAGCAGAAGCGCGGCGTGATACTGCGTCACCGTGTCGAGCTGCGCGCGGCCACCGAGGCCCATTGTCCGCGCGCGCTTCAGGTGTGCCAGCGCCTCGTCATAAGCCTTGGTTTCAAACTCGCATAACCCCAGCAGCGCCCATGCCTGCGCCACTTTTGAATCGAGAGCCGTGAAGCGGCGCAGCGCGGTCTGGCCTTCCGCATAGCGATCCTCATCGTAAAATATCGTCCCCAGATACCACCAGCCCTCAGCCCAGTCAGGCCGCAAACGCACGCCGGCCCGGTAGAGCCGGATAGCGTCTTCCAAGTGCTCTTGTTCCCGCGCCTGGTCCGCTTGTTTGGAAATTTGGGCAAAACTCCGCGGCGCGGCGGGCGCGGGGCCCTTTTGAGTTTGAGCAAGAAGAAGCAGAGCCAGCACAGCGATCATGGCATGTTCTTTTGCGGCGCGGAGGGCGTAACTGCCTGGGCGCCGGGTTCCGTAGCTTGCCGCTCCGCATTGAGCTTGCGCACGATGGTTGCTTCGCGGTCGCCGGCCGCCTTGCGTTTGAGCCGGTAATAGATGGTGGCCAGCGTCACGTGCGCTTCCGGAAATTCAGGCGTCTCTTTTACCAGCTTCTCCAACTCCGCGCGGGCCTGCTCGATTTTCCCCCCCGCGAAATGCAGGGAGGCAATTTGTAATCTCACTCCGGGATCGCCCGGGCGCAATTCAAGCGCGCGCTCGAAGTGGCCCAGCGCCTCTTCGTTTTTCTGGTCCTGCCTTAGCAAAGCGCCCAATTCCAAATGCGACGTAAAATCGTTCGGATTGGCTTCAAGTTCCGCACGGAAGGCGCCGGCCGCACCGGGGGTGTCGCCCGTGCGCATCAACGCCACGCCGTAGTATGAGAACACGTCAGACAGTTTTGGATTGAGCTCCACGGCGCGTTTGAGGTCTTCCCGCGCGCCTGCGTAATCGCCGACCATCATTTTGGTAGTACCCAACAGCATGCAGGCTTCGGCGGAGTCGCCGTTCTTCAGAATTCGGTCGATGAGAAGCTGGCCGGGGGCGGCTTGCTGGTCTCGGACCAGCGCTGTGCCCAGCATGTAGACGATTGCCAGATCGTCCGGACTACCCTGTGCCAGCGGCTCGAGCAGCGCAATCACTGCTTTGTTCTCGCCCAGCCGGAGACGGCAATCCGCCAGCAGCAGTACTACCTGTTTGTTGTCCGGCGCCAGCGAGCGTGCTTCGGAAAATGGACCCGCTGCGTCGGTGAACCTGCCGAGCTTATAGTAAGCCAGACCCAGATTCAGCAGCACACCGGGATTGCCGGGTTCTTTTTGAAGCGCGCGTTTGTACTCCGCGACAGCCTCTTCGTAGCGCCCAAGGCGAGCCAGGGCCGCGCCCAGATTCGAACGTGCGTCGATGGCATTCGGCCGGAGCTTCAGATAGGCGCGGTAGCCTGCGATAGCTCCTTCGAGATCACCATTCTGGTGTAGCGCAACCGCCTCCTGCAGTTGACGATCTGCCGATTGCAGATCGGCCCCATGGACCAGGAGGGCACACCCGGAAAGAAGCCACCAAGCGAGAAAAAAGAACATCCGATAAAACCACTATAAGCCGAAAATTAAAGCACCGCAGACGGCGCTACGGACCGTTCGCGCACCGGGCCGCAACGGTCGAGCGGTGACTGCAATTTTCCAAACCATGGGCCTGGAAGCCTTTCCACTGACCGGCCGGAAGCGCCGTTCCCACCGCACAGGCAGGAAATCCTAATCCACCAGCTCCGGCCCTTACAGAGCGTCGATCTTGAGTTCGGTCTGGGCTTCCGAAGACGTGTCGCCTTGCCGGGCCGTAGCTTTCACCTCATAGATACCAGGCGGAATAGGGGCAGCGGGGATGGTCATCACATACGGAATTTTTCCCTGCGGATCGGCTTCGGGCAGTGGCAAAGGAACCTTAGTCAGGCTCTTGCCATTTTGCAGAAATTCGATCTCAACCGTGGGTTTGGATGCGACCGACGGGTCCTGGTATACGACGAAAAAGAGCCGCAGCACCGCGTCTTGCGTTCTCTGAATGCTGCTATCCAGAGTCGGGGTGATACTGGCGCCTTGAAACTGGAACGGCTCGTTCGGATCGAGTCCTTTCGCATTCGGCGTAAAGGAGCGCACGAAAGTGAGCGAAGAAATACCCACGCCCTTGGCTTTGGCCACGACCGCGAATTCCGAGTGCCCAGTCCCGATCTTGCCGCTCTCGCGGTCCATGACCGCGGTTTCGAGCGTGTACTTGCCGGGCGGAAGCGTAGCCGTCATCTTGTCGACGAAATTACCCAGGTTCAACTGCTCGGGCGTTACCATGAAAGACCGGTCGCGGCTCAGCTTCTCGACCACCTCTCCTTTGGAATCCTTCACCAGCGCCGCGAGCGAGCAGTGAACGTTGAGCGTCTTCTTCGTGGGATCGGTCTTCGGCTGCAGCTCATGTAGCGGCACCTCCACCAATACGGTGAGGTCCCTGCCTTCATCCTTCGGCTGCAGAAGCCTCGCGCCCGAACGGAATTTGACGTCTCCTGGAACTCTTCCGTCCGAAATGGCTTTGAGCAACGGCACCTCGTAGTTTTCCATTCCCATGGCGCGCGCTTCGGGAGGCAGGGCGAAATAACCGTTGCGCGCGTGGATCACCAGATCCTTGCGGCCAGCGCCCACGGTGAGCTTGCGAAAGCTGCCGTCGTAATTCTGAATGTGAGGGTTGAAAGTCAATTCGTAATAGGTGCTGATCTCTTCATTCACCTTGCGCAGGGGGCCGCGCAAATCGTTGCTGTCGCCGATCAGAAAGCCGCCGGTCGATTCCGCCAGGTCCCGGATGGCGAGCTGCACATTGGCCCGCCCGGATACCTCAGCTCTATCCATCGCGAATACCTCGTCCTTGGTGATTGCCCCTTCGGTGCGGTTGACTGTGGTTGCACTGCCAGCGGCGGCGCCGAACAGCTCTCCGGTTGCTCTCTCGTTCTGTCCACGGGTCATGACGCCTCGTGTGTCCAACGAGTAGAACGTGACGTTGGCGCGGTTCGCCGTGCTCATGAGATTGCGGAACGGCACATCCAATTCCGGGGTTTCGTACAGGCCCGACGTAAAATAGACGACCGACTTCCGCCCGGGCATCGCTTGCAAACCTTGCACCAGTGATTTGAGTGCACCGATAG
>QHXW01000404.1:0-2648 GCA_003223115.1 Acidobacteriota bacterium
GGATCGCCGCTCAGCCTCGCGGCATCTTTGAGGGCTGCTGCGGCCGGCCCAAGCCACTTCTGATACTGGATGTGATAGGGCACGCCGGTGAAGCCGTCGCCCTGGCGCTTCACCACGGTGTACGGGTTATAGATCTCCGCTTTCTTCTCGGGATGGCGCTTGACGTAATCCTCGAGTTGCCGGCGCGTAACGCCTTGCGGATATAAGCCGCGGCCGGCAGGCATGGGCTCGGCGCCAACGAAAGGCTTGTTCTTATCGATCAGATCGAAACGGCTTCCGTTAATGAACAGCAGCCGCCGCAATTTCGGGTCGCCGTTGCTCTTCTCGAGTGATTTGTAAAGTTCGAGACCTTCGGGATCACTCTGGCGCCAGAAAATGTCCTCCAGGTAATGGCATGCGACCACCAGCTTGTCGATCATTCGCAATTCGGATGGGGTCAAATAAGAGGCATCGAGCGGCATCTTTACCGAACGCCACCGGGCTAGGCGCTGGTCCAGATCAGAGGCGATGGCGAGCTTTCCCGTGCGTGGCTTTTGTGGTTGAGCAATCAGCAATGTCGAACATACCAGAATGCCGGGCAATAGTTTCGTCCGGAAAAATTTCATATAGACAATCTACGCTCCCGCGGGTGATGGCGTTTTATCCGGTGTGCGTTTTTCGATAAATCGAACATACCGAAAAAACAATCCTGTGCCACTATAACAACCATGCTGTATCTCACCGAGTCTGATGTTCGTGCTCTTCTTCCCATGTGCCAGGCCATCGATTTGATGCAGGCGGCCTTTGAACGTCTGGCCCGGGGTGAGGCCATCAATCAGCCACGGCGGCGGCTGATCCTGCCCACCGGTTCGGTTCTGCATTACATGGCCGCAAGTGACGGCAACTATTTCGGAGCGAAAGTGTATTCGGCGAACAAGCTCTCCGGAGCGCACTTTCTATTTCTGCTGTACCGCGCGTCGGACGGCTCTCCGCTAGCTTTGATTGAGGCCAACCATCTGGGCCAGATCCGAACCGGCGCCGTGAGCGGGCTCGCTACCAATTACATGGCGCGTCCTGATGCCGCGACTCTCGGTTTAATCGGTTCCGGGTTCCAGGCACGAAGCCAGATGGAGGCCATGCTGGCCGTCCGTCCTATTCGGCAGGTGAAAGTGTGGAGCAGAGATCCTGCCAAAAGAAGTAGTTTCGCCGCAGAGTGTTCGTCCGCGTTTTCAATCACCGTTAGCGCTGTGGAAAGTGCGCAGGAAGCCGTGCGTGACGCTCATGTAGTGGTCACAGCTACAAACGCCAAGGATCCGGTGGTCGACGCGGATTGGATCGCCGGTGGTACGCAAATCAACGCCATGGGATCGAACCAAGCTAATCGCAGAGAGCTTCCGGCAGAACTGATCCACCGGGCCGCACGGATCGTCGTAGATTCGATCGAGCAGGCTCGTATGGAATCGGGCGACCTTTTGCTGGCTCTGGATGAGCGCGGCTGGAAGGACCCTAAGCTCGTGGAACTGAAAGACGTGGTGACCACCCCTCACCGGCCCGAGTGGCGGCCGGACCAAATCACCATATTCAAATCAAATGGATTGGCTCTCGAGGACGTTATCTGTTCGGGTTATGTCTATGAGCGGGCCATCGAAACCAACCGTGGTTTCGAGGTAACTCACTCCTGAGCGGGCATCTGTTGTTCGACGTCGCGCCAGGCGCTGATTTTGAGACGACGGCAAACCCAGCAAAGCTGGTCCGAAGCTGTGGAACCCACCTCGGCTCCGCAGACGGAACACTTCGCTACGCTCTTGGTTCGATCCGTGGCCACCGAGCGCTTGGCCTGCTCCAGGATCTCGGGTGAAACCACCGGAGCGATCTTCGGAAGTGCCTTTCGTCTCATAAAACCTTCTTTATCATCCCCTACTATCTAAAAAACCACAATCCGGTACTTACCTGTATCTGCAGACTACCTAACTCAGGTGGCTTCCAGCACCTCATTTAAGCGGCTTCCGGCACTTCCACCACGGCCGCGACATCCAGCGTAGCCGCGCAGCGGGGGCACTTTTGCCCAGGTACCACCCGCACTTTTTTCCCAAGCAACTCAACATCCGCTCCGACGTTATGCGTGCAGATCGGACAATGGACTTGAGCTTTAAATCGCTTCATTGTGTTCATCTCCACGTTTCCCTCCTTCACACCAGACGCAAACCGACATGCAAAGGTTGTGCCAAATTTCGTAATTTTTCTCAAATGTTACCGTACGGGAACACGCAGAGGATTGAGCCTATTGTGTTTCGTCAGCGCGCACAAGCGGACGGCGCCCTGCCGGTGAAACGGAAAGATTGCAGCCAGAACTGCTCCGTCACGTTCTACACCCCAACCGGCTGGGGCGTCTCGAGCGGCAGCAGCCTACCCGAGTTCATAGAATCGTATGCCCGAAAGATAATCTCCAGATCACGGCGAGCTTCGACGGCCGAGGCAGTTTCAGCGCTCCCGCTCTCCACAGCCCCCAGAAACTCCCGCATCTGACCCATGTGGCCGGTTGTGTCACGTCCCTGCAGACGGACGCGTGTACCCTCCATTCGAGGCGACATCAGTTTTTCATGCAGCCAGTGGGGTCGAACTTTCGACATTAGTCGCTGGAAAGGAAGCGGTTCAGTGGGATAGAAATC
>QHXW01000404.1:2660-7491 GCA_003223115.1 Acidobacteriota bacterium
AATAGCACGTGCGCCTGCCAGCCCGCCTGGCTAAAGAACAGCAGTTGCGCGCTATCTTCGGCTTCCATCGACGCGTGAACCTGAGGACCTCGCGCCGCGAACACCGAGTCAGCCTCGCCGAAGATCAGCCGCATCGCGCGGACAGGCCTCACACCCGCGTCGATCACCACACCACCGCCCATGTGCAGCGCTTTAGTTCTCCAGCCGCTGGGGTGATGGAGACCGAATGAGTTCGCCAGAAAGTACAGGGGCCGGCCCAGTTCCCCGGACTGCACCCGGGCGCGCGCTTCAGCAATCCCGGGCTGGCAGTGTAGATTGTCCGAGACCATCAATGTCCGGCTGTAGCGGCGGGCGGCTCCAATCATCTCATCGGCATCGTTCAGAGATGTAGCAATGGGTTTCTCGACAAAGACGTGTTTCCCAGCACGCAGGCTGGCCTCGGCTGCCTGCCGGTGCAAGCTGTGTGGCAAGGCCAGCACCATCCCATGGACGCGTCCATCCGCCAGCGCATCCTCGAGCCGTGAGAAAGTTCCCGCGGCAGAGAGCGAGCGGGCGACATGTGCGGTGTTAGCAGCGTTCCTGCCACACACAAACAAAGTCGAGTTTGGGCGGGCGCGGCGAATAAGGGTGCCAAGATAATGGCCCCACCCTGTTCCTACGATGCAAATGCCCGGATTTCGCTGTTTCATCGCCAGCTAGGACAGCTTGTAGCATTTTCATGCTAGTTTTCGGGGGAAATGCCGGGCCACAGCAGAGACTCCGGACTGGTGAGTTATCGTACGGCGGAGACTGCGAAGAACAGCGGAATGCGCGGAATGCCGCGTTGGCTGACCACCCCCTACGTTTGCTGTACCACCCTTGCCGGTACCGGCGGGTAATCTCTGGGCATGCAGATCCAAGCCACAAAATAGGCGATGAACCCGATGCCGGTAAACACCGCTGTCACCACCCACAAGATGCGCATCAGCGTGACATCCACTCCGAGATACCGTGCAAAACCCGCGCAAACGCCGGCGATCTTTTTGTCGTGCATGGGCCGGCTGAGGCGATGCGGAATCCAGATCCTCTGCGCCGCCGGGGCTCCCGTGGCTAGCCCGCAGCGCGAGCAGTAGGCCGCATCATTTTGTAACTCCAGGCCGCAACGTGTGCAGAACATGGTCTCCCGTTTCGAAAATATACTACGAAGAACAGTGCCCGGAAGTTCGCGACCGACGCCTTTAGCAAATGTGGGCGCCGCGGGCTTCCACGTAAACCGTGTACAATGACTGCCCTGCCGCCATGAAGAGCCGGTTGCGTTTAGGCCCGCCGAAGCAGATGTTCGCGCAGATTTCCGGCAGCAGGATCATACCGATCCGTTCGCCTTCCGGGGTGAACACGTGAACGCCATCGTAGCCGGCGCCCACCCAACCGGCCCCCACCCAGATATTGCCATCCGTATCCGCCCGAATTCCATCCGCTAGACCCGCGCCTTTTCCCGCAAGCTCCATCGACACGTATTGGCGGCCATTGCGCAGGGTTTTTCCGTCGGCTACCTCAAACACCTTGATGTTCTTCGGAGCATCTGGATAATGAGTCGCGCCGGTGTCACAAAGGTAGACTTTCTTGTAATCCGGCGAGAAGCAAATGCCGTTAGGCTTGCGGAGTTCGTCAGTGACCATGGTCATCTGCCCGGTCTTGCCGTCCACTCGGTAAACGGCCTCTTTGATCAGAAGCTCGCCTTTGTGCCCCTCATAATCCATGAGTGAGCCGTAACCGGGGTCCGTGAACCAGATACTGCCGTCAGGATGCACCACGATGTCGTTCGGGGCGTTGAGTGCTTTGCCGTTCCACTTGTCGGTAATCACCGAGACCGATCCATCGTGCTCGTAACGCACCACGCGGCGATTGCCGTGCTCGCAGGAAAGTTCGCGTCCTTCCCAGTCGAACGTATTTCCATTGCTGTAGCCGGACGGCTTGCGATACACGCTCACGTGGCCGTCTTCCTCAAGCCAGCGCAGTTGGCGGTCGTTGGGGATATCGCTCCAGACCAAGTACCGGCCGACGCCGTTCCACGCAGGCCCTTCGGCCCAGAGCGCGCCTGTGTAAAGCCGCTGGATGGGCGTGTTGCCGATCTTGTATTTGTTGAAACGCTTGTCGAGCACGATGAGGTCCGGGTCGGGATAGCGTACCGGGTTCTTCCCGCTCCAATCGCGCTCGGCTTTCGACACACCCACCGCCGCGAACGCGCCCATCACGCCCAGAAAGCCGCGCCGCGCGATCCCGGAGAATTCATGAACACCAGTTGACGTTTTCATTGACAGCCTCCCGCACCATGCCGAGCAAGCAGTATACAGCAACTGCCCGCGCGCCATAGGGCCGACGGAGCCTACACTCACCGCTACTCACCGCATATAAAAAAGGCTGAGACGCGGTAGCTTGTGACCTTCGAGCAGGCGTCTTTCCAGGTACTGCTTCTCGAGCAGAGACAATTGGGCGGCGGTCATCTTGCTGCGGTAAGGCCGCAACTCGGATTCGAGTTTCCGGCGCGAGGCGAGCGACTGCTCTTCGGTCTGGGCTGCGCGCGCCAGCGCCAACATTTTTTCTTCGAGAACCGTGAGCCGCTGCTCCAGGCTTTCGAGGTCGCCCGCATACTGATCTATTTGTTCCGTCAAACGATCGAGCGCGTCGGCGATTTCCGTCATCGGCTCCAGGCCACTCTGGCGCAGTTTCGCCGCATTGCCGGTCAGATATGCGCGCAGTTCATCAGGCGAATAGGGTGACGGGGCGGAACTCTGGGCACGCGCAGTTCCGGCCATGCGCTCGGCTTCAGTCAATACCGCCTGCGCGCAAAACGCCAGCGAATTGACCTTTTGCGTCTTGGTTCGGCGGCTGCGCCATTTTTCGAACGCGCTATCGATGCCGCGCAGTACGGCTTCAAGCGGCACACCCGCGATCTTCCAACTCTCGATCAGGGCCCAATCAAGCGGTGATAACAGGAACAGGCCCGTGCCACGCGCCCGCTGAAAGTGCTCTTCAATTTCGGTGAAATAGTTGAAGTAATTGAGCGTCCAGTTTTCCTGGGTCACCGCGATTTCCTGATTAAGCCCGGCGTTTCCGATCCCAGATCAGGCGCAGGCCCTCAAGCGTCAAATGCTCGTCAATCTGCTTGATGTATTTGGAACCGCGGGCGATGAGCGCTGCCTGCCCACCGGTCGCAATCATTTTCGTTTTGGTGCCGAGTTGCGCCAGCAGCCGCTCAGCGATTCCGTCAATCATGCCCAACGCGCCATAGTAAAAACCTGACTGCAGACAAGCAATGGTGTTGGTTCCGATCAGCTTGTCCGGCTCGCGAAACGCCACCATGGGCAAGCGCGCGGTCTTGCTGAACAGCGCTGCGATCGAGATTCCCACGCCAGCGGTAATTACGCCGCCCAAATATTCACCTTGCGCTGAGACCACGTCGAAATTAACCGCGGTTCCGAGATCCACCACCACGCTGGGGCCGCCGTATTTGTGAAACGCAGCGACGGCATTGACCACGCGATCGGCGCCCACTTCAGACGGGTTGTCCACCTTGATGACCAGACCGGTATCCTTCGCTGGGTTCACAAACATGGCTTCGCAATTGAAGTAGCGCGGCGCCATGGCAGCGAGCGACGGGTCAAGCGGTGGTACCACGCTCGATATGACGACGCCATCCACTTTCGCAGTGTCATGGCCCGAAAGCGCGAACAGATTGCGCAGCAGAATTCCCCACTCGTCGGCGGTCTGCTCGTGAACCGTACGCAGCCGCCACTGCGCCACTAGACGCGCATCGTCGAATACGCCGATGGTAAGGTTCGTATTGCCGACGTCCAAAGCGAGCAGCATAAATTAATCCACGGGCCGAACGCCGCCGGCCAGAACCATCTCTTCGCTGCCGTCGTCCCTGCGAACCTTCAAGAAGCCGGATGCATCCAGGCCGGCCGTAACGCCTTCGAGCACGGCCGATCCCTGGGCAACCCGGACCCTTTTGTTGAGTGCATAACTGGAGCGGCTGGAAAACATATTCAGAATCGCCTCGCCGCCCCCATCCGCCGCCAGAATTCCGGAATACCGGTCAACCGCCGCGAGTAACGATAGCAGAAGATGCTCCCGCGAGTGTACTCGATTCGAAATAATTCTCAATGACGTTGCTTCGCGAGCGATCTCAGGCGGAAACGCGGCCTGGTTCACATTGACGCCGACTCCCGCGATAACCGAGGCTTCAAGAAGCTGAACGAGAATCCCGGCGGCCTTTTTTCCCTCGAGCATGACATCATTTGGCCAGCGAAGATCGCAATTTACCCGGGCTGTTTCTGCAATGGCATCCGCGGTGGCCAGTCCTAGCGCCAACGTCAGCAGTGGCAACGCAGGGCCGGATATCCACGGCCGCAGCACGATCGATACGTAAAGCCCCGAATTCCGCTCCGAATACCAGGAGTGTCCGTGCCGGCCCTGGCCCTCGGTTTGCTCATCCGCCACCACGGCAGCGCCATGCGGTCCACCGGCTTCCGCGAGCCGCGCAGCTTCGAGCATCGTGGAATCAATGCTGTCGAAGTAGACTACCGGCTGCGGCCAGTTCTGGCGCACAAACTCGAGGTCAAAGGGCATCAGGCCAGTTCCAGGCGGAAGCTCACGTCGACCGCCAGCGCCGAGTGCGTGATCGCGCCGGATGATATGAAATCGGTGCCGGATTCAGCATACGCGCGCACGTTATCAAGCGTGATGCCACCCGAGAGCTCCACCTTGGCGCGGCCTTTGATCCAGCGGATGTGTCTGGCCGACATCTCAGGGCTCAAATTATCGAGCAGCAAGTGCGTGGCACCCGCGG
>QHXW01000405.1 GCA_003223115.1 Acidobacteriota bacterium
CTGGGTGCTGGCGAGCGCTTCTGGTCCGATTCCACAGGCGTCAAAGGCTGCTTCTGCACTATGGATTCGAGAGCGGCGCGCTTGGCCTCCATGCGAATGTGGCTGTAGTGCTTCAGCATATGCTTTGACACGTGACCGGCGATGTCCATGATGGTCTGATCGCTCGCGCCGCTCTCAGCCAGCTCAGTGACTAGCGTATGCCGATTGTCGTGCCACCGCCCGCTGACTTTCGCTTTCTTGCGTACGTTCCGCCAAGCGGTCTTCAGCGTGGTCACAGGGCGTGTTGGATCGTTAGGACGGGGCTTCCCAAAAGGGAATACGTACCACGCAGAGCGGAGCTCGCCAAATCGCAGTTTGTACCATTCCGAATACGCAGCCAGTACTTCGTACAGCGTGGAATTCAGTGGAATCGTTCGGCCCTCGCCGGCCTCGCTCTTGCTTCGACCAACCGAGAGGTACCGCTTCTCGAAGTTGATCTGGCCCCAGGTTATGGTCTTCATTTCCGCATCACGCATACCGGCATTGAGAGCCAGTATGAGCGCCGGATAGATATGTGGAGACCGGGCTTCCTTCGCACCGTCCAGAAGGCGAGCCTTCTCGTCTGGCGCATACGCCTTACCGATGCGGCTGAGAGTCTTGAGCTTAAGCGACTTCTTCTTCCGCAGCCGGATTCGTAGTACGTCCCCAGCGACATCCATTATGCGGAGCAGAAAACCGACCTCCTCATTGATCGACTTCGGCGCAGTATGCTCACGAAGCCTGGACTCTTGATATTCAGTAATTGTCCCCTCGTTGACATCGACGAGCATCTTATCGCCGAGCAACCGTTTTACATGCCCCAGTGCATACTCTGCGAATGTTGCCGACCGGGGGTGCCGTAACTTGTAACTGGCAAGGTATTCGTCCGCCAACTCACGGATGGCACGCACCCGCTCCTGGCGAACATCTTGGAAATCGTTGAAGCCTTCCTCTAGCTCTCGGCGGCGCTTCTGCTCAGTAGACTTGGCGAGCGTCTTTGAAGTGGTCTTGCTCGACTCCCTAATACGCCGACTCGCAAACCAGAATTCATACCACCAAACGCTCCCTCGCTTGAACAGCGACATTGTCCCCTCCCCGCTGGACGATAATCACTTCACCGCTCTGAGCTGAGCTTGCCTTACGGCTGGGCCAGATCCACCGGTTGGGAGCGCGACCAGCCATGCTTCAAGCTCTTCGGGCTTGTACCGGACCAAGGAGCCCACCTTGATGAATTGCGGACCGCGCCTCTCAAGCCTCCATCTTCGCAAAGATGCGACGCTGACGTGCAGTTGCTGGGCAACTTCTTCTTCAGTCAAAAGGGCAAACATATTTACCTCGATGACTCACTCCTGTTTGAAATCCCTCTTCGGTTCCCGTTTCGATTCGAGGCTGTATATCGCGAGCGTTGCTGGAACCGCCGTTCGACGGATTCCAGCCTGTTCAGTGCGTGGAGCAATTGCATTGCAGTTTCGCGAACCTGATCCGCCCGTCCCCCTGCTTGCTCGGTCTGTTTAATCGCAAATCGAATGCGGTCAATGGCGACCCGGATCTGATAGGCCATTTCGAGCTCTATCGGTGAGGGCCGGGTTCTCACCTGCGCGTCGGTTTGCATAACACTATCGGCCCCGCCCCATGGTTCTTGCGGGCCCCAACATCTCTCTGTTAAGCACCCTTCCGGCGGAACCTGTAGATGGTGCAGGTCCTTCTTCCAGGTCTCGCCGATGGCGTTCGCGATTCGCCGCCTCGCGGTCGAAAGCCGAACCGGGCGAGCCTCCAAGTACTCGGAAATGAAGCACTTCGCCGGCAATGGACCGGGCGCGTTCCAGGGCGAGCAGGAAATCGGCCGCTTGGGAAGCGTCATGTGCGGCGCGGAAGATTTCGTTCTTGTCTTCCTTTAAAGTTTTGATCCACGAGCCGACGTAAGCCGCGTGCTGCGCGGGGTCGTGCGGAATGCCCCGCTCCGCGGCCAGAAACACGCTGGCCAGTTCAGCTCGCAGTTCCTCCTTCGCGTAGCTGATATCGCCGAATGCAGCGTCCTTGAAGGCGTGCTTTGGGGGCAGGTGAATGCTGTCCGACGACCGATGGTAGAAAGCGCGATCTGCCTGATCGTGGCAGATTGTCACGCCGCAGTTGTTCAAAATGTGCTCAGCAGCCTCGACCACTTCGAATACCGTCTGCTGCTTCGGGGTCCACTCGGGAATGCCCTCGATCTGCTTGGCGTTGAAGACGGTGTAGACGCGGTGAATGAGCCGATGTCCGCGAACCTCGTCGTGCTCATCGGCGAGTGGATGTCCATCGCCGTCTCCAGCGCGAATTGGTTCAGAGCTTCTGCAGCGTCCGGCTTTCACCTCCCAGAACTCAATCTGGGTTCCTTTCTCTCCCTTGCGAACCTGCCAGGCAACAGCAGCTGCCTGCCTGTATGTCATCCAGCGGGGATCGCCGTATCCGCGGCGGAGGTCGGACGCCATGAGGTGAATCGCGTTGCCGCCGCGGTATGTCTTTCCTGTCGTTGGATTCATCGGCATGTCGAGCGAAGCATCGGCTGGATTCCATGGTTTCTGCCACGGAGCCACACCGTTCTCAAGCATGTTGATAATGCTATCGGTGACCTCCCGTCGAAAATCCCGTCTAGGCGGCTCAAGTGGCGGGCAGACCAGCACCTGGTTTGGATTCACTGACGCTGCCATGGCCTTCAGCTCTCCTCTCTAGCTGAGGCGAACTCAGATTCGGGTTGTTCGTTTTCGAACCCGGATCCTGCGAGCGGCTCGCCGCCGATGTCGTCCAGCGACCGCTGGCCCGAAGCACTGAAGAACGTCACCTTACCGCCCGCACCCGAACTGGCCACCGAACTGTTTCCTAGTCGCCGGTGTAGATCGTCAAATCTCTGCATATTCCTCCTCCTGAAGGTGCCATCCGCGTCGAATCTCTCTACAAACTCACAACAGACATCCAAACCTAATCAATTCAACGAGCCGTTAGGAGCGGTCGAACGTGCTCGCGCACCTGACTTGCCTTCACCGGTCCGAAGTAACGGCTATCAAAACTCCGGGGGCTGTAGGTGCTTGCCACCCATACCGAGCCGGGCGGGACGACATACCTTCCGAAACGCCAATGGGGTAGCGGCCGGCCGGCAGCGTCTGTCACTAGAGGCGCAGTGTTCACCAGCAGCCGGCCATTCACTGCCATTCCCGTTGCCGAGAGCTCCACGATGTCACCCGGACGAGCCGCTATCGGTTTGGCCAGGGGCTCGTCGCCATCCGGGCAGTTTCCGCGGCTCCTGTATCCGCGCTCAGCCGACAGCCCGGCAATGGGCTCCGCCGGGCAAAATACGACCAAGCTCGACCTGGACTCGGAGGAGGTCCTGACGTAGAGGCCCGTCGGCATGGACGGGGAGTCGTTGAAACGCAAGCCAGTCCACGCCGCCGCGAGCGCCATCCCGAGTGTTCCACCGCCGAACGCCAGCGCGAGCACGTAATCGCCCCGCCTACTCGGGACCGGATCTGTCGAATCCAGTTAGCCCGCAACTGGCCAGTCATTTTCCACGCCGGCGCCTGTGCTGATCTATTCGCAAGCGTCTATTCCGATGGCCGATTCCGCCGCTTTGTTCCTGCGCCGAACGGGCGCGATCAAGTGACACTGGCTCACTACGATCTCGTGCACCGTCCGCGGCTTGCTGCCGTCGCGCGCGATGATCTGTCGTTGCTCGATTCGGCCATCGACGTATACGTTGTCGCCCTTCTTGAGCGCCTGGGCGACATCGGCAAGCTTTCCGTAAAAACTGTGCCAGTTGGTGAGTTCTCGTGTTTCCCCGCTGCCATCCGCGTATCGGACGCTCTCGCCCACCCGAACATTCGCCACGGGAGTGCCGGAAGGAAGACGTCGTACTTCCGGCTTCATCGAGACATAAACTGCGATCACAACCCGATTCATTTGCATGGTTGACTACCTCCTGAGCGCCAGCTCTTTGCCGTGCGCATGCCTTCGTGGCTGTCCCTCTATCTGCTTGACTGCGCCCTTTCCTTGCGAATAGGTGATCTCGACTGTACCGAACACCGCGTGTGTTTCCAGCCGGTTCTTCAGGTGTGCGACCGCGGTTTGCGAGTTCCCGACCCGCTGCACAACGTGCCATTTCGAGCTGCCAAGGATCTCGCCCCGGTAAGCGCCTTTCTGCATATCTGGTGTCGCCAGATCTGGGTTTTGGTTCCCGAGCCGCAGCCTGGCGATCGCATCCGCCACCCGCAGCGAGTCTCCCAGCTCCTCGCGGACCAGCGCCCGCTGGATCTCCGGCGCGAATTCGTAGTGGCCCGTTTTCTCGACAATCACGCCGTTCCGGACAAGTGGCTCTATCCCGGACTCCTGTTCGATCCCTAGCGCGTGTCGCATGCCACGAATCGTGAAGCGGTTCAGCAACATCATTTCGTCACCCGTGTTTTCGCGCACGATCTCTCGCAACGCGTTGAATTCTGACTGATCAATCGGCATAGTCGTAGACCTCCCTTTGCTCGCGATACCATTCAATAAACCCTCTCTCTATTGCTGTCAGCAGCTCGGTTTCCTCGGGCTGCTTCCTGGCTTTTTTCGTGGACCGATTCACTTTCACAGTGAATGGAAGCGGCACAATGTTCCCTCCTTGGATCGAAACTAACTTCGCAGGCGGTGGAATCTCGGACCAGGCTTTGAGCGTTGGATCGAGAAAGTACAGCATCTGGGTGCCCAGGATGGGATGCTGGCCGGCAATGAAAATCAGCATCTGTCCGGGAGCGACGATACGCTCGGCTGCATCCTTGCCGCGTTTCTTGGCAGGCTTGAGCCGGGACACCTCGTCCGGGGTCATCAGCGGCCGTTCGACGTTTTCGACGCTCGCGTTGATGTGATTCATGACCGGCGCATTTTGCTTACCGCTGAAGTTGTAGGTCGCCTTCTGGATGGTCTGCGTACCTGTCATTTTTGAAAGCAGCTCGGCAGTTTCGTATTGGTTGCCACGCGCACGTGGCAGTTGGAGACGATGCTCTCGTTCGGCCCGTAGGCATCGACGATCTGCCGGATGTCCTGGGTGATGAGATAAGCTTTCAGTCCGTACCCGGCCATGTACGAAAGAGCATGCGCGAACACGCCCATGTGGCTCAGCGAGGGAAACTCATCGATCAGGAACAGAAGCTTATGAGCATTCTCTTGCTGATCGCCTTTGTTGAACTCCATCGTTTCGGTCAACCGGTGAATGATGATCGTAAAGATCAGCCGCATGAGCGGCGTGAGCCGGTCGCGATCGCTGTTTGGCACTACGAGATAAAGCGAGATGGGCCGTTCGTGGTTGACGAGGTCCTGAATTGAAAGGTCGCTCGCTGACGTATTTCGGACGATCAGGGGATCGCAGTACACTGTTCTGTGTCAGAAGTTTTTGTAACGTGACCGTATTAAGTACAGCGGCTCGGAAACTGCTGGGAGAACGGAGGCGTCTCGGCTGATGCGTTGAGACGGTG
>QHXW01000408.1 GCA_003223115.1 Acidobacteriota bacterium
AGCTATGCGCTCCCACCCTCCACTCCCAAGGCCCGACGATCCGACATCACCGTCCGGCTCGCCGTGCAACCCCGTTCCCAGCCGAACTCACCCCGACGGCACCCCCAGTGTCTGAATCGCAGTTCGAGGAATAATAAATCCTTGGCGTCGGTGGATCCGACAGATTATTAGACTTTGTCGCGCCCACCACACCCACGACCGTGCAGGTTATGTTAGGAATCGGAAGCAGGACATGCATCCCGACCGGGTTCAAATTCGCGAAAAACTTTCTAGCGACAGTTTCATCGATGTCGCAAACCGGAAGCGCGCCCTGGTCGTCCGAGGAATTGATAATGCGCCCCCGCACGAGCGGAATCCCCATCGTCTCAAGGTAACCGGGTGAGGAGGGGGTCTGGTAGACCACCTGTGTCGGCTCGTTCATATCACGCGGGTGGCCGATAATCTCAATGTGGCTTCCGGCGCCCCCGCTAAACGGCGGGAAATCAATCGCGCCGGCGGACTGAACCCCGGGCAGCGCACGGACGCGTTCGAGCAATGCACGCTCAAATGCGATCCTCTGCGACGGCAGCGGGTAGTCCGTTACCGGTAGCGGGATGATGGCAGTCAGTACCTTTCCCGGACGGAATCCCGTGCTGGTGCGCTCCAGGCGGACGAAGCTGCGCACCAGCAGGCCCGCTCCAATGAGCAGGACCAGCAGGCGGCCACTTCGAGAATTACCATGGATTCGCGAAAGAGCCGTCTTCCCGCACTCGATCCGCGCGAGCTTTCCTTCAGAGCGTCGTTCAAATCGACGTGCGATGCCTCCATCGCGGGCGCGGGGCCGAAAATTACACTCGCCGCGATCGACAAGAGCAATGAAAACGCCATAACCCGGCCGTTAATTGCCGGCTGACGTCCGCCAATCAGACCTCGTAGTGTCCGAAAACTCGATCTGTTGAATTTAATGATGGTTGCGAGATGACCGGGTTGTCTGGAGCCGCGTCCTGAATCCGACGTAACACGACGTTACGTTACATCGCCCGGAAATCACCTCTTAACCTTAACTTAACGTCATACCAACAACCCGGCGAAAACCTGTGTTTTCAGTGCAATCGAGTTTTTGGATACTACGGGCTCGGCCGCGATGAGAAGTGCGGCAAGCCCCAAGAGAGCGAACGCGAGTTTTGCGTATCGCATAGTGTCCCTCCTTTGTGCTGGGATTATACCTCGTAGCGCTTTCGGGGCACACCGCGGCCGGGCGATCTCTATGGGATTGATTTTAATCTCCCCGTGATGCCCTGATATCGAAACCTGGGTGGCCGTCATAACAAAGAAATGTGGCCATCTGCTCGAGTTCCCGCGTAATTATCAAATAAGACGAAGGCTTTTTTGAAGATATTGGCATAGCAATCACCTGTTTCGATGCTTTTCTCGCCTTTTTCGGCCGTAAATGCGACAACGTCATTTGTCCGGCTATAGGGATCGTGCAAACTGTGGTCGACGACGGAAACTATCGAGGCGGTGTCGGGTTTTAAGCCGGGCAGTGGAAACTGCAAGACACCGACCGTGTCCTGTGCCATGACTGTGTGATAATGAAGCCCCTTGACTCCAAATTCCAATTCAAAGGATACTCTGACGAAGCCAGCAAGGAGAATCGCAATGACGCCAAAACCATTTGTCAAAGGTGTGGGAGCTGTCGCAGCATTTGCTGCGATCGTTCTTACGGGAATGTCGATCAGGTCCTCACCCGTGCAAGCGGACGACGAGGTGAACAACGACGAATCCAAAATTCAGATTGGCTTCGCCATAGCCCCGGTGCCACTAAATCTGACCGGAAAAGACCGGAGGCTGGTGGGATTAGGGAGCTATATCGTCAACGGTGCGAACGACTGTAATGCTTGCCACCACAGCGGCACACCTCCAAACTTCGAATACCTCCCGGGTGGGAACCCCTACTTTAACCAGCGCAAGGTAGTCAATCCGGCAACCTACCTGGGTGGGGGGCAGAACTTCGGTCCAGTAGGGCCGCCGCCTAGTCCAGACATTATCACTCGCAACTTGACACCCGATAAAACCGGGCATCCGGAAGGCGGCCACACGTTTGCGGAATTTCTTCAGATCATCAGGAATGGCAAGGATTTTGATCACCTGCATCCGAACTGTTCCGCCACCAGAACCACAAACTGCATTCCGGCCTTCACGGGGGTCGATGGCGATCTTCTCCAAATCATGCCCTGGCCATACTATCAAAGCATGACGGACCACGACCTCCTGGCCATCTACACGTATCTGAGCGCCATCCCTTGTATCGACACTATAGTCGCGGGCCAGCCGCAGCTGCGCAACATCTGCCATTGAACCTAAAAACGGCGGTTAGCCCATAGCTTCAGCCAGCCGCCGAGTGCTTCCGAGAACCTTGCCGCCAAGAAAATTCTGAAAAGCAGCGCTGAGAATCAGCCGCCACCGCTCGGCTTGAGTCAACTGCTCCGCAGTCGCTTTGATTCGCTTAAGAAACCCACTCACCTTCGTCAAGGCTGCCGCGATCAGCCCCGCCTTCGAATGCATGCTGGTGATCTCCACCGTGGTTTGACGTGCCGGGTCCGCCGAGCTATGCCGTACAACGCCAACGGACGCGAGGTCACCGCTTCCACATGCTTGTCCGGGATTCCCAAGCGCATGAAGATCGCCCACCAGTTGTAGACCAAGGCCGTGATGCGCGCCATGATCTGGCATCGCTTCCGGTCGTGCGTGGTAAATCCGGACCACGCCCATTGGTTCTTCAACTCGTCGAAATTGTTTTCCGCATCTCCGCGGTCACGGTAGTGTTGAGCGATCGTTCGCACTTCGTCCTGCATCGATTTCACCAGCACCGCGTACTCATAGCGCACACCCAAATGCATGGTTTCGGGCAGATCCAAGAGCAACTGTTGGGCGGCCTTTCGTTTGGTTTTCTTCGCGCCCTCGGCCTCTCCCTCGTCCTGCCGCAGCGGTCGCCGCAACACCACCACGCGCCGCGTCTTGGTCCACCCACTCAGTTGCAGTTCGGTTGCCAGGCCCTGCCATGGTTGCCCCGCTTCCACCCACTCGTTCCTGCCGAACAAGCGGCCGATTAACTTCTTCACGTTCGCCGTCTGCTTCAGGGAAAGAAGCCTTGAATCTAAGTCGGAATCTCCTTTTTGACTTCAAGCGGATATCTGTGCTTAGTAACCGGCTTCCAAGGCCGGAAGGGATCAAAGCTCTCTGCGTAAGGCCATTCATGAATTCGTTGCGCATTATCACCTGGAACGGAACCACCAGGGATGGGGGAACCGGTTGATCGTTCCGCGCGAGCCCCAGGTTGAAACGAGTGGGGCCATCCGGCGCCGACAGCGGCTGGGCGGGATGCTGAACTATTATTACCGTCAGGCAGCCTGAGCACATCGGATGCACGGCGATGGATGCGATGATGCGATCAACCGATCAGCGGTCATAGTGCTGGCCGCCCAGTCATTTCTGGACTAGCCTGAATTTTCGCGGCAAGCCGCTGTTAACGAATTGGAGGCTCAGACACGATGGACCGGGCCATACTCCGATGTCCCCTCATCGCCGCTGTTAAGCATCTGGTGAACATCGCAACGGTGGCGGGTCCGGTTGGCAGGAATCTTTCACCAGCCAAACACGTCTCACTGGTCGGTCGATCAGCGCGGCAGCCTTAATTTCCGCATGTCGGGACGACGCTTCGCGACAGTTGCGGTATTTCCGATTCGCGTTCCAAAACATTATATTCCATATTTGTTTTATGCTAGATTCTCCAGATGCCCTAATGGAGAAACCTCCATTACTGGGACAAGTTGCTGATGGACGCGACGGAAACGTTAGCTGCTTATTGGGCGTGAAAATTCAGGCTATCGCGTTCGGAAAAGTTTGGAAGAGGAGGAACTGATGACGAGTTAGTGAAACCTCTTATTGTCATCCAGCGGGTGCAAATCCCGCCTGACCAAAGTCGAGCAGACAGGTCAGTAGTGAGTCTTGCCATTCACCGGGCGACTGGTGGGTGCGAAGCGTAGACAACAAGGAAGCAGGCCGTGAGGATTCAGCCCCGTCGCGTTCGGAGAAGCTTGGAAGAGGAGGAACTGATGATGAATTAGCGAAACCTCTTAATGTCATCCAGCGGGTGTAAATCCCGCCTGATCAAAGTCGAGCAGACAGGTCAGTAGCGAGTCTTGCCATTCGCCGGGCGACCGGTGGGTGCGAAGCGTAGACAGCA
>QHXW01000403.1 GCA_003223115.1 Acidobacteriota bacterium
CAACGGAGTGGGTGGCAGCTCCAACCAGACTCGCAAGCTCGGTCTGAGCGGACTGGCGGATCTCTTCAAAGCGGCCTATGACCAGGGCGTCACCTTCTGGGATTCGGCCGATCAGTACGGCACTCACCCGCACTTGAAAGAAGCGCTGAAGGGTGTCCCGCGCGACAAGGTGACCATCCTGAGCAAAACGCACGCATCAACCGAAAAGGAAATCCGTGCGGACCTCGACCGCTTCCGCCGTGAGATCGGCACCGACTATATCGATATCCTGCTTTTGCATTGCATGCTCGAGGGCGATTGGCCCGAGCGCAAAAAGGGCGCCATGGCCGTTATTTCAGAAGCCCGCGAGAAGGGCATCGTGCGTACTCACGGAACTTCGTGCCATACGCTCGAGGCGCTCAAAACTTCCGCGCGTACGCCGTGGGTGCAGGTGGACCTCGCCCGCATCAATCCGGCGCAGGTGGCCATGGACGCCGACCCGAATACCGTCATCGGTGTGCTGCGTGAAATGAAGGCCGCCGGCAAAGGCGTTATCGGTATGAAAATCCTTGGTGCGGGCACGTTGCGCAATAAAGTGGACGAGTCTCTGCAGTTCGCGTTAGCGCTCGATTGCGTCGATTGCTTCACCATCGGCTCGGAAAGCCGCGCCGAAATGCTCGACCTGGTGAAGAAAATCCCCGCCGCGAGCGTCCGAGCGTGAGGTAGCTTTCTGGCTGTGAGTGGGACAGGCGTCGGAGACCCGCGTTGTATCCAGGCTTTCGCCTGTCGAGTAGAATAGGCATTCCTGACTGTGGTTCTATGAGGAGCTTGAGATGACGAAATCGAAATACGCTATCACACTGTTAGGTATTTTTGTGTGGGCAGTAACTCTGTTCGCTGCCGACGAAAAGAAAGCCGAAAGCAAAAAGGCCCCGGCCAAGTCCGGCGGCGTTCTGCAACCGCAGATGGTGCCCGAAGGCGGCTGGGACAAGCCCATGGGAACTCTCGGCGAAAAACCCGAGCAGCCCTGGAGCACCACCACAGTAGGCGCCGCCGTCGATGGCAAGCCGCTCCCCGGCAAGATTGTTACTGTCACGGGCGAGATCGTCGATCTGTCCTGTTACCTGCAGGTCGGCAAGCACGGCGAAAAACACAAACCATGCGGCCAAAAATGCCTCAATAACAGCCAGCCCATCGGCTTGCTCACCAAAACCGGCAACATCTATATGTTGATGGAAGAGGAGCATGATCCTCGCCGCGATGGCCAGACGGAGTTTCGCAAGGCGGCTAACGACCATTTCGCTCATGTCATGGAAGTGACCGGCACCGAAACCATGGTGCGTGGCCTGCACGCCATCTTCGTCCAGGGATTCATAAAGAAATAGGAATGAAGTGCTCGCAAGTCCTGGCCGGCGGCTTGCTGCCGGCCATTTTTTTGACGGTGTGCGCTCCAGCGCCGTCCCAGAACGGCGACCGGCTAGGGAGCGGATTTTTTGCCGCCGCGCAACCTTCCAAGACCCCGCATAAACCCCGGGAGCCGCTGGGCTTGGTGCCGGTAGTGTGGCCCAAAGACAATCCGTACACTCCGGAAAAAACCGAGCTCGGCCGTTACCTGTACTTCGATCCGCGTCTCTCCGCCGATGGCACAGTGTCCTGCGGCACTTGCCATAATCCTCAATACGCTTTTACCGACGGCGCTCCAGTCTCCACCGGTATTCGCGGGCAGAAAGGAAATCGCAGTGCGCCCACCGTCATTAACCGCGCTTATAGCCTCGCCCAGTTCTGGGATGGACGCGCGCCGACTCTCGAGGCACAGGCCGCCGGACCAATGGCCAACCCCATCGAAATGGGCAACACGCACCAGGCCATCGTCGATAATCTGAAAAAAGTCCAAGGCTATCGCGAACTCTTCGCGCGCGCGTTCGGCACCGAGGACTTCACTATCGAGCACATCGCCAAGGCCATCGCAACCTTCGAGCGCACCATTATGTCCGGCAACGCACGCTACGACCGGTATCGCGCAGGCCGGAAGAACGCCATGACGTCTGCCCAGGTGCGCGGCCTGGACGTCTACTTCAATAAAGCCAAATGTGACGCGTGTCACGAAGGAGTGAATTTCACGAGCAACATGTACGCGAACATCGGCGTGGGCGCCGACAAGACCGAACCCGACGTCGGTCGCTATGCCGTCACGCACGATCCCAAAGACTGGGGCGTCTTCAAGACGCCGACGCTGCGCGAGATCGCGCACACCGCTCCCTACATGCACGATGGCAGCCTGAAAACGCTGGAAGATGTCGTGGAGTATTACGACAAAGGCGGGACGCCCAACCAGAACCTTGACTCAAAAATCAAGCCGCTGCACCTGACCAATCAGGATAAAAAGGATCTAATCGCATTCCTCAACGCACTCAGCGGCGAAGGCTGGCAGAATATCAAGCCGCCGGAGAAATTCCCCCAATGACGTGGAATAGGCATTCTTGCCTGTGTCTTCTCTTGATCGCACTCGCTCTCCTGCTCTCCTGTAACCGCGAATCACGCAAGCAAATTGCCGTGATCCCCAAAGGCCAGGCGCATCTGTTCTGGCAGTCGGTTCACGCCGGAGCCGTAGCTGCCGCCCGCGAAACCGGCGTCGATATTGTGTGGGACGGCCCTCCCGCCGAAACCGATTTCACCGGCCAGTTGCAAATCACCGATACCATGATCACCCGGCACGTGGATGCCATCTGTCTCGCTCCTATCGATAAGACCGCCATGGTCAGCGTCGTAGATCGCGCTGCGCGCGAGAAAATTCCGGTGGTAATCTTCGATTCGCCCGTGGATTCGCCCAATTTCGCTGCCCAGGTTGCAACCGACAACTATCATGCCGGCCAGATGGCCGCTGAACGTGTGGGGAAAATTTTGAACGGCAAAGGCAACGTCGCCGAAGTTGCCGTCCAGCCCGGCGCCGCTTCCACAATGGCGCGCGAGCAAGGATTTGAAGACACCATCAAGAAGGAATTTCCTGCGATTCAGATTCTCGACAAACGCTACGGCTGGGCCGATCGTGCCAAGTCGCTGAATGTCGCGGAGAATATGTTGACCGCGCATAGCGATCTGGACGCCATGTTCGCCTCCAACGAATCGAGCGCTGTCGGCGCTGCACAGGCCATCAAAGGACGAAACAGTAAGGTTAAGTTGGTGGGATTTGACTGGAGCCCGGGGCTATTGGTCGATTTGAAGTCTGGACTGATCGACTCTCTTGTCGTTCAGGACCCATTCAAGATGGGTCACGACGCAGTCATGGCCGCGGTAGAAAGGCTGAAGGGCGGCACGCCAGAGAAGATTCAGAACCTTGCCCCGCGCGTCATCACGAGGGAGAACCTTAACGATCCCGAGGTCCAGAAACAAATCCACCCGGACCTCGACAAATATCTCAAATAAGCGTAGGCAGGCGTTTTCGCCTGTCTTTCCCCTCTGTCCCCTACTGCGCCGGATACCGCACCACTGTGGAATTGCGTAGTGCGACGGTCTCCGATGTGGCTTGTTGCATCTTCACCCAAAAATTAATCGTCAGCGGCGGAACCATCAAGTCCGTCGGATTCGCCACGCCGGCAGCATACGCGGCGCGTGGTGCGCCAGCTCTCCGTGCGCAACTGAGCGCCGGCGTCATAAACCCCCGCGCCCTTACCCGCGACCATGCTTTCCGCTGCGCCGGCGACCCTATCCACCAGCACCTCTGGCCCCAAACGGTCTTGAACTCAAAACCAGTCGTGGTCCCCTGGTGCGCCAGGTCGAAATGAATTTCCACGCGATCCCCGGTCTGCAAAACGTTGGTGCCGATGATGCAGGTGCCCAGACTCGTGAAGTTTGTTGAAGCACTTGCGCTACCGGCGGCGCTGCAGATAATTTCCGGAACCCCGTAATCTGCGGCCCAACCAGCGGCCACGCCGGCGCCAACCGATACCCCAACCGATACCCCGCCATCAGCGTGTCGCCCAACTGCGGGATTGCGCCCGCCAGAAACTGCACCGTCGAGCCGGTTAGCGTATAATCGCTGCCCAACTGTTGCAAAACACCGTTGCGAAATAATGAGAGGCTGCTCGGTTGCGAGGGCGATCCGGCTAGCGTAAACGTGGCATTCGAACCGTCGACCACTCCCGCGGGTATTTCGGCTTCCACGTATTGCGTCCCGCTTGTGCTGCCGCACGGACCTGAAGTTCCATCCACCAGCACGCAGTCCGATGGATTTCCGACCACTGCTTCCACCACTCCCGACGAGTTGATGAGAGCTGCTCGGCCCGCGCTGAAACCCAGCCCTTTAATGGGCCGCAAGGCCAGATCGCCCGTCAGCCCCACGACATCGCTTTCTTGTATGGGGGGGTCTGGCCCGGCGGCGGCACTGGGCCCGGCGACACCGAGACGCGCACGTCGCGGATTCGGAGCGGCGTGGAAGCCACCCCGACCGACCAGGTTTGCTGGAATTGAATTTTGCCGTCGCTGTTGTACTTGACGTTGTAAAAGATTGACGGAATGGAATCTGCCGTAGGCACCAACCGCGCGCGAATGTTGCCGTCCACTACTTTTACGGTCAGCGTCTGCGCCACGATGTTGGAGAGATTGCCGGTTTCGAAGCTGTTCCAGCTTAAGATCAACAGACCGCTAAACCGGGTTCCGTCCGCCTTGTAGAGAGTATCTTGTATGGTCGTCAGCTGCGGTTACGCAAGCGCCGAGACAGCGCCCACGATTGACGCAAGGGCGAGCCGACGCGGTCTTTTTGGTGGGTTCCACAAAGAAATCCCTGCCACCCGCAATCAGTCTATCTTCGGAACCGCGCTCCCGGCCGCCTTTCTGTTCCCGGCGCCTCCGGCTAAGTTATACTTACCCCTGCATTTGGATTCATCGGCTTTTCTTCCCAAACAGTGTGGATGGAGATTTCCCATGACCAAAGATCGACGCGGTTTCATCAAAGCCGGCGTAGCCGGTGCTCTGGCCACGGGCGCAGCTCAGGGCAAGAGTAAGATGCAAAAAAAGGTGTATCGCCGCGGTGAAAAGCCCAAGGGCCCGTCGCTATACTCGGGCGCAGTTTCTTATGGCAACCTGCTGTTCATCGCGGGAAAAGGCGCGCATTTCGAAGGCGACATCAAATCTCACACCAAGCACGTGCTGGATGAGATTCAGACGGAACTCGAGAACGCCGGCTCCTCCATGGACAAGGTATTGCAGTGCCGGGTGTTTCTGAACGATTTGAAAGATTATGCCGGTATGAACGAAGTGTTCATGGGCCGTTTTGGCCCAGAGCCGCCGGTGCGTACCACGATCGCCGCCGCTGGTGGTATTCCCGGAAATTCACTGGTCGAAATCGACGTGATCGCCTACATCTAGGCGCGCGACTCCCCGTGCTCGCGGGGTGTATTGGAGCACCGATGCAGCGGCCGATTTAGCGACAAGGTAATCCCACGCGCGAACACTGCGACCGTGAGGATCAAACCCAATTTCCTCTCGGACGACTTCGTATCATAGGATTAGAACCTCTCGAAGCTTGGCATATGACGTGCACAAACCGTTTGACCCGTATTTGAAGAGGAGTCTGGGGCGGCCCAAAGATGCCACGGCAGGTACTTTCATGAAAAATCTGTGGCAAGATCTACGTTACGCCGTTCGGATCCTCGCAAGAGCGCCCGGCCTCACGGCGTTGGCCGTGGTTTCACTCGCCCTAGGGATAGGCGCCAATGGCGCGATCTTTAGTGTCGTTCAAGCGGTGCTACTCAACCCAGTTTCCGTAGCTCAACCCGATCGTCTGTTATTTGTCTGGGAACAGAACTTCAGAGAGGGTTACAGGTTCCCAGCGTCCCCTCCGGATTTCATTGACTGGCGCAGCCAGAACAGCACATTCGAGCAGATGGCGGCGATGTTATCCGGCCAAATAAACCTTACCGGGACAGAACAACCGGAGCGCGTCGCGGCAGAGTGGGTTTCCGCCAACTTCTTTCAAGTGATTGGCGTACGGCCTTCGGCAGGGCGAACTTTCCTACCCGGCGAAGAGCGCGCTTCCGGCACTCGTGTAGCCGTTCTGAGTTATGGGCTGTGGCAGCGTCGCTTCGGCGGTGATCCGAATCTGATTGGAAAAACGATAGCTGTGGATGGGGAAAACACGGCTGTTGTGGGCATCATGCCGCGTGGATTCCATTTTCTGAATGCCGAGCTGTGGCAGCCTTTGGTTTTCGAGCCGGGTTGGGTCAAGAGCCGCGGTTCCCATTTTCTACTCGCCATCGCGCGGCTAAGACCTGGCGTGTCTCTGGAGCGAGCTCGCGGTGACATGGATGTCATCGCAAGCAGGCTCGCGTCGCAGTATCCGGACACCAACACGGGGCAAGGTATCCAACTCACGCCTGTACCCGAACAGCTCGTCCAGGACGTCCGTCCGGCCTTATTAATCTTGCTGGGATCGGTAGCTCTGGTTCTTTTGATCGCCTGCGCTAACGTCGCGAATCTGTTACTCACACGAGCCTCCGGCCGGCGCAGGGAAGTCGCCATACGGACTGCGCTGGGCGCTGGAAGGTGGCGGATGATTCGGCAACTGCTCACCGAGAGTGTGCTGTTGGCGCTGCTGGCTGCGGTCGCGGGCCTAGTGGTTGCTACCTGGGCCGTGGACGCGCTGGTGAAGTTGATTCCTTCGAATTATGTTCCCAATCAGCAGAATATCGGCATAAATGTACCGGTGCTGGCATTCACATTGGTCCTTTCGATCTTGACGGGAGTTGTGTTTGGATTGGCGCCTGTGGTGACGAGTTTGAAACTGGATCTGACCGAATCACTCAAGGAGGGTGTCCGAGGCGCAACCGCTGGCCTCGCGCGCCGTCGGCTGCAGCATACGCTAGTAGTTTCGGAGATTGCGCTGTCGTTGATATTACTCATTGGATCGGGTTTGCTGGCCAAGAGTTTTCTGCGCCTTGCGAAATCCGACCCGGGTTTCCAGGCCGAAAACATTCTGACGATGGAACTCTTGCTTCCTCCGGCACGCTACGCCAAACCCCAGCAGCAGCGCACTTTGTATCGCGGCATATTGGAGCGCGTTCGAAATCTTCCAGGTGTTGTGGCAGGGGGCCTGATTTCCTCCCTCCCGCTCGAGGGCCAATCGGAGTACGACAGCTTCTCGATCGAGGGCCGGCCAGATCCTGCCGTGCTGCAGGATTTTCCGATTGCCAACAAGCGCTATGCGACTCCTGATTACTTCCGCGTCATGCGAATCCCTCTTCGAAAAGGTCACCTCTTCACTGATACAGATACGCAATCGTCCCCTCCCGTGGTGGTGATTGATGAGGCTACCGCGAAGCAGTACTGGCCGCACGAGGACCCAATTGGCAAGCGCATCGCTTATTTCAACATCGAAGGAAAACGCGGGGGATGGGTCACGATCGTCGGGATTGTCGGCAGCGTCAAGCAGGGCGGGATGGCGGAAAGCACCAGCCGCAGCGTCTACCTGCCGTTCTGGCAAGAGGCGGGCGGAGAGATCACGATCGCAGTGCGTTCAAGCCGGCCACCGGAGAAACTGACATCTGCGGTCACAGGTGAAATTAGGGCTGTGGATCCCGATCTTCCTGTCTCGAAGATCCGAACCATGGAGGATGTTGTCTCCGGATCGGTTTGGCGCCCGCGATTTGCTGCACAGTTGCTCGGCATCTTCGCCCTTCTGGCACTGATTCTTGCGGTCGTCGGAACGTATGGCGTCATGGCGTACGCGGTCACCCAACGCACTCAGGAGATCGGGGTCCGGATGGCCTTGGGTGCCAAGCAGGCGGATATGCTTCGGCTCGTCTTGGTACAAGCAGCGAAGCTCACTCTAGCAGGTGTGAGCGTCGGGCTGGCGGGCGCTTTCGCCTTGACCAGAGTGCTGTCGGGTCTGCTCTACGAAGTGAGGGCCTCGGATCCGTTCATTTTCACGGTTGCTTCAGTGGCGCTGGCGCTGGTCGCTTTGATCGCCTCATGTGTTCCGGCTCGCCGCGCGGCGCGGATCGACCCCCTCTTGGCGCTTCGGTATGAGTGAAACATGGCACATGGCATTTGCGGACGCGAATGTTGGCGTTCAGGATGCCATTCATGCAATGTGGGGATGGGGGATTGGGCTATGAATCATTTGATTTTCGCAGCGCGCACTTTGCGTAAGAACCTGGGCTTTAGTTAGTTAGCGTGGTGGCCGTGACGCTGGCGCTCGGCGTGGGTGCAACACCGCGGTATTCAGTGTTGTAAAAACCGTGCTCCTGAATCACTTGCCCTATAGGGAGCCCGATCAGTTGGTGAGCGTCGCCGAATCAGACCCAGGAACGCCCAATCCTGAGACAGTCGACTTCACTACGGTTTACGACTGGCGAACGCGCAGCCATTCGTTCGAACATATGTCGCTCTATCGTGGAGCCGATGGGGCGATCGTGGATCACGGTGAGCCTGAACTGTTGCGAGGCATGCGCGTTAACTACGATTTCTTCGATACCCTCGGCGTCAGCATGCACCTAGGTCGCACGTTTCTTCGAGAAGAGGACCGTCCCGATCGCCGCTATGTCGTCATCCTCAGCCACGGTCTGTGGGTACGGCGGTTCGGCGGACCGAAATATCTTAGGACGCGTCTTAAGGTTGAGCGACGCATCGTCACGGTTGTGGGTGTGCTGCCGGCCGGCCTTAGGTCTCAGGTTTGGATACGCCGATCGTTCGCGAGCACCCCAAAGTCTACGATGGTGGCGCCAAAGTAGTGGTAATCCTGCTGCGCGACAGGCTGTTGGGACGGGTAGTATGGCGCTTTGGATCCTTCTTCGTCCTTCTGATCGCCTGCGCCACTGTGATGAACCTGCAGTTAGCTCGTGCCACGGGCCGTACCAAAGAAATCGCGGTGAGGGCAGCGCTGGGCGCGGGCCGGCGGAGACTGATCCTTCAACTTCTCACTGAAAGTATCATGCTGGCGCTCTACCGGCTGGTCTCGAACAACTGGTACTGGTCGGTTTCCCGGTTGTTCTCTACTTCCTCGCGCGCTTTCGCATAGCGCTGGGCTTTTCTTGCCTTTGTTCTTCGGGTTGTAGCTCTTGCGTCCGCCCATCTGCTGGCCATACAGCGGGGTGTCGGTCGGTGTCGATCGTGATGACCTCCAGCTTCATTGACCGTGGCTTTGATTCTTGGAGCGGTGGCGCTGGCTGGAAGCCATGTTCCGTCGCGGCGGGCCATGCAGCTTGATCCGATGATCGCGCTGCGGTACGAGTAGACGCTGCATCGAATTAAGCAATCCGACCCTTTGGCATATATTCCTATATGGGAATATACTATCCTTTGATGCCCCGCGCAGCGACCACCACGGACGTGTTCAACGCGATTGCCGAGCCTCGCAGGCGCGAGATCATCGACGTGCTGGCGGACGGCAACGAGCACACGGTCGGCGAGGTGGTGGAGATCCTCCGGATTCCGCAGCCGGCGGTTTCGAAACACCTCGGCGTGCTTCGCAAGGTGGGGATCGTATCGGTGACCAAGCGGGGGCAGCTTCGTTTGTATCGCCTCGAACCCAAAGAGCTGAAGCCGGTGCACGACTGGCTCAAGAAGTATGAGCGCTTCTGGGCTCACCACTTCGACCGCATCAAGGAGCGGGCCGAGCGCAGGGCGGCAGACCGATCGGCTCAGTCGAGCCGGCTATTAAAAGACAAGGAGAAATGAGCATGTTGACGAGCCTTACCGAGCAGGGAATTCAGACGCTCGAAGTGACGAAGAATGAGGAGATCGCGGCGCCAATCGACATCGTGTTCGAAGCCATCTTGGAACAGATGGGTCCGCATAATGAGACACCCGACCGCACGCCACTGCCGATGAAGATTGAGCCGTGGCCGGGTGGTCGGTGGTTCCGCGATCTAGGGAACAATGCGGGACATCTTTGGGGTCATGTGCAATCCATCAAGCAGCCTACGCTTCTGGAAATCTATGGCCCGCTGTTCATGTCAGCTCCAGTAATGTCGCACGTGTTGTACCGGCTGACGGCTGAAGGCGCCGGCACGTGGGTCAAGTTTTCGCACCGTGCGATCGGGCAGATCGCACCCGAACATCAGGATGGCGGGAGGGTAAACCAGGGATGGAGCAGCATCATTGGGAGGATTCGCAAAGTAGCGGAGCAGAAAGCAAAGGAGAGAAAGTGATGAGCGCAATCGATTTAAGCCACGAAGTGGTTTCGAGGGAAAAATGGACCGAGGCGCGCAAAGCGCTTCTGGCGAAAGAAAAAGAGCTGACGCGGCAGCGCGATGAGATCAGCCGGCGGCGGCGCGAACTACCATGGGTGAAGGTGGAGAAGGAGTATGTGTTCGACGGGCCCCAAGGCAAACAGACGCTCGCAGAACTCTTCGGCGGGCGCAGTCAAATGATTGTCTACCATTTCATGTTTGGCCCGGGTTGGGAAGAGAGTCGCAAGAGCTGCTCCTTCCTGGCCGATCATTTCGACGGAAGCGTGGTGCATCTGGCTCATCGCGACGTGACGCTGCTGGCGGTTTCACGTGCGCCTTTGGCGCAGATCGAGGCATTCAAGAAGCGCATGGGCTGGCGCTTCAAGTGGGTGTCTTCGTACGGCAGCGATTTCAACTTTGACTATCATGTCTCGTTCACGAAGGGCGAAAAAGCAAAAGGTAAAGTTGACTACAACTACCAAATGAGCGAATTCCCGAGCGAGGAAGCTCCCGGCGCGAGCGTGTTTCACGAGGGCCGGAACGGCGAAGTGTTCCACACACTTATTCCAGCTACGCGCGCGGACTTGACATGTTGCTGGGCGCGTACCGTTACCTGGACCTGACGCCGAAGGGCCGAGACGAGGAGGGCCTGGCGCACACGATGGCTTGGGTGCGGCACCACGACCGCTACGAGGATAGCTACGTGGTGGATTCGACGCAGCAGTACGTGCAGCCGGCTGCTTCGGCGTCCTGTTGCGACTCAGAGGAGCATCAGGGTGAACGCCGGACACTGCCGCGGATTTTACAAGGAGATCGAAGCGCGTACGATGGGCCGCGCCGGTCCGCATGCGTCGAAGTTCGTGCGCGGATACTGCGGGATGGCTGGTTCCAGGCGCCATTCTGACGTTGTTGCCGAAGTGCCCGGCGTGTCTGGCGGTCTAGATTGCGATTGGAACCGGAGTCGGGCTGTCCGTCTCAACCGCGACAGATCTCCGCCTTCTGCTCATGATTCTGTGCGTCGCATCGCTCTTGTATTTATTTAGCAGCCAGGCATGTGCGTTCACGGAAATTCACTGGTTGAAATCTGCACGATCACCCGCGTTTCCTCAATGAGACGGGGACGCGATCGCCCGCGCTAGCTGCGATAAAGCCCGTGCTCGCGGATGTACTGGAGCACCGGCTGCGGCACATCCACGTCCTCATCGCCCGTCGCTAGTTTCTCGCGAATTTCAGACGATGAAACCGGCAGGTTCACGTTGTCGAGGCGGTCGACGCGCGCACCGTCAGGAACTTCGTAAGTGCAGCCGGGCCGGCTGACGACGATGAACTCCACCGAGCGTATGACCTCCTGCCAGCGGTGCCAGGTGCGGATTTCGGCGAAAGCATCGGAGCCGATCAAAAAAAATAGATCCTGATTCTTACCCAGCGTCGCGCGGACTCGCTCGATGGTCTCGATCGAGTAGCTGTTCTGCGCGCCTGCTTCCAGGCGTGATGCTTCGAACAGTGGCTCGCCTTGGCAAGCCAGCTCCACCATGCGCAGCCGGTTTTCATACGGAACCCGCGTCACGCCGGATTTATGAGGCGGCTTCGCGGCGGGAATGAACAGCACGCGGGAAAGGTGTTGTTGGCGCGCGGCTTCCCGGGCGATCTTCAGATGCGCATTATGGATGGGATCGTACGTGCCACCGAATAGCGCGATTCTTAACCGTGCATCTGGCGCAGAACTCAAAGCCACGCCCGGTTACTTCAGCTCCTTGATGCGAATGTTGCGGAAGTACACTTCCATCGGCGGGCCCATGTGCAATTGCAGCGCGATGATGCCATTCAAGCTCGCCGAATCGTGCAAGTCCGCGGTCTGGACGCCGTTGAGCTTCAACTGAATGTGATCGCCATCGCAGTCGATCTCGTAATCGTTCCAGTCTTTGAGGTGCACCACGGTTTTGGCTTTTTCCCAGCCGTTCACCAGCATGCCGCGAGTGCCGCGCTCTTCGTAAATGCAGCCCCAGTAATTGTCTCCAGCCATGTCGGCCTGGTAGCCGCGCACAATCCAATCAGGCAGCGCTTCGCTGCGAAACTGGATGCCGCTATTGTGGTTGCGCAACTTCACTTCGCTGCGCAGGATGAAGTTCCCGTAGGATTTCCTGGTGATCAGGAACGAATTGTGCACGAGCTTCGTGCCTTCCGTGGAACCGACGATCATCCCGTCGCGCGCCGACCACAAGCGCGGGTCTCCATCCCATCCGTCGAGATTCTTGCCGTTGAAAATGGGTTGGAATCCTTCTTCGGCGAATGCGGCCAACGACCACAATGCGAGCAACCAGAATAGAGCGAGTCTTTTCACTGCTCAGCTCCTTTCGATCTTCAGCGAGCGAATCTGTATGTCCTTTTTGGGCTTGTCGCGCGAGTCGCGCGGAGCCCCGCAAATCTTCTTCACAACGTCCATGCCTTCCACCACCTCGCCGAAAACGCTGTGCTTGTTGTCGAGCCACGGCGTAGCGACGATGGTGACGAAAAACTGGCTGCCATTGCTGTTCGGGCCGGCGTTGGCCATAGAAAGAATACCGGGTTTTGAATGCGTCAACTCCGGGTGAAATTCATCGGCGAATTTATAACCTGGTCCGCCGCGGCCTGTGCCTTCGGGGCAACCGCCCTGGATCATGAAATCAGGAATGACGCGATGAAAAACGAGCCCGTCATAAAACGGCTTTCCGGTGTTGGTTCCTTCCGCTAGTGATATGAAATTTTCCACTGTCTTGGGGGCGCGGTCCGCAAAGAGGCGAACCGTGAATTTTCCTTCGGTGGTGTCGAAAACCGCGGAGACGTTAGGCATGAAGGTGATTGTAACAGCCCGCATTGTTGAGCCGCTGGAAGTATGTGAGGCGCCGCAGTGCCCGCTCCGGTCCCAGTACGGTTCTTTGAGGTGCGCTAATATGGCAAGCACGGCCGAGCGCGACACATCGCGCGGTTCATGTTGAGCAAGTCATAAGGCCGCGATAATCCGGCACCCGGTTTCGACAAAACTTTTTCTGGAGAAATTCGTATGACACAGAGCGACGTGGGCCGAAGAAAATTTTTGAAGGCGGCAGGGACGGGCCTGCTGCTCTTACGGCCGGAACTGGTGCATGGTACGCCGGCCAATTCGACGGTGCGCGTGGGATTGCTGGGTTGTGGCGGTCGCGGCACCGAGGTCGCAACGGGAATGGTGAAGAATGCCGGTGCGCGGATTGCGGCGCTCGGCGACATGTTTGAGGACCAGCTCACACGGGCCAAAGCGCACTTCGACACACTGGCTCCCGTCGATTCGTCCCAGTTGTTTCAGGGTCCACATGCCTACGAGAAGATGGCGGCGTCGAAGGAGATCGACGCAGTCTACATCGCAACCCCGCCGTACTACCATCCGGAGCACCTGGCGGCCGTGGTCGCGGCCGGCAAGCATGTGTATTGCGAAAAGCCGGTTGGAGTCGACGTAGCGAGCGCCAAGAGAGTGATGGCTATCGGAAAGCAAGCCGAGGGAAAGCTCAGCCTGGACGTCGGTTTTCAGATCCGCCAAGCGCCGCCTTACGTGGAACTGGTGCGGCGTATCCACGAGGGGGCGTTGGGCGAGATCACGTGCGGTGCGGCTCACTATTTTGCGAGTTTCATTGACCGTCCGGCGTGGCCAAACGCCTCGCCCACCATGCTGCGCCTGCGCAACTGGATCTACGATCGCGTGCTCTCGGGCGACATCATCGTTGAGCAGAATATTCACGTCGTCGATATCTGTAACTGGATCATGAAAGGCCGCCCGGTGAAGGCAGTGGGCAGCGGCGGGCGCAAGGGCCGCACCGATCCCGGCAACAACTATTCGCACTTCAACGTGGTTTTCACGTATCCGAATGACGTGCATGTGAGCCTGTCTTCCATCCAATTCGGAAAAGACTATTTCGATGCCAATGAAAAATTTTTCGGGACCAACGGCGTCTCGGAATCGCCCTACTCCGGACGGCTTGGCATTTTCGGCGGCGACAGTCCCTGGACCTTCGGCGCGAGCGCACAGCAGGCTCCCTCAGGCGGCTTTTCCGCCACCGGAGCGTTCTCGGACAACCTGGCGCAGGCCGATCCTGAAAAGCAGAGGTCCTGGATCGAGAGCATCAAGACCGGCCAGTTTCATAACCAGGCTCACCTGGGCGCCGAATCCGCGCTCAGCGCCATGCTGGGCCGCACGGCCGCGTATACCGGGCGCGCCGTGACCTGGGATGAATTGCTGGCTTCGAACGAGAAATGGGAGTCAGGCATCGAACTCGAAAAGCTCGTCTAGCTAGCTAGATCTGGCGTCGATGATGGTGTAAAGCCGCCAGAAATAGAACCCTCGACCGACGGCCATTGACTTCCCCTTCAGCCCAGTATATATTGCTCAGTATATATCTGGCCATGAAGAAGCCGCCGTCTCCCGAAAGCTTCCTTCCGCTCAAGCCGCACTGGTTCCACATTTTGCTGTCGCTGGCGGACCAGGAGCAGCACGGTTACGGAATCATGCAGGAGGTCCTGGAGCGCACCGACGGCAAGGTCCGGCTCTGGCCCGCGACGCTCTACGGCACGCTCAAGCGGCTGATGGGTGAGGAACTGATCGAAGAATCCGACGAACGCCCGTCGCCGGAACTGGATGACGTGCGGAGGCGGTATTACCGGCTCACCAGGTTCGGGCGGCGTGTGCTGGCGGCTGAGAGCGAGCGGCTGGAAGACCTGGTTCGCGTCATTCGCTCCAAGCGGCGCGCGGCGGAGGCGGAGTCATGAGCGACCGCGCTTACAAAGCGAAGCACCGGCCCGTTGCCATCAGCGCGGACTCAGCGATTTGTTTTCCGCCACGTTCGCATATGTTGCTCCGGTGCCGTTCGGCGTTGCGCTCGGCGGACACACGGAGCGGACGTGGGGACACCTGGTTACACCGTCCTACTTCACGACGCTGGGCGTGCGTCCGTCGCTAGGTCGGCTTTTTGACAGCCAGGACGAGCATCCCGGCCAGGCGCCCAACGTTGTGATCAGCCACCGGTTTTGGTAGGAGCACCTGGGTTCAGATTCATCCATCACCGGCAAAAGGCTGCGCATCAATGGTTACCCCGCAACGGTAATCGGAGTCGGGCCGAAGGAGTTTCTGGGAGCATCGCCCTCGCTGTTTGTGGCGGACCTGTGGCTAATGGTATCGGTGGACGCGCGCCTGGCGCCGGAACTGGCCGGTAACGCGCTCGAGCGGCGCGATCTGACCATGTTTCAGGTAGTGGGGCGCTTACGGCCGGGCGTTACCGAGGCGCGTGCTGCAGCGGCACTGGACGCGGTGGGCCAGAGCAATTGGCGGCGTCCTATCCTACGGCGAAGCGGATAAGGATCAAAAAGGGCCGGCGTGTGAGCCTGTTGGACGGCGGAAAAGTGCTGCCTTTACGAAAACGGGATCTGCCCTTCTTCAAGGAATTCCTGCTGGTGTTGGGGGGCTTGGTTCTGCTCATCGCCTGCGCCAATGTCGCCAACATGATGCTGGCGCGGGCGGCCGACCGGCGCAAGGAGATCGCGGTCCGCCTGGCACTGGGCGCCAGCGTGTGCGCCTCATTCGCCAACTGCTGACCGAAAGCATGCTGGTAGCCGCGGGAGCCGCTGTGCCTGCCTTTTTGCTTTGCATCTGATCGCTTTTGGGCTCGCACCGCACTCCAAGCCACGAGCACAGCTTCAATCCCAGGAATCTTTATTTGATTTCTCTCGATCCTGTGCGCGATGGATATTCCGCTGAACGCGCCACGGCTTTTTTCCAGCAGCTGCTGGACCGTGTGAAGAGGCTGCCCTCGATAACCACAGCGTGTCTGACCGATACCGTGCCGGTGGCGATCGATGGCAACGCGGGCGTGAGTTTTTGCGCTCCCGCGCAGGCACATCGTGGGGAGAGATTATTTCGAGACGGCAGCGATTCCCATGCTTGCCAGCCGGAGCTTCCACAGGGAGGACGAGACAAATGGCGCAACCGCGGTCATCGTCAGTGAAGAGTTGGTCCGCAAATTCTGGAAAGGCGAAGACCCTGTGGGACGGCGGCTCGAGATAGCGAGTGACGAGGCATCCGGCGGCTTCGGCGCCCTGCCCGGTACCATTGATTTTCGCTCCGCGGTGCTTGGTAAAGACCGGAGGACGTTTGGAGTGGTGGGCGTAGCCAGCGACGTGTCGGAAGATCTCGTAGCGAGCAAGAAACACCCGGCTATCTACTTCCCGCTGCGTCCGGCCGATTATGCCCAGCCCTCTTTGCGCGGCGTTACGCTCATGGTGCGGGCGGTGCCGGGCGCAGATGTCTCAAGCGCTGTGCGGCGCGAGGTATCGGCTATGGATTCCGGCATCACGCCATTCAATGCGCGCAGCATGGCCGAACAGATCGCGCAGTTCATGTCCGCGCTCAAGGCAGCTTCCTGGACTTACGGCCTGATCGGCGTGTTTGGCTTGATCCTGGCTTCGGTCGGGCTAGCCGGCGTGACGGCATATTCAGTAACGCAGCGCGGCCATGAGATCGGCATTCGCATGGCGCTGGGCGCGCAGAAGGGCGACGTGCTGAGGCTGGTCACGAAAGAAGGCGCGGCTCTGGTGACCGTGGGCACAATCGTCGGTTTGGCGTTTGTCTGGACCGGAATGCGCGCGCTGTCCAGCATGTTCTTCACTGTGGCCGGCTCCGACCCGTTGCTGCTGGCGGGCGTGGCCCTGGCGGCGTGTTACCTGCCTGCGCGGAAGTCGACGCGAATCGATCCGGCGGTGGCGCTGCAGGCGGAGTGATCGGAAGAGCCCAGCGTCGTCACTTCGGCATGATGGCATCGTAGCGGTACTTTCGGGCGATCTCTAGCAGCGCTTTGTCGAAAGTAACTAGGGACGCGTCGCTTTGCCTGGCATACGCGAGAAGGTAGCAGTCACCAACCCACTTCGATGCCGGTTTCGCCGCAAACGGTGCCGTCGCCTCCCGGAATGCAGCATCCATGCCTCGCGGCTCCGGATAAAACTGGACACGCGGGTCGTCCAGCCATCGTTCGTATACGTTCCAGGCTTTCTGCAACGTCACAGTTTTTTGGCCCATGGCGGCCTGGTTCGTCAGAATACGCAGCAGACCGACCTGCGTATAACGCGAGAAGATCAAGCACGAATCGCCCTGCAACAACGAGAGCCAGTTCCACGCTTCTACACTATGTGAGTGGCCGGCCACCGAGAGAGCCAGCCAGACGTTCAGGTCAGGAAAAAACGAGATCATGGGGGTTCTCGTCTTTTGGAAACTTAGGACCGAGTTTACCGCGGCCGGTGATCAGCGGGCCGGTCACGCGGTCACCCCTTTTGGCCTCGCTGTAGGTCTGCTCGAGAGCGCGAACAATCAAAGCCCGAATCGAGGTTCCCGAGCGCTCTGCTCTGTGGCGCAGTTCGTCGTGCAACGGCTCCGGAATATCAACAGTGGTTCTGACAGCCATAACATGATTATGTCATAAGAGACATAAGGCCGTCGAATCGTGCTGTTCCTGCTGGAACCGTCGCGCGTCCGAGTCCATTTCCCCTCCCTTTCACTTCCGCCCCTACGCTCTGTGTGTGATAAGATCCAGGAAGGTTTCCCGCCAAGTTGTTTGTTAGGAGGTCGAGATGCCTGCCAAGCGAGTTTCCCCAAAAATCAGATTGGTGTTGTGGATAATTCTGACAACAGTGTTGTCGGGTGTGATAGGTCTTCATGCACAAGCGCCGGACTCCTGTGCGCCCATACCGGCTGTGAAAGCGGCGCTCGATGAGCTGCCTTCGTATCCCACGCCTAACCAGACTATGCCGCAGTTTCGCGCGCAGAAGATGGCGCGGATTCAGGCCTTGCTGCGCCAGTATCCAGGCGATGTGTTCGTCGAACGAGCCTACATCGATTTCCAATCCTGGACGCCGGAACGCGATCAGGTCATCGAGCACTACAAGGGGCTGGCCGGGAAGAATCCGGCCGGGAAGAATCCGGATGATGCGCGATGGCTATACCTGTACGGCCTGACGCTGGTGGGCCGCCAGTCGGCAGAGGCGATCAAGCTGTTGGGAAGCGCCGTTGCGAAGGATCCCACGTTCGCCTGGCCTCACCTGAAACTGGCGGAGATCTATACATCGCCTAACTTCTTGAACAAGGAGAAGTCCGTCTCCGAGGTCAAGACTTTCATGAATCTGTGCCCTGCTTCGTTCGAAGGCTATCAGCAGCTCATTCAGAATGAGGATCGCGGGCTGCAGAGCGCCAGTGCGCAGAAGCTTCGTGAGTTGCTGCGTGCGCGGACCGACGCCGACGCTGTGGGAGCCTACAGAACGCTGTGGTCGCTCGAATTCAAAGCGCGGCCTCCGGCGGAATACGAACCGCTGCGCAAGAACGTGGCCGAGGACATCAAGCACATCCGCTCCCTCACCCTGGACAAGCGGCAGTCGTATTCGGCTCTGGAGGAAGGCTACAAGCTGGTGGACGATCAGAAGCAATCGGACTGGGCGAAGGAGGAGCGGCAGCGGCGCTTCCCGAGTATGTGGGAGTTGGCCGCCGCGGATAAGTGGTGGAAGGACCATCCCTCGCCAAACGCGGAGGACCCACCTGAAAGACGGCAAGCCTACTACAGTGATGTTCTGAAGGAAACCGGGGAATGGCTGAAGCTACGCCCCAATACCACGTACATCTGGTGGCAGAGGCTGAATGCCATGGAACATCTCGATAGTGTCCCGGCGGCCGAGGTTCAGGATTTTGGTGAGCGAGCAGTGAAAGTGGGGGAGAGCAATGCTGGACCTTGGGGTCCCGACTCCGACATGTACTTGAAAGTGGCCGCAGCCTTCTCGAAGAAAAAGATTCAACCTACGCGGGTTTTGGAGCTGGTCCACAAGGGCCTCCAGCAGTTGGAGGCCGAATCCAAGCAGCCTCCCTATGACCTCTGGGCCAAGAGGGACAACATCGAGGAGTCAAATTTCTACCGCTCCTCGACGCGCCTGCAGGCGCTCGCCTTCGAAACCCAAGCGTATATCCAGCTCGGCGACAACCAGAAGGCGCAACAGGAGCTGTCGAAAATCGACCAGCGGTTTGAGGAGCTGAAGTCTCTCGCGGGCACAAAAGAAGACCGGATGAAGGAGTACTCGTCGCGGCAAGTTGCCTACTGGGAATTGATGGCTCGCCTGGCTGAAGCGGAGAACCATAAACTCGATGCCATGGCGTACTACGAAAACGCCCTGCTGACGCGGCTCCAAGCCGGCATTAAACCAGAGCCGAGCGAAAAGGACGAACTGGCCGCGGACGCGCAAAAGCTCTGGGCCGCACTCGGGGGCAGCGCCGATGGGTGGAAAACGTGGTATGCGCTCCCGGCGGCCGAGCTGGCGGCAAAGTCGACGCTCACTTGGCAAGAATCGAACGAATCACTGCCGGCGTTCGAAATCGCCGACATAAAGGGCAAGACCTGGCAACTGGCCGACCTGAGGGGCAAAGTGGTGCTCCTCAACGTGTGGGCCTCCTGGTGAGGGGCATGCCGCGAGGAGTTGCCTCGCCTTCAAAAGCTGTACGAGCGTTATAAGAACCGGCCCGATTTCCAGTTGTTGAGTTTGAACATGGACGACAATCCTGGATTAGTCGAGCCGTTTATGAAGGAGCACAAATTAACGTTTCCCGTTCTGCCGGCCTATTCATATGTCCAGGATACGCTCCACATATACGGCATCCCGCAGAACTGGATCGTGAATTCCAAAGGCGTGGTGCGCCTGAAAGGCATCGGCTACGACTCGAGCGAGAAGTTTGAAGAAGGGATGACCGAAGCGGTGGAGAAGTATAAGCCCGAGGGAGGCGCGGTTGCGGCGCAGTCTTCGTCACAATAACAACTCTGACTAGTTCGTCAGGTCGAGGCTCTTGCCGGACACTGCCGACGCTCCGCGCGGCTCCTTACTCCTGCCTCAATGCACTCACCGGATCGATGCGCGTGGCACGCCAGGCCGGAACTCCGCCCGCCAATAGCGCCGTCAAGCCGAGCAAGCCAACCACAGCCAGGAACGTAGCCGGGTCGTTGGGAGAAACATCGAACAGCAGATTCGCCACCAGCCGGGTAAGCGCCAGCGCGACACAAATGCCCAGCGCGATACCGGCCACCGCCAGACGCATACTTTGACCCACGACCATGTGCATCAGGTCGCTCGAGTTGGCGCCCATGGCCATGCGCAAGCCGATTTCGCTGGTACGCTGCAAGACCATGTAAGCCATCACTCCATACACACCAACCATCGCGAGCAGCATGCCGAGCAATCCGAACACGCCGAACAGAGCAGCGGCAAAACGCGGCGCCCACAACGCCTGTCCGATCACCTCCGCCACCGTGGCAGGGTTGAGCAGCGCCAGATCCGGATCGAGCGATTGCACGGCCGCCATGACGGACGGCAAGACGTGTTGCGGACTTGTTGAGGTGCGCACATGCATCACGGCAAACGGCTGGTACGCCTGATCGAACGGCATATATACGACTGGAAAACCGTCGTGTCCTTGACGATTCCCACCACCTCATATAATTCGCTTCCGGTGGGGAAATGGAGGCGCCTGCCGAGAGCGCTTTGGCCAGGCCATACATGGCGCGCCATGGCCTTTGAGATCACGGCGACGCGTTTCGATCCGGCGCGATCGAAGCTGGTTAGCGCGCGTCCCTCGACGATGGGAATGCGCATGGTCTCGAAGTAGTTGGGCGTAACTGGAGGAGTGAATGTCAAAAGTCCGAGACGTGAATCCACCGGATCGCCTTCGCGGATACAGTTTGCAGGATTCCCCCGCCCAACGGCGGGTTGCCTTCAATCGAGGCCGATGCCACGCCGGGAACCGCACTGACTTTCTCGAGCACTGAGCGCACGAATTGGCGTCCGCGGTCAGCCGTCACCTGCTGCGAGCCGAGGTCGAAACTGACAATGCAGAGGTCACGCGTCTCGAATCCAAGATCGATGCGCTGCGCGTGCTGCAGGCTGCGGATGAAGAGCCCGGCGCCTGTAAGCGCGACCAGCGCCAGCGCCATCTCGCCCACTACCAGCAGGCTGCGAAACCGGTTGTGTCCGCCTCCCTGTACGTTGCCGCGGCCCACGCTATTAAGCATCCTGGCCACGTCCGGAACCGATGCGCGAAACACCGGAATGATGCCGAACAGAATGCCGGTGACCAGGCTCACCCCCAGAGTGAACGCAAAGACGCGCCAATCCATCTGCAGCGCCACGTCATTCTGCTCCAGAAACGAAGGACGGAAGGCCCACAGCAGATTCGCTCCCACGGCGCCAATTCCGATCCCCACCGCTCCGCCGCCAAGCGAGAGGAGTTCGGCTTCGGTCAGGAGCTGGCGAATCAATCTTCCACGAGGCGCTCCCAGTGCTACGCGGATGTCCATCTCCCGCCCTCGTTTTGTGGCACGGGCCAGCGAAAGGTTGGCGATATTGGCGCAGGCGATGAGAAGCACGAAGCCGACCGCGGCGGAAAGTGCAATGGCGGCGGCTGTGGTCTGCTGCCGCGGAAGGAATCCCAGGGCGGCCTCGGAGAGTGTCGAGGTCTCGACGGTGCGGCCACGGTTATCTTTTGGATAGGCAGCTTCGAGACGCGCGGCAATGGTCGTGAGGCTGGCCTGCGTCTGGCGCTCGTCCACGCGGGCTTCAACCGCCCGAACGCACTCAGAAACCGCCACCTGCGCTCGTTGAAGAATTGTTCGAGAGGTCCCGCGAAGGCCTGCGTGTGCATACTGAGCGGCAGCCATACTACTTCCGGAGGACCGACGGTGAGTGTACCCTTGAACCCTGCCGGCGCCACACCGATCACCAGATAAGACACCGCATTTAAGTCGATGGTGCGCCCGATGGCCGAGGGATCTCCGCCGAACAAGCGTTGCCACAGGCTGTAGCTGAGAACGGCTACCGGGTTACCGCCCGGTATGCGGTCTTCATCCGGTCGAAACGTCCGGCCGAAACGTCCGGCCGGCTGCGGCCCGTACGCCCAGGACGTCGAAGTAGCTGGCTGAAACCAGAAAGACGGCCTCCTGGATCGGTTTCCCGAATCTCGTGAGCGTCACTCCCGCCTGACTAAATCCCGCCATCCCCGAGAAGACGTCGTTCTGCTCACGGAAGTCCACGAAATTGGGGTAAGACATTGGCGTGCGTATGACGTTGGGCGTACTGTTCGCAGTCGCGTGATCCACCGTATAGAGCTCCAGAATCCGACCGGGATCGTTCACCGGCAGAGGGTGCAGGAAAACGGCATTCGTCAGCGTGAAAATCGCTGTATTGACGCCGATACCCAGGCCGAGCGAAAGTAGCGCCGCCGCCGTATACCCCGGGCTACGCAGCAGAGTGCGCGCAGCATATTTCAGATCTTGCAGGAAAGTCCCCATTTAATTTATGACGCGCGGGCCGCCCGGATGTGAGGTCCGTTGATCGGATTTTTCGACGGGTCCCAGGCGCGAAAGCACGAAGTTTCCGAATCCGCGCAAAGGCAGATAGTCTTGACTGCCTTGGGGCTGATATTCTTGACTGCTAAATGATCTTCGAGAACGCCAGGCTGCTCTTGCGATTGTTGTGGCGCCCAGCGGATGCCATGAGCGCGATCCTGGATCAAGGCAGCCTGCTATTCGCCAGCGCGGCCGTGCTGGTGATCTCGTTGCTCTTGCAGTTCAGCCTGAGCCCCCGGTTGCCCCAAGCACCCATCCCGGTCCAACAAACGCAGGCCGCCAAGGGCGATGAGGATCAGCCGACCCTTCCCGCCGTACCTGCAAGACCCCGATGGTCATTCAGCTTTTACACGCCACTGCTGGTGCTGGCTGTTGTCTATGTTCCCGGGACGCTGCTGGTCACCAGCCTGATCGCGCGGCTGGGTGGATTCGGCGCGGTCTTCCAGCGTGATTACTCTTCGCTGCTGACCTGTACTTCGATGGCTTGGGCGGCCGCGAGTTTCCCGGTCGTGTTGGCCGCCTGGGTGGCGCCGCTCCCGATTCTTGCCGGTCTAGCGGTGGCCGCGTACGTTTATTTCGCAGTGTTGATGTTTTTCGCGGTGCGCACAGTGTTCGGGACGGAAAACGGCGTGTCTGCCGGCGCGGTTTGCCTGTCGATGGTTCCGCTGGCCGCGGCCGCCTTCTTTTGGGGGCCGCTCACATCGGCATTCGGCTGGCTCGCCTCGCCCTTTTTCTTGTTTTACGCGTTCTACTATCTCGGAGGCGAGTTCCGAAACCTTGGTTCCGGCCTGCGCAGCCGCCAGAATTTCCACCGGATGTTGGAAGCTTCGGCCATCAACCCCCACGATGCCGAGGCGCAGTACCAACTCGGGTTGATTTACCAGCAGCGCCGCCAGTACACGGTAGCCATTGAGCGCTTCAAGAAGGCCGTGGCTATCGATCCTAAAGAAACCGACGCCCACTATCAATTGGGCCGCATTGCGCGTGAACAGGGGCGGCTGAGAGACGCGCTCGTGCATTTTCAGACCGTGCTCGACCAGGACGAGAAGCACAATCTCAACGAGATCCTGCGTGAAATAGGAGCCGTTTATGTGGCCGCCCACCAGTACGAGGATGCCCGCAGAGAGCTGGCGGAATATGTGGAGCGGCGGCCGTACGATCCCGAAGGACTCTTCTATTACAGCCAGACACTCGAACGATTAGGCGACACGACGCGAGCGCGCGAGATGTACCTGCGTGCAATTGAGGCCGACCGAACGGCGCCGCGCTACCGTCGCCGATACACTGCGAGGTGGAGCCGGCTGGCACAGAAGCAGTTACAAAAGCTCCCGAAAACAGCGTAGCGGTCCGGCTCAACAGCGCGGTCTTCACTCACACACTGCCGTGCTCTTACTGGCTCGTTGTTCTCGCGCAGCCGTATTAGCCAGCTCGTCGGCGCGATTATTATCCTCGTGGGAGGCGTGACCTCGGGTCCAGGACCAGGTGGCCTTGTGGCGGGCCGCTTCTTGCTCCAGCTCGCGCCAGAGATCGCTGTTCATCACCGGTTTTTTCGCGCTGGTTTTCCAGCCATTGCGCTTCCAGTTGTGGATCCATTGCGTGATTCCGTTTTTCAGATACTCGGAATCGGTCACGATTTCGACTTCGCAAGGCTCTTTCAACGCGCGCAAACTTTCTATGGCGGCGGTCAGTTCCATGCGATTGTTGGTGGTATTGGGCGCGTAGCCGTACAGCTCGTATTCGCGATTGCCGCAGCGCAGGATGGCGGCCCAGCCGCCCGGTCCGGGATTCCCCACGCAGGCTCCATCAGTGATGATCTGGATTTTTTTCACGTTGGAATTTGTGTTCGAGCGCCCGTCCGTAATTTTACGAGACTCCGGCGGGTTCCGGTTTGTAGGCGGATGCCGGCTCGGACTCGAGAGCACGATCGGCGCTGAAAAACGCGTCTACAAGATCCAGAATCTCACCGGCTTCCCGCGCATGGTAGATATCCGAGCGCAACCGCGCGCCCTGCCGGACGCCGTGCGTGAAGTAAGTGGCAAACTGTTTCATCTTGCCGGCCGCATCCCGCTCCGCGCGCGCGATCAACATGGCATAGTAAGTCCGCATCATCGCGTAGCGGTCCTGTTGCGTCGGCTGGTCGTAGCTGCCGGTGGCTAGGTACTGTTCGATCTGACGGAAAATCCAGGGGTTGGACGAGGCCGCGCGGCCGATCATCACCGCGTCGCAATGAGTATCCGCGACCATGCGGACGGCATCCACGGGCGTCAGAATATCTCCGTTTCCGATCACCGGAATTTTCACCGCCGCCTTCACTTCAGCGATGCGCGACCAATCGGCTTTGCCGCTGTATCCCTGCTCGCGTGTGCGCGGATGTAACGCCACCGCCTGCAGACCGCAATCCTCGGCGAGACGCGCCATGTTCACCGTAACCAGTTCCTGATCATTCCATCCCGCGCGAAACTTCATGGTGAAGGGAATCGAAATAGCCGCGCGCACCTGGCGTAACAGACGCTCGACTAACGGCAGATCCCGAAGGAGTCCCGAGCCGCCGTTGCACTTCACCACCTTGTTCACCGGGCACCCGAAATTGATATCCACAATGTCGAAGCCCAAATCCTGGCAGATGCGCGCAGCGTCGGCCATTACGTCGGGGTCCGCGCCGAATAATTGCGCGGAAATCGGGTGTTCCTCAGCCTCGAAAACCAGGTATTGGAGCGTGCGCGTGGGTTTACGGGAGTGCAGCGATGCCGCCACCCCGTGCGAGCTCGTAAACTCGGTCATAATCAGCCCGCAGCCGCCCAAGCCGCGGATAAAACGTCGGAAAACAGTGTCGGTCACCCCTGCCATTGGGGCCAGAACCGTGGCCGGAGAGATCTTGACCGGGCCGATTTCGAAGCTGGAGGGAAACTTTGTCATACCCTCTTGTATTTCTTTATTTTAGCGAGTGAAGTGCAGGAAACGGAAATTCCGCGCCGACCGTCTGAATACTGCGTAAGGAGAACGAGCGATGAAACCGATTCAAGTCGGGATTCTTGTAGCTGTCGCCGCGGTAGCCGGCGGACTGGTGGTGAAATGGCAAACCAGCAAACCAGCTCCTCAAACCACTCCAGTTGCTGCTGCTCCGGCAACTCCAAGCGCATCAACAGATCCAGTCGCGGCAGCGCAGTCTGCGGCGGATAACCCGGCCGGCCAGACAAAACCGGAACCGTCGCCTCCTCCTTTTGGCGAAGAAAAGACGCACAAGAAAGCCTCAGCGGCGAAAAAATCCCGGCCCGCATGGCGCCATGATGCAAGCACCGTAGCTCAAAATCACACTCCGCAGTCCAGCCCGCCTGCGGTCGCTACTTCGGCTCCGGTAGCGCCACCGGCCCAGACAGCCGGGTCTGGGAACGCCGAGTTTGGTCCTCCGATCCCGGTAATTCCTCCGCCGCCCCCGCCGCAACGAGTTACATTGACAGCGGGGATGTTGATCCCGGCGCGAACCGTGGAGGCGCTTTCGAGCGAGCGCAACCATCCGGGCGACACCTTCACCGCGACGCTCGATCAGCCGCTGGTTGTGGATGGTATAGTCATTGCCGAGCGCGGCGCGCGTCTTGAAGGCAAAATTGTTCAATCGCAGCAAGCCGGGCGTGTAAAAGGCCTTGCCGATCTGGCGATCGTGCTGACTCAGATCACGACATCCGATGGACAGAAGGTCGCCCTCGAAACTGAACCGTTCGAAAAGCACGGGCCCTCATCCACAGGCGAGGATGCAGCCAAAGTGGGCGCAGCGGCTGGTGTAGGCGCTATCATCGGAGCCATCGCCGGCGGCGGAAAAGGCGCAGGTATCGGCGCCGTCATTGGCGGTGCGGCTGGCGGTGGCGGCGTTATGGCCACGCGCGGCAAACCGGCCGTGATTCCTTCCGAGACACGGATCAATTTCCGCCTGCGGGACAACGTCACGATTACCGAGCGGCAGAGCGCTCGGCGGTAACGCCGCGCTCAGCGTTGTCACAAAAACCAGCACCCGCGCGAAGCCTGGGTTATGATCCGCCGAGCGGGGGATTCCCACAAAAATGCCCTTCGAGAGTCATATTATGGCGCGGGCGTTTGCCTGCGTCTTTCTGATGTCAGCCATCACCGTTGCAGCCAGCCTGCCCGCAACTCCCAAGAAGCCTGTTACAGGGTGTCTACCACGCCGTCAAAGTTGTGGACAATTATCGCTGGCTTGAAAATTTCAATGACCCGGCGGTGCCCGAGTGGAGCGATGCGCAAAACCGCTACGCGCGGGCTGATCTGGATCGGTTACCGATGCGCGCGGCACTTTATGAACGGTTGAACGAGCTGCGCAGCTATCCATCGCCCAGATATTTCGCGCTCGAATACCTGCGGAATGTGCTGTTCGCCATCAAACGGCAGCCGCCAAAAGAACAGCCTTTCCTGGTGACGCTGCGGTCACCTGATGATGCCGGCTCCGAACACGTTGTGCTCGATCCCAACCAGCTCGATGCCAAAGGGACTGCCGCCATCGACTTCTATGTGCCCTCCGCGGACGACAAGTACGTCGCGATGTCGCTCTCTCACGGTGGCAGCGAAAGCGGCGACGTCCATGTGTATGAGGTCGTGAGCGGCAAGTCGCCTCAAGACGGCAGGGGTCTTCAGGATGTGGTTCCGCGCGTGAACGGCGGCACTGCGGGAGGCAGCGTTGCCTGGAACTCGGACAGCACAGGGTTCTACTACACGCGCTATCCACGGGGCAGCGAGCGTCCCAAAGTCGATTTGGATTCTACCAGCAGGTCTACTTTCACCGGCTGGGCTCGAGGACCGAGGACGACACGTATTCGCTGGGCAAAGATTTTCCGCGTATCGCCGAGATTTCGCACAGGGCTTCAGACGACGCGCGATTCTCGCAACCATGGCCAATGGTGATGGGGGCGAATTTTCTCACTACCTGCTGGCTCCGAATGGCGAGTGGCGGCAGATCACGCGCCTAGCGGACGAGATATCGCGCGCTGTCTTCGGACAGGATGGACGCGTTTACCTGCTTTCGCGCCAGAACGCACCCCGCGGCAAGATCCTGCGGCTTGCGGCTGAGAATCGCGGACTTGCGGGAGCGCAGATTGTGGTGCCCGAGAGCAAAGCCGTCATCCAGGATTTCCTCCGGCCGCGACGCGGCTCTATGTAGAGCCGATCTGGTCGGCGGTCCCTCGCAGATCCGTATTTTCGACTTGTCCGGTCGGTCTTTGGGCATGGCGCCATTGAAAGAGGTGTCATCGGTGTCGGAGTTCGTGCGTCACAAAGGCGACCAGTTGCTTTTCGAGAGCGAAACGTATGTCGATCCATCCGCCTGGTATCGTTTTGATCCGGCGTCCAAGAGAGTTGTACGCACGGCGCTCTATCAAACGGCGGCTGCGGATTTGAGCGATGCCGAAGTAGTGCGCGAGTGCGCCACATCAAAAGACGGCACCCAAGTGCCCGTGACCATCATGTATCGCAAAGGAACCAGGTTGGACGGCAGCAATCCCGCCATTCTTTATGGATACGGCGGGTTCAATATCAGTGAAACACCTTTTTTCTCGGTGCGTCAGGTGCTGCTGGATCACGGAATCGTGTACGCAGTGGCGAATTTGCGCGGCGGCGGCGAATACGATGAACAGTGACATCGCGCCGGAAATCTCACTCACAAACAGAATGTAAATGTATTTGACGATTTCGCGGCGGCTGCGCAGCACTTGATCGAACGCAAATACACCAATCCTGGAAAGCTCGGGATCGAGGGCGGAATCAATGGCGGCCTGCTGATGGGCGCGGCCCTTACTCAGCACCCGGACCTGTTTCGCGCGGTGGTGTCGCGCGTGGGCATCTATGACATGCTTCGCCTGGAGTGCAGCCGAATGGCGCATTCAATGTAACCGAGTACGGCACGGTGAAAGAGATGGACCAGTTTCGCGCGCTGTACGCCTACTCGCCGTATCATCACGTGGTGGATGGAACACAATATCCGGCCGTGCTCTTTCTGACCGGGAGCCAACGATCCGCGCGTGGATCCAGCCAACTCCCGCAAGATGACGGCGCGTTTGCAGGCCAGCGGAAGGAAACGGCCTGTCTTGTTGCGCACCAGCAGCACAACGGGCCACGGAATCGGCACCGCGTTGAGCGAGCAGATTGCTCAAGAGACCGACGTGTTCGCGTTCCTGTTCGATCAATTGGGCGTCAAGTGAGGATGTCTGTTTGTAACATGACAGGCGACAGCCCTGATACGACGCCCGCGTGCATAGGCATTCCTGCCTGTGGGTGGGACCGGCGCTTTCGCCGGCCTGTTGAATAGAGACTCTTGCGCATTTTTGCCTGTGCTCTTTTATCCCCGCTCCAACGGATCCGGTCACGCCTCGGTAAAAAAAGCGCCCCGCCCTCCATCAATTACCTCGGCCGGAATTCGTCGGGCCGTGCACGCATCCCGCGCGGCGAATATTTCAATCTTGCAAATCAAAGCCAATCCCGGTTCCGGACAGTATTGGCAGGAGGAATGCGTGCTTCACGAAAGTGCTGTCCGCCGCATTGCGTATCATAGGTAGCGGGGTGACAGCATGAGCACAAGCAGACGTCATTTCTTGCAATCCGCCGCCATCGCGGGACTGGCAGCCGCGCAGAAGGTCTCCGCCAATGACCGCATTCGTATCGCACTCATTGGCGCGGGCGGCATGGGCTCTGGCGACACGCAATATCAATTGTCATTGCCGGGTGTGGAACTCGTGGCCGTGTGCGACATCTACGACGGCCGGCTCGTGCGGGCCAAGGAAGTGTGGGGCAACCATCTGTTCACTACCCGCGATTACCGCGAAATACTCGCGCGCAAGGACGTGGACTCCGTCATTATTGCTACGCCCGACCACTGGCACTCACGCATCACCATTGACGCGCTCGACGCCGGCAAGGACGTCTATTGCGAAAAGCCCATGGTGCATTATGTCGAAGAAGGCAAGGAGGTGATCGCCGCGCACGAACGCAGTGGACGGATTTTCCAGGTGGGCAGCCAGTACGTGAGTTCGCTCGTGTATCAGAAGGCTAGGGAATTATTACAGGCTGGAGCAATCGGGCAGCTCAACATGGTGGAAGCCTGGCTCGATCGCAATACGGCCATTGGCGCGTGGCAATATTCGATCCCTCCCGACGCTTCGCCCGCCAACATTGATTGGGACCGTTTCTTGGGGAATGCGCCCAAGGTGCCCTTCGAGCCTGTGCGTCTGTTTCGTTGGCGCAACTACCGGGATTATGGAACAGGAGTCGCCGGCGATCTGTTCGTGCATTTGCTCAGCGGCCTGCACTATGCCACCCGCTCACTCGGCCCCACGCGCGTGATGGCCACCGGCGGCCTTCGTTACTGGAAGGACGGCCGCGATGTGCCGGACGTCATGCTGGCTCTGCTTGATTACCCTCACACCCAAACGCATCCGGAGTTTACTCTCGCTTTGCGCGTCAATTTCAAGAGTGGCGTGCCCGAAGAAAGGTTCGGCTTCCGTTTTGTGGGAAGCGAAGGTGTCATGAGCACCAGTCCCGCGGGAGTTACGGTGACTACCACCCCACCCGAGGCGGAGCCGGGTTATACCATTGGCACCTTCCCAAAGGCGGTGCAAGAGCAGTTTCTGGACCAGTATCACCAGAAGTACCCGAAGACAACTGCCACAGCCGACGCCATGCGTCCCGAAAAAGACGAGAAGTACGTGCCGCCGGAGGATCACGACGCACATCGCGAGCACCATCGTGCTTTCCTCAATTCCGTGCGAAACCGCAAACCGTCCATCGAAGACGGCGTGTTCGGCTTGCGCGCCGCAGGCCCGGCGTTGCTAAGTAATGTGGCCTATTTTGAAAAACGCATCTGCCGCTGGGACCCGCAGACCATGAAGGCCTCGTAAGGCGTAGTTGAAGTTTCGAGTGCTGAAAGCCAGCGCTCTGAAAAACCATTTAGTGCTATCGTGAGCCTGTGCAGAAAAACCAGGACGCCATAGAGCGCCTCGGGCCTCGCATCGTTCCGTTGCGACAGATCCTGTCACCATCGGCTTTACGCACACTTGGAGCGATGGTCGTGCTGGCCGTCTCCATCGTTTTGTTTTTCTGGAGACTCGTCTTTACACGCCAATTCGAGTGGATCTGGGGACCCGACCTGGCGCAACAGGTGCTGCCCTGGTTTGAGATCCAGGCGCGGCAGTTCAATGCCGGCCATTGGCCGCTTTGGGATTCCTCGTTCTGGTGCGGGCAGCCGCTGATCGGTCAGATGCAGCCTGGTGCCGCTTTCCCCCTGAACTGGATCCTGTTTTCCTTGCCATTGGACAGCACGGGACACATTGCAAGAACGGCACGCGAGTGGTACTTCGTCGTGATTCATATCATCGCCGGAGTCTCGGCCTTCCTGATGTGCCGCGATTTGGGTCGCTCGCGAGGAGCTGCGATCATGGCCGGTTTGTTCTTCGCGTTGGGAGGTTATGTAGGTCATACCGGCTGGCCGCAAATGTTGAACGGCGCGATTTGGGCACCGCTGATGTTTCTATTTCTCTTTCGGATGATGCGGGGCGAACGGCCCTTGACAAGCGCTATGTGGGCCGGCGTATTTCAGGGATGCGCATGGCTGAGCGGGCATCATGAGATCCCGATTTACACTTCATTCGCTGCATTGTTGCTGTGCTTGTGGGCCGCCCTCCGAAACGGAACCAATCGCGGGCGATTGATCCGGGGGACACTCCTGTTCTGCGCCTTTTCGGCAGGCGTGGGAGCTCTCCAGATTCTTCCTGCTTACGAGTACGGACGTCTGGCCACGCGTTTTGGAGCGCCGGGCGGATTTCAGTGGAACCAATACGTCCCCTACGCCGTTCACGCCGCCTACTCATTGGATCCAGTCGGCGTCGTGGGGTTGGTATTGCCGGCCGTGCGATCTGACCTTATCGTGTTCGTTGGCGTGCTCGCGCTCGCTCTAGGGCTGGTCGGTGCAGCAGCCAACTGGTCGAGCGAAGTTGTGCGAACCAGCGCGGTGATGTCCATCTGCGGTCTTCTGTATGCATTGGGCGGGAGCAACGTCATTCAGGGCGCGATGTATGCGGTGGTGCCTCAACTGAACAGGGCGCGCCATCCACAATCGGCGATCATTCTTTTGGATGCCGGGCTAGCCGTACTGCTTGCATTTGGCGTTGATGCGCTCCCAGTTACCGCGCTGCGCTTCAGGCTGATGAAAGCTCTACTCATTTTTGGCGCAGCGGCATTCACTCTGCTGGCTGTAATGAGCATGGCGGAGGCGCAGAAGGCAGATCCCGCGCTAGGTATGGCTCCTTTGACCGCGGTTCTGCTGGCCGGAGTTTTGTGGGCGGTGTCTCGCGGCCTCCCATGGACAACGGCCCTTAGTTGCATCGTTGTATTGCTGGTCATGGAACTTGGAGCCACGCTCCGCTACTACATCACTGACAAGGGCGAGCACAGTCGAACCGTGTTTCTAGAACAAATGAATTCCAATGAGGACATCGCAGGGTTTCTTAAACAGCAGCCCGGTCCGTTTCGCATCCAAGCCGAAGAGAAGGATCTGCCTCTCAACTGGGCCGGGATGTTAGGGCTCGAGACCTATACGGGTTATCTCGGCGGGGTGACGAACAACATCCTGCGCCTGGACCTGAGCGATCCGAAACGCCAGCAGTTGATGGGGGTACGCTATCGGATTGCGAAACAGCCACCGGCGTTCCCGGTAGTGGAGGTGTTTCAGGGAGCGAGTGGTCTTCGTGTCTTTCGCGATGACGCCGCGTTCCCGCGTGCCTGGGTCGTCCACGAGTCCTCGGTGATTCCACCCAGCGCCGAGAAGTTGCCGCTGGGTAGCACGGATAATGTTCGGCTCAGATTCGTCGTGCTGACTGCCTCGGCTGAACCGGCCCTGCGGCCGTGCGCAGGTATCGAAGATGTCCGGTACCTTCGCCGCACGCCCGCCGAGAGCCTGCTGCAGGTGACAACGCCGTGCGATGGAATTCTGGTGATCGCCGAGACATGGTTTCCAGGATGGCGCGCCGCTGTGGATGGAAGATCGACGCCGGTGCAGCAAGTGGATGGAGCGCTGCAGGGTGTGTTCGTACCGGGCGGCACTCACACCGTCGACGTAAAGTACCGGCCGCTGTCGGTGCTCGCCGGCGCGTGCTGCACAAGCATCTTCATTCTGGCGGCATTGGTGTGTCAGTTTCTTTCGCGCAGGTGCGGACGCCAGGCTAGCGCGTAACGAGATGAAGATCAACTTGGAGGCGCTGTGATCCGGTTCTTCTCATGGTTGCTGTTGGCTGCTACGGTTTTCGCCGGGGAGCCGGTGAGAGTTCTGGTCGTTACGGGCGGGCACGATCATGAGCCGTCCTTTTAGGCGGTGTTCGACGACGCGCGCTTTGTAGCACGGGTGGATCCGCACCCAGGCGCTTTCACCAACGACTTCCGCGAACGCACCGACGTGCTGGTGCTCTACGACATGCTCGCGGACATGCCTGATGAGCAGAAGCGAGGGAATCTCCGGAATTTCGTGGACTCAGGCAAAGGCGTAGTGGTTCTTCACCACGCCATTTGCGATTACAATGCGTGGCCCTGGGGGTATGAAGAAGTGGTTGGCGGCCGTTATCTTATCAGGCCAGAAGGCGGAATGCCGGCTTCGACTTTCAAGCACGATGAGCGCATCCGTGTGAAAGTGGTGAAGAAACATCCGGTCACAGACGGCCTCAGCGACTTCATCATTCAAGACGAAACGTACAAAGGCATGTGGATCTCACCGAAAGTTCAAATCCTGTTGACCACCGACCAGCGACGGTCCGGTCGCGTGGCTGGGGCTCCATCCCAAAGCGCGAGTAGTCTACATTCAACTGGGCCACGGGAGCGCGGCGCATCGAGACCCCAACTATCAGCTCCTGGTGCGCAATGCAATCCTATGGGCAGCGAACCGGTAGACCGGTCATTTGCTCTTGGGGCGCGAAACGGGCGGGACTAATCCGTTGGCGCGATAGTAGGCGACGAGCAAGCCATAGTGCTCGGAGGAATGCTGCATCACGCCGATCCATGGTTCGATGGATTTGCTTTCGGCGATGGGATGCGCTTTGAGCGCCGCGGCGCAATCGGCGATGGACTTCTGAAAGGCCGTGACGATGTCCGCCTTCGTCCTATAGGTCTTAGGATTGACCTCGTCCCAATTGGCTTTCTCGCTGCGGGCGGTTTTCGCCGCGTAGAAGTTGCCGGACATGACGTGCACGATCACTTCACCAAAGGAGCGCATTTCTTTGCGCAGCCGGAAATCGTACTTGTCCGCCGGGAAGTCCTGAGCCATCTCGAGCACTTGCTTGTTGACGCCATCGAAATAGCGCTTCGCCTGCTGGGCCGGGGTCTCCGGCGCCTTTGACTGCTGCGCCACGGCTACGGTCAGCGTTGTCTGGAGCAGCGTGCTTAACCCGCAGCCCGCCAAGATTCGCGTCCAGGTTCGCCTGTTGGTGTAACTTGCTGAGCTGTGCATGGCTGTTATTTATATCATGAGTCCCTTATCTTTCATCTATGGCACTCAGTGTTATACTAGCTAGCTACTTGGAGCAGAGTTCCACGGCAATTCCGGTGGGGATGGTTGCGAACATTCAAAACCAAGGCGTTCGCGCGCTTTACAAACGAGGCCGGCATTCGCGATGCTGCGCTGTGCGACGCGGTACGAGACGCAGAACGAGGACTGATTGTCGCCGACCTCGGCGGTGGAGTCATCAAACAGCGGATCGCGCGTCATGGCCAGGGAAAGTCGGGCGGTTTCGGGACATTGATAGTATTCAGGACCGGTAGCCGGGCTTTCTTTGTTCACGGCTTTGCGAAGAACAAGAAAGGCAATATCGAAAAGGACGAGTTTATCGCGGTGAAGAAGCTTGCAGCCGAGTTGTTGGCCTATGATGACAAGACGATCGTGCGGGTGGTTGCTTCAGGGACGTTGGTAAAGGTGACCTGTGATGAGAAAGCAATATCGTAGTTCCTTGATGGCGTCGATCCACGAGACCGCCGAAGGTCTGCATGCCGCCGGAGTCATGGACAAGCGCACGATGCGGGACTTCGATGAACTGCGCCTCACGCCGGTTCGGCCACTGAAGCCGAAGGAAATCCGCGCGATTCGTCTGCGGGAGGGCGCCAGCCAAGCAGTTTTCGCCCGTTATCTAAATGTGACTATGGGTCTGGTAAGCCAGTGGGAACGCGGTGAAAAGCGCCCGCAAGGGGCATCGCTCAAACTCCTCGCTAGTCGCCAAGGACGGACTTCAAGGCTGTCAAGTAATTCTGCCTGCAGCAAGGCGAGACCGGCATCCTCCACCTCACGCCAGTTTGCGAGCAAACTCGAATTCGCGCTTGACGTCGGCGTCAATGTCCCCGTCTTTCTCGTATTCGATGGCGACCAACCCGCGGTAAGACACTTTGTGCAAATTCCTCCATCGCGGCCGGGATCTTGGCGATGCCCTGCTGACCGATCAAAACGTTGTCTTCGCCGCCCGCCGCCACGTCCTTCAAATGGACTACTTTCAGAAACGGCGCAAGTTTGCGCACCGCTTCTACCGTGTCAAAGCCGCAGCGTGGCGCCCATGGTTTTCGAACGGCCGGCCAGCGCTTTGAGAACATCGTCCGGACTCTCGTAGGCAAATTTCTGCTTGAAGTAGTGGTTGTGAATGCCAAACGTGAGGCCTTCTCGCGAGAGACGCTCGTCTATCTTCCGGAGCATGTCGCCGGTGGAAGCCACCCGCTTCGCGGGGGTGCACATCAGCCAGAGGCAAATCAGCGTCGGCCGTGATATTGCTCGATCCCAACAGCCTGGCAAACCGCACCGCGAAATCGAGATCCCGGTCATCTTTGATGGTGGCCGTATAGCTAGGATACGCGGCGGATTCCCGCCCGGTCGAAAAGGCTTCTCGCGGCCTGGCACATATCGTCAGTGGGCGGCTTCATCAACATGAATTCCCCGCGCGACATTTCGATCTCGGTGATGTGCAGCGCGTTAAGCCTCTGGACCATGTCGCCCATCGAAAGGTTGTGGTAGGTGTATGTGCCGATGCCGATCCGGAGCCGGCTGGCGGCGTGCGCACCAGAGTGAAATGCACCGATACCAGAAGTCAACGATCGAGCGAAGGTTCTGCGGTTCATCATCTCTTGATCTCTCTATTTTGGCGCGGGCCGTGGAGTGACATCGGCGGCAAACAGCCCAAAGGCCCACTTGATGGCCTCCACATACATGGTCTGCAGTTCTGGACGATCTCAATTTTCGGTGGAGTGCCCGAGCGTCGAATAATAGACGCGGCCCTTGCCGTACATTTTCGCCCACGTCACCGCGAAATCCCGATCCTGGCGATGGACGCGCGGATTGGCCAGATCGATCTTGCTCGCGTCGAGCCGCATCAGTACCCGCACCTTGTCGCGCGAGAAATTTCTGATCTCGTAGATCTCGTAATCTCGTCGTTGAGTACGAATGACTGGGCCACGTTTCATTCCTGGGAAGGCGGGATCCTCAACGATGATGGGCGCGTTAAACGTGCCCCAGGGATGCTCATCGAAATAGCCGCCGATCATGTCGCCATATTCCGGCCAGCCAGTGAAAGTGATCGTGGCGCTGTGGATGCCGATGAAGCCCTTCCCATCGTCACGGACGAATGACAAAAAATCGGCCTTCTGCTGCTCGTCCATTTCGAGCGTGCCTCCGGTGTAGAACAATACCGCGTCGAAGTCATTCAAGTTCTTGGCATTGTATTCCAGCTTCTTTTTCGTCAGAGCTTCGGTGCCAGTCCGGATGGTTGTGTCCCAGAGGCCCGTTTCCCGGCCCAGGCGTTCCATGGTGGCCAGCGCGTGAGACACGGATTCATGCCGGTATCCCTTCTCTTCACCGATTGCCAGCACCTTCTTACTCGCCGCGGCCGCGTGAGTTCCGCTGAGCGGAACAATTGTCATGACATGAGAACAAGCACGAAGAATTGGCTTCATGAAACTCTTATCTTCATGATTATCGCAGCGGGCGGCAAGGGGCAGCTCGGATCCGTGGATGAAGGTTGCGGTATTGTTAGGGGTATTGAGAATTATGCGTATCGAACCAGTAGTTGGCGGGATGCTGTGCGCTTTCGTCACTTTCGCAGCGACTGGCCCGTCATCGGTGAGGTTCACCAAAGATGTCGCGCCGGTTCTCGAAAAGAACTGCCAGGGATGTCATCGCCCCGGCGAAGCGGCTCCGTTTCCATTGCTCACCTATGAACAGGCGCGGCCGTGGGCCAAGGCGATGAAGGAGGCGGTGCTGCTGAAGAAAATGCCGCCATGGTTTGCCGATCCGCACTACGGCAAGTTCTCGAACGACCGCTCGCTATCTCAGAAAGAGGTGGATACTCTTGCCGCCTGGGCCGATGCGGGCGCGCCACAAGGGGATCCGAAGGACATGCCGCCACCGTTGGATTTCGTGGAGGGATGGGCTATCCCCAAGCCGGATGTGATCATCGAGTTCCCGCGCGCTTTTCAGATTCCGGCCACCGGCACGATTGAATATCAGAAGTGGTGGTGCCGACCGGATTCACCGAGGACAAGTGGGTGCAGTTCGCCGAAGCGCGCCCGGACGATCGCGCGAGGGTGCATCACATGATCGCGTTTATCCGTGAGCCCGAATCCCACTGGCTGCGGGACGCAAGACCCGGCGAGTTTTTTGTCGCGCCCAAGCCCAAAAAGGACGATGCCGTCGATACCAGCGCTTTGCCAAGATTTCCTGCTGGGATACGCTCCGGGCCAGCCGCCGGAACGGCTCGAGCCCGGCCAGCCAAGTTGATCAAGGCCGGCTCTGATCTAGTGCTGGAAATCCATTACACGACTAACGGCACCTCCGGCGTCGATCGCAGCAAATTCGGCCTCGTTTTTGCCAAGGAACCGCCAAAAGAGCGCGTGCTCACGTTGTCCGCCACGAACGGGAAGTTCAAGATCCCGCCCGGCGCTCCGAATTATGAGGTACACGCTGAGTTCGAGTTGCGAACGGCCGTAACGCTATCGGGCGTGCATCCGCACATGCACGGGCGCGGGAAGGACTTCGAATATCGGATCGTCTATCCCACGGGCGAAACGGAAACGCTGTTGCGGGTGCCGCGCTACAACTGGCATTGGCAGCTTTGGTACACCCTGGCAAGTCCGCTGGTTCTCCCCAAGGGGACGAAGATCGAATGCATCGCGCACTTCGACAACTCTCCGAATAATCCCGATAACGCGGATCCGACCAAGGAAGTGATCTGGGGCGACCAGAGTTGGGACGAGATGATGGTGGGATTCTTCAACCTGGTGTTCGACGCTAAGATGCCAGTGAAGGATTTTTTCGTGGAGCGGACGACGGTGGCCCGCAGGTGATCGATGGCAAGCATTGTGCTGGAGCTGCGCTTTGAACGTCTATCTGGTTGACGGCACCTACGAGTTGTTCCGGCACTACTACGCGATGCCTTCCGCGCGGGATCGGGACGGTTGCGAGGTCGCCGCGGTGCGAAGTGTACTCGCGTCGGTGCTGGGCATGATCAAGGACGGCGCAACGCATATCGCGGTTGCCACCGATCACGTCATCGAGTCGTTCCGCAATGGACTGTGGGCAGGATACAAGACCGGCGATGGCATCGAGCCCGATCTGCTGGCGCAGTTTCCGCTGCTCGAAGACACGCTCGCGGCGGCCGGCGTTGTGGTTTGGCCGATGGTGGAATTCGAGGCGGACGATGCGCTGGCTGCAGCGGCGGTTGCGGCGGCTGGTGATGTGCGTGTCGAGCGCGTGATTATCTGCACGCCGGACAAGGACCTGGCCCAATGCGTCCGCGGCGACAAGATTGTTCAGTTGAATCGCCGGACTCGCGTCACGCGCGACGAGGCTGGAGTAATCCAGAAGTTCGGCGTCTCACCGGAGTCGATCCCCGACTATCTCGCGCTGGTGGGCGACGCGGCCGACGGCTATCCGGGCCTGCCAGGCTGGGGAGCGAAGTCCTCGGCTGCTGTTCTGGGCAAATTTGGGCACCTCGAAGCAATTCCGGCGGACTGGCGCGATTGGCACGTGAATGCCACGAACGCGGGCGTCCTGGCGCAGACGCTAGCGAGCGAACGCGAACGCGCATTGTTGTTCCGAACGCTGGCCACGCTCCGCACCGACATTGCGCTTTTCGACGACGTGGAACAATTGCGATGGAACGGCCCTACTGAAGGCTTCGCCGCGTTCGGAGCGCGATTCGATGCAGCGGTCACCGAGACCAAGAGGTCCCGCCGGCCATCGGGGCAGCCGGAGTCGCGAGATCGACTAGACCAACCGGGTGCCGGGTAGCAAGGCTCACGATCGCGGCGAGCGCCAAAGCAAACGCACAGCCCAAAGGCAGAGACCAGCAGCGGCAATGGTGATGAGAACGTACCAGGGTTCCGTCGCCAGATGCGGCCCTTCGTCGATGGCACGCCAGATATGCACCAAGGTGAGCAGGCCAAAAACGAGGCCAGTGGTCACGACATAGGCCTTCATAGGCTCCTACGGTATCACTAACTCCGCCCGGTGAAACGCAGCGTCCATATGTGCCAGCAGTTTCGTTCCATGGAAATCCCAACAAAAAGCACCTTCCTGGTAACCCGCGAGCGGCCGGGATCATCCTTTACTCATGCGTTTATTTGCTTTTTGCGTTCTCCTGATTTTCTTGTTCCTGCCTCTCACGCTGCTTGGCCAGACGGTGCGCTTTGAAACGAGTCTAGGCAACATCGATGTGCAGCTACTGCCCAACGATGCGCCGAAGACGGTGGCGAACTTTCTGGCGTACCTGCAGGCCAACGCATACGTGAACTCGTTCATCCACCGTTCGGTGCCTAAGTTTGTTATCCAGGGCGGGGGCTATCAGTGGTCGGAGACCAACGGCCCTGTGCCGATCACCGAGAATGCACCCGTTGTGAATGAATTCAAGGTTTCGAATACCCGCGGCACCCTCGCCATGGCCAAGCTGGGCACGGATCCAAACAGCGCGACCAGCCAGTGGTACTTCAACGAAGCCGACAATTCATCCAATCTGGACAGCTCGAACGGCGGCTTTACGGTATTCGGCCGAGTCGCCAACGACGCCGGTCTGGCGGTTATGGATCTGATTGCGAACCAGCCCACTTATGATGCATCGACATTCTTCGGATCAGCCGACTTCACTGATTTGCCACTCGTCAACTACAACGGCAGCTTTGCCTCTCAGAATCTGGTGCTGATCACGGCGATCCTGGTGGTGCCGGGAATCGCGTCGAATGCCATTATCGCGCCGGGCGATTTTGGAGGGGCTGCGACTGTCACAGCGGGGTCGTATCTGGAGATTTATGGGACGAACCTGGCTGGAACGACGAGGACATGGCGCACGAGTGACTTCTCAAACGTCAACGCGCCTACCACGGTTGATAAAGTCAGTGTCACCGTCAACGGAACGTCGGCTTACGTGAGCTTCGTGAGTCCGACGCAAGTGAATGTCGAGGTGCCCACGGGCATCCCGACAATTGGAACGGTGCCGGTGGTACTCACCTACAATGGCAATCCGAGTGCGCTGATCAACGTCACCGTCAAGGCTGACGGGTCCGCGATTCTTGCACCCACTAGCTTCAAGATTAGCGGAAAACAGTTCGTAGGCGCATATCATGTGAATGGCGCTCCGGTCAATAACGGCCAGATACACGGTTTCCCGACGGCTCCGGCCTCTCCCGGTGAGACGCTCCTGTTTTACGGTCTGGGCTTCGGGCCTGTCAAGTCCGGCGCGGCGATCGCGGGGAAAATTGCAACGGGCCAGACCACGCTTTCGAATCCTGTGAAGTTTCTATTCGGAGACAACAAGAAGGAAGGCACTGTTCTGTATCAGGGCCTGGCTCCGAACTTCGTGGGCCTCTACCAATTCAACGTGACGGTTCCACCGGATGCTGCGAGCGGCGACCTGGCGTTGCAGGTGTCCCAGAACGGAAATGCTCTGCCGCAGACGCTGTATATTTCCGTGAAGTAGGCGGGTGGGCCGGTGACGTCAGTCAGCAAGACTTAGAATCTAGTTTGGCTCTTTTGATCTCTTACTCAGAGTTGCGCCGGCGCGCCGTGGATTTCGTCTCGCAGTTCTCCGCCGAAGGTCCAGTGCTGGTGCTGGCGCCGGTGCGTGCGGCGGCCGACGAGGTGACGCTGGAGGCTTGCGGCACGGCCTTGCTGGGAGTGCGCCGGCTGGCATTTCGCGAATTCGTCATGGAGCTGTCGGCGCCGGAGTTGAACCGCCGAGGGCTCGTGCCAGTGGGCCGGTTCGTGCGTGAAGCGCTGGCTGCCCGCGTCACTGCTGAAGCTCTCGATCGCGATGCGCTGAGCTATCTACGGCCCGTCGCGGGATTTCCCGGTTTTCCGCGTGCCTTGACCGCGACCTTTGAAGAAATGCGCCTCAACGTCGTGGAGCCGGAGCGGCTGCGCGCGTGCGGCGAATCCGGTGCCGACCTTGCGGTCCTGCTCGAAGCCTACACACGAGGGCTTTCCGCGCGTGGACTTGCGGACCACGCCGCGCGGGTCGATTTGGCTCGCGCTTTCTCGGCCGGGTATTACAGCCTGCGCCAGACGGCCGTCGTCGCGCTTGATCTCGAACCCCGGACGCGTCTGGAGCGCGAACTTCTCGCGTCTGTAATGGGCGTAGCGCGCGTGGCGTTGGAACTGCGCCTGAAGCCGGAAGCTGCAGAACCTGCGTCATCACTCGACTCACTGCAGCGATATCTCTTCTCCCGTGAGCCGGTTCCGTTGCGCGATGAAGACGGCAGCGTGGTCACCGTCTCGACTTCGGGCGAAGCGCTGGAGTCCGTCGAGATCGCGCGCGCCATCCACGCCGCGGCCGACGAAGGCGTGCCCTTCGACGAGATCGCCATTCTGCTGCGTTCTCCGGAGCGCCACCAGCCGCTCATTCTGGAAGCGCTGCGCCGCGCTGGGATCCCTTGGTTCTGTGCGCTCGGCAGCCGCCGGCCCGATGTTACGGGCCGAAGTCTTCTGGCCCTGCTCCACTGCGCCGCGGAGGGGCTCTCCGCATCGCGTTTCGCCGAGTACCTCTCGCTCGGGCAGATCCCTGAAGAGAATGGACCCGTTACGCCTGCGCTCTGGGAGCGGTTGTTGGTGGATGCCGCGGTGATCGGCGGTCGTTCGCGCTGGGATAAACGTTTGGCGGGGCTGCGCGAGGAGTTTCACCAGCATTACGCCGCGGAGCAGGATGAAGAGGCGCGTCTTGCTCTGGCGCAGCGCATTGAGGCCGTGGAGAATCTCACAAGCCTGGCATTGCCCGTGATCGGCCGTCTGGGGGAGCTTCCTACGAGCGCGCTATGGGGCGAATGGATTGACAGCCTCACCACCCTGGCGGAATTCGTGTTGCGCGATCCGGCACACGTCATCAAGCTATTGGAGGAGTTGGAGCCGATGTCGGATATCGGCCCTATCTCGCTGAGCGAAGTCCTGCTGGTGTTGGGGCCACGGCTGAATTCTCTGACGGCAGCGTCAAAAGAATCGAGATTTGGGAGAGTTTGGGTGAGCAGCGTGGAAGAGGCTCGCGGCCTGGCGTTCCGCAGCGTCTTCGTCCCAGGTGTGAATGAAGGCCTGTTTCCGCGTCCGCTCGCGGAAGATCCGCTGCTGCTCCAAGCCCAGCGCCTGGACTTAGGAATCGAACTGCGTGCCGAGGATAAAGAACTGTTGCGCATCGCTGCTGCTTGCGCCTCTGAGCGCCTCACGCTTTCCTTCTCGCGCCTGGATCTGCTGACCGGACGCGAGCGCGTACCCTCCTTCTACGTGTTCGAGGCGCACCGCGCGGCCGGCGGGAGGGAAAGCAGCGTCCCCGAATTTGAGTCGCGCGCCCGCTCGGCCACCGAGACGCGGATTGGATGGCCCGCTCCGGCGCAAGCCGCTGAAGCCATCGACGACGCCGAATTTGATCTCGCCACACTGGCGCCGCTCACCAAGGGCTCCGGCCAATACCTGAAGAGTCTTCCCGGCCGCTCCGTGGATTCGCTGCGCGCGCGTTGGGCCCGCTGGCACAAACCGTGGAAGGCCGCCGACGGCCTCTTGATCGAGGAGATTGGCAGCGATGCCCTCAAGCCCTATTCACTTTCGCAACGCGCCTGGTCGCCCTCGGTCCTGCAGCAATATGCCCGCTGTCCGTACCGATTCGCGCTCCGCGGCATTCATGGCCTCCGTCCTGCCGAGAAACCGGCGGGCATACAGCGCATGGACCCGGCCACCCGTGGCGAAATCCATCACGCCGTGCAATTCGAACTGCTGCGCGATCTGGAGCAGAACCAGTCGTTGCCCATCAAAGCGGACACCCTCGCCCAAGCCCTCGACCGCCTGGATGCCGTCTTGCAGCAGGTGGCGCAGCGCTTTGAAGCGGATCTCGCGCCGGCCATTCCGCAGATTTGGCGTGGGGAGATCCAGGCCATTCGCGCCGACCTGCGCGGCTGGCTACAACAGAAAGCTGCGCTCGAACCGGATTGGGCACCAGAGTTCTACGAACTCAGCTTTGGCCTGCACGATCCCACCGGACGCGATCCGCACAGCCGGAAGGAACCGGTAGAGATTGAGGGCAGCTTCCGATTGCAGGGATCGATTGACCTGGTGGAGCGGCATTCGAGCGGTGTGCTGCGCGTAGTCGATCACAAAACCGGCCGCGTCCCGGAACCGCGTCCTGAGCTGGTAGGCGCGGGCGAACTACTGCAGCCCGCCTTGTACGCGCTGGCCGCCGAGAAAATGCTGGGCGAGCCCGTGTCCTTCGGGCGCCTCTATTATTCGACTATCGCGCAGAACTACACGGCGATCGATGTACCGCTCAACGATTGGTCGCGTCGCAGGGCGGCGCAGGTGCTACAGGTCATCGATCAGGCGATGCTCGATGGCTTCCTGCCCGCGGCTCCGCGCAAGGATGGATGCAAGAGCTGCGAATATCTGCCCATCTGCGGTCCTTATGAAGAAGAGCGAGTCGCCGAAAAATCAGCACCAGAACTAAAATCGCTGAAGGAGCTGCGCGCATGGCGATAAATAGCGCTGCCGCCGGTTCCGCGCTAGACCAGAGCTGGGTTGTGGAAGCCTCGGCAGGCACCGGGAAGACCACGGCGCTAGTGAACCGGATGGTCGAGGTGATCGCTGCCGGTACGCCGGTAGAGGCCATCGTGGCAGTGACCTTCACGCACGCAGCGGCGGGCAACATGAAGCTGCGCGTGCGCCATGAACTGGAGCAGCGGCGCTCGAGCGATCTCGATCCCGTAGTGCAGGCCCGCCTGGCCGACGCGGCGCGGTCGCTCGACCGGGCGTTCATCGGAACCATCCACGCTTTCTGCGCGCAACTACTGCGGCGACGTCCCGTGGAGGCCGGAGTCGATCCGGTGTTTCAGGAGCTGGCGCAGCCCGAGGCTCTCCGGGTCTTCAGCCGCGTGTTCACGCGTTGGATCGAGCGGCGGCTGGCATCGCCATCTCCCGCTTTGGTACGCGCACTGGCGCGACTTTCCAGTCGGGAGGAGCGCGATGGTGCCGAGCCACTCGATGCGCTGCGTTATGCTGCCTGGTCACTGGCCGAGTGGCGCGATTTCAATGCGCCCTGGGACAAGCGCGACTTCAACCGCGACGCCAGTCTGGAGACTTTGCTCCAGAAGGCAGAAAGCACGTTGGATTTACGCAATCGCTGTTCTCGTTCGCGCGACATCCTTCACGAGGGACTACGCACACTGGCTGAATTCCTGGAACGCGTGCAGCGCGCCCGCAGCGCCGGCCGTTTCGACGCCAATCTAGTGGAGAGCGAAATCCTCCGTCTGCCGCGCGACTTGCGATGGCTCAAACCAGGCACTGGCAGATACGGTGAAGGCGTTTCGCGCGAGGCAGTCGTAGCGTCCTGGGCGGAGTTGCAGGCGGCCATTGAGGAGTTCGGCCGTCACGCCGATGCCGATCTCGCTGCGCACTTGCGCGATGAGTTGTGGGAGGTTGTCGGGCTCTATCAGCAGCAGAAGAGATTGGCCGGTCAACTCGACTTCATGGATTTGCTGCTATACGCTCGCGAACTGCTGCGTCACGATGGCGCGCGCGCGCAACTGCAGCAGGACTACCAGCGCATCTTCGTGGACGAGTTTCAGGACACCGACCCGCTCCAGGCGGAGATTCTGCTGCTTCTCTCCGCCGGGGATCCCGCCGAGCGCGATTGGCGAAAAGCCACGCCTGCCCCTGGCAAGCTCTACGTAGTCGGCGATCCGAAGCAATCCATTTACCGTTTCCGCCGCGCGGATGCCCGCCTCTTCCGCCGCGTCTTCCGTGACCTCACCGATGCCGGCGTCGCCACTCGCGAGCTGAAAAGTAGCATGCGGAGCACCCGCACTATCCAGAATTTTGTCAATGCTGCATTCGCCTCGTCGATTCCCGATTACCTGCCGCTCGAAGGCGGTGTGGAAGATCCGCCACAACAGCCCGCCGTGGTCGCGCTCCCCATGCCGGAGCCTTACGGCACGCACAATCTCTCCAATGTCCGGATCGAAGCGTGCTCGCCCGGGGCCGTCGCGGCATTCATTCAGTGGCTCTGCAGCGAGGAGTGCCAATGGAAGGTGCGCAACCGATCCACAGGCGCGCGGGAGAAGATCAAGCAGGAAGATGTCTGCATCCTGTTCCGGCGCTTCACCAATTTCGGGACGGACTTGACGCAGGAGTATGTGCGGGCGCTGGAGGCGCGCGGGATCGCGCATCTGCTGGTCGGTTCGAAGTCGTTCCATCGCCGCGAAGAGGTGGGCACGCTGCGCACCGCCCTGCGCGCAGTCGAGTGGCCCGATGATGAGTTAAGCGTTTTCGCCGTGTTGCGCGGCAGCCTGTATGCGGTACTCGACGACACGCTGCTGAGGTTTCATAACGCTCATGGGCGCTTCCACCCGATGCGCGAGTTGCCTGAAGATCTCGACCCCGAGTTCTATCCCATCCGCAACGCCTTCGAGACGCTGAGCGAGTTGCACCGCCGCCGCAACTATCGGCCCATCGCCGACACCGTTCACGCGTTACTGGAAGCCACGCGTGCGCATGCCGGGTTCGCCTTCCGAAAAGGCGGTGAGCGTGTGCTGGCCAATGTATTCCGCCTCACCGATCTGGCGCGCAGTTTCGAAGCCAGCGGCGCGGCCACTTCCTTCCGAGCTTTCGTTGAATACCTGGAGAGCGAGTACGAAACCGGCGACGCCGGCGAAGCTCCGATACTCGAACAGGAGGGCGGTGGTGTGCAATTGATGACCGTGCACAAAGCCAAAGGGCTGGAATTTCCGGTGGTGATCCTAGCGGACCTCACGGCGAAACTGACCGGTCCTCAAGGCGGCGATCGCTACACCGACCCCGAGATGCGCCTCTGTGCCCAGCGCCTACTGTGGTGCGCACCATGGGAATTGCTCGATGCCGCCGAGGAAGAAGCGAAAGCTGATGAAGAAGAAGCACTGCGCGTTGCCTATGTGGCCGCCACGAGGGCGCGCGACTTGCTGGTGGTTACAACTATCGGCGAAGAGGACCGGGAGGGTGGATGGCTGAGCCCCCTGCACGACGCGCTTTATCCACCGCAGGAGCGCTGGCGTGCCTCAGGGACCGCGCCTGGCTGTCCCCAGTTCGGAAGTGCCACCGTGCTCAACCGCCCATCGGATCAGCCCGAGGAAGTGTCCGTGAAGCCCGGCCTGCACCACCCAAAAACCGGCGATCACACCGTGGTCTGGTTCGACCCAGCGGTGCTGGCATTGCGCGTGGCGAAAGCCGAAGGAGTGGAGAACGAACAGGTGCTGAGCGGCACTACCGAACAGGCTGTCGAAGGGCTGCGCCGCCACCAGGAGTGGAAAGACCGGCGCGCGCAACGACTGGAGGCCGGCGCCGTTCCGCGCTATCGCGTGGCCACCGCGGAGACCTTCGGCACTGCTGCGGAAGCCGGGCACATCCCGGTCGAGATCATCACACTGCCGCTGGGGGTCGGCCGTCCCACCGGCCGAAAATTCGGTCGCGTAGTACACGATATCTTGCAGCATGCCCGGTCGCCGGATGAAGCTGCCACTCTGGCGGACGTGTGGGGACGGCGGCATTCCGCCAGCGAACAGGAGCGTGCCGCGGCTGCAGAAGCTGCGCGAAAGGCACTGGAGTATGCGGCGCAAGCCAAGCCCGCCGAAGCGGAGTGCCATCGTGAATTGCCGGTGATGGTTCGTCTGGCGGACGGCACGTTGGTGGATGGCCGCATCGACCTCGCTTGGCGGGACAAGAACTCATGGACCGTGGTCGATTACAAAACCGATCGCCGTGAAAAGCGCAATGTCGCCCAGGTGCAGTTATACGCCCTTGCCTTGCAGCGCGCTACCAATCTCCCTATTCGCGGCATCGTGGTGGAAGTATAAGGTTGGCCCGCGAGGGAGGTTCGCAGGGCGAACGGCCTGCACCAGCCAAATCTTCGCGAAATGCGAACATGCTGTGTACAGCCGATCGATTAGGCGCTTACGGCGTAAACATCGACAAAAGATTGTCGATGTTGGTGTCAGCCTCTTGTTTTCACTCTTGTTTTCAATTGCGCGGTAGGCGCCACTTTTTCGCGGCGCAGTCCGCGAAAAAGCGTAGCATGTTAAGCGGCTTGAAGATTCGGGATCTGAAGATCGGTCACGGGCCTGTGGCCCAGCGAGGGAACCGCGTCACAATCCGGTATACGGGCTATCTCAACCGGGGCGACGCTTGCCGAGCGGACGAGGTCGTTTCCTTTGTCTCGGGGGAGCGCAACGCGGTCACAGGACTTGAACGCGGTGTCGAGGGAATGCAGGCCGGAGGAGTGCGGCGGTTAGCCTTCGGACCTCATCTTGAGTATGGAGATCATGGAGTTCCCGGTATCGTTCCTCCTAACGCAAAGCTCGTTTTCGAGGTCGAACTACTGACAGTAGGATGATGGGCAGTGACGTTGTACGAGGCGTCTATTTCTTCGGCGGGTTGATCATGATGTGCGCGCCCGCGGTTCCAGGTGACATCAGCCACGGTGCGCTGTCACTCGCCTTGGTGGACAGTCCCGTGGTCTCGGGAGTGGCGAACGGCGTATAGATCACCCAGCGCAGATAAGCATCGTTCACTTTGCCGGCGGCGGCATCGAAACCCGTTCCGACCAGCACGTATAGCGTTCGAGGCTCGCGCGGCATCGACAATTTTCCGTCTGCAATTTCTTTCCAACGGATGTCGTTGCGCTTCTGCCCAGTCACCTTCTGCGCCAGAAGCTCGCGGCCGCGAGCCATGTACGGTTCGAGGTCGCGGTGGTAGCACGCCACGCTGAATCGTTTGCCGTTCGGATCGGTGGCCAGACAGATGAGCTCGTTCTTGCCCTCGCGAAGTTTCACCACCTCACCTTGCGCGTTGTATCCCAAAACCGCGGCGTCGTCCCGCAACTCCGCCGGCGCGGCAAGCACCGCGGCAGCGATCTGGACCTCCGGCGCAGGCACGTCGGCGGCAGCGGCCGCAGCGGCCGCAGATGCCAATAGAACCGTACACGCAAAAACCGTTTTCATAGGAACCTCGCACTCGGAATGATCACCGGGTGGCCGCCCGGACCCAAATCCGGCCGGAGCAACGCGGCTTGAATCAGTCTAATTTTAACTTATCAAGTCCGCCGAGGGCGACTGGGATCACCCGCCCGTCACCAAGGCGCGGAACCGGCTCCGCAGCGAGGCCAATACAACAACGGAGTTCTCAACCTGGATCTGTCCAATCAGGCTTACAATGGCTCGCTGTTGACAGGCTCTAACGGTCGCCGATCTTGTACTGAAGTTCGTACGGGCCGGCGCGCGTTGCTCGAATAGATGTCCGGACTAGATTCTGCGAGCCGGCGCTGCTCATCACCTTCTGCCGCATGCCGCCGCTCAGAAACGAGATACTTCCGGAACGGATCTCGAGTTCCACCGGCACCGCATCCGTGGTTCCGCTGGCCCGGAGCACGATCTCTGCCGTCTGGCCCGCCTGCAGCACGGCCGGCGGACGCTGTTCGGGAGTCAGTTTCACCAGCACGATTGGCGCGGGCGGGCTGGTCAGGCCATTGATGCAAGACACTTGCAGCTGGCCCGGCCCTTCGCCTTCGAGCCGCCCCAGCGCGTAATCGCGTCCGGAGGCCAACGTCGGCGCGGGCCGCCCGTCCACGGTGAGTTGTGTCACGTTGCTCAAGTCGGTGCCATGGATTTCCACAAGGCTTCCGCTTTCCACCATGCTGCGCCGCGCAGCGCTCTGATACGCGGTTATGCCGGTGATGGCCGGCCGGTTGTCATTCAGCGGAACCGCGCTTTGTGTTTTCGCCGTGTAGACCTGCTTTCCCTTGAGCGCGATCGCGACCTGCGCCGTGTTTTCGGCCAGCAGGATTATGGCAGCGCCATCAGCGTCGGTCATCACGGTGCGGCTCTGCTGGCGGCCATTGCTGTCGGTTTCGGTCACCACTATCCCGGAGAGCGATGGGTTAGGTGAATACGAGGCATTCACCGTAGTCACCCGCATCACTTCGCCCGAAAGCACGTGATCGGGAGGAGGCGCCAGCAGCGCCGTCGGCTGGTTCTGCTCCGAGCGCAGAATCTTCGGCGAGCCGGACGGCAGTTGGGGAGCGAGTGCATGTGTGGCGCCGTTCTGCTGCTCAATGTCCTTGGAATATGTTTTGACATGGTCTTCATACTTCTCGCCGGGCTTCAGAGCGGCGCTGGGCGTCTTATTAGGACCGAACCAAGTGGTGCCGATACCAGGGCCACAGGACGTCTTTTCCATTTTGTAACCGACGATTACGTCGCTGGCGGTGAGCGTGTCCTTGCTATAGGTCTTGCCGTCCAGCTTGACCAGATTGAGGCCGGCTACGGCCGGCGTCTCACCGGGCGCGACGCCAACGCTGGCGCCACCGCCGAACTCGGTGTAGACCGTCACCGTCACCTTGCCCACCTTTAGCGAATCCGTACAAATCTTTTTGGAGCAGACCTCTTCGTGATTCACGCAATGCGGCTGGCCAATGTGGCGGATGTTGATGAGCTGGTCGCGGTAAAAAGGCTCGGCCGTGGCTTCGATCAACGTCGTGGCATTGGCCTTCACCTCAATGGTGAAAGCTTTGAGTATCCCCAGAACATCCCCGTTGGCTTCGGTCTTCTTTTCCGATTTCCAGGTACCAGCGATTTGTTGCCAGCCAGTGCGGTCACCCACCCAGCAGCAGTGCAGATTGGGGAAACCCTCGTCTGGCGTGAGGCCCACAATGTACGGCCGCTTGAGCGCCGTGTGCAGGCCAGTAAAATCACTGAACATGTCTTCGACCAGGTCTTTAAGAGAAGTAGCTGGACAACCGCTGAACAGAAACGTCGCGGCCAATCCAGTGATGGCCAATTGGATTCTTTTTCGTTGTGTCACGCTCCACCTCCTTTCGACGCTAGCGCGTGCGCTCCAGCGTGACGCGGCGCATCAATCCTGGAACGGGAAGCACCATGAACAGGGAAGGGTTGGCGCTGATATCGAAGCGATGTAAGAACCCTTCCTTAAGATCGAACAGAGCGCTGCCGACCGCGAACGGCCGGTCCTCGGTGTAAAACGAATCTGGCTGTGTCTTAAGAACTTTCTGGAGCTCGGTGACAAGCGCGGGACCGGGCACGAATCTGCGGAATCCGACGATTTCGATCTCGACGCATTCCGGACAGCCGCCGGCGGCCTTGCGGCCGCGATACGTGAACCGATAGGAGGCGGCGACGCGCAGTTTGTCAGCCCCTTGGGGGGCCGGGAACTCCTGTGTCCACGATTCGCCCGCACTGGCGCGGCCTTGTGCGGGCAGCACCTGGTAGCCGAACGGCAGGCCCGTCAAGTGATTATCGTCGCCGAAGCCGTTGTCGGAGCGCACCAGTGCCTGGTAGCTGTTACCGCGACGCTGGATGGTCAGTTTCCCCAGTCCCCCGGGGGCCTTCGTGATGCTCACTCGAATTGGATCGTCCGCTGCAACGGCGCCTGGACCGGTAGGCAGTAGGCGGATGTCACCGGACGGCAGGACAGTGAAAGCGTCCTCCAGATCTTCGACGAGCACGCTGAAGCTGAGCGTACGGTCCTTGAAATTTAATATCAGCCCACGATCTTGGGCGAGGAGGGCGGCGCTAGTGAGTACTGCGCCGATGGCAAATACAGCGGGTCCTTTACGTGACATTGGACCTCCCGTTACTCAAGGTGAGGCCGGAGAACCGGCTCGGAGTATCGAGCAAGTATAGTCCAGGCCGTATTGAAATCCAATCCCCTTCGAATCCGCTTCGAATCCGCTTCGAATCCGCCAAATCTGCACCGCCTGACTTGGCGCAGTGGCATAGATGTTAGCCATCCGACTTCAAAAACCCGTACCACCAGCACCGATGGGCGTAAGGATTTTGTGCCGGCCAAGTTTCTGCCTGTGGCCAGGTCATTGCTTCTTCAGATTTGCCGTCCAGTTCATCATCTAAGGTGAGGCGAGAGTTCTGCTCGCTGATGGCGTTGATCACAAACTTCTTCCCATCCGCCGTTACGTCGTACGGTGCAAACGAAAATAATGGGATCGCCGACCTGAACAGCGCCTGCGCCGTCCGCATCAGGATGCTGTTGCCTTTCATTTCGACTTCTTCGGCCATCAATTGACCCGACGGCGAGAGGTAGAAGATCTCCTTGCCGTCCTTTCGCCACCTGGGGCAACGGCCGCCGCCCGCCGAAATCTGCCACTTCCGCCTCCCCCGGCGTCTGGGGATCCAGGGCCGCTGTTTAAGATCCTGACGACGTCAAAGGGCACAACGTAGACTTCATCTCTGCCAGATTCTTTGGAGGCGTAGGCCACCCATCGGCCGTCGGGAGAAAGCTGCCCGGCTGACACCGAGGGCATGAGCCAGTTCGGTTTGGGTCAGTCCGAAGTGTTCACGCAACTGCCGTGTGCGATTAGCCGAAGACACGTTGCCGTTTCCCGGCCTGGAAGATCGCGAATGGCCCAGCACAGTGGCCGCCGCAGCTTTCGCCTCAAACACAACGTTCGTGTGCTTGGGACGCGTCTCGCCGACGAGTTTACCGAGCTGTGCGGCCTCCTCCGGCGCAAGGCGATTTGCATAATAGATCACCACATCGGGACTGGCGGGCTTCAGAGTCCGCAAAAGCGAGCGGAGACGATGATAGTCCGTGTTGGTCAAGAACACGAGCAGGGGTTGAACCGGCGCTCGCCGCCGTAGATCTTCAAAACTTTTCAGCTCAGCATTGCCGAGCACCTTCTCCGCGAAACGGCTCGCCTGCTGCCAACTGTCGGGTTCAGCACACACGACAATGCTTGCCATAAAGAATTGTGCGACGGTTATCCGTGGGGAGTCCCCAGCGTTCGTACCCGATCCAGACGCGAACGATCGATTAAACGGCGCCGAGGCCGACTCCCGTCAGTTCACTGGTATCCATCGTTCCGTCTTTTACGATGAAGATCCCGGGGAAGCGTACCTCCCAGCCCTTATTTGCCACCGGCACGTATTGGCGGGAGTTTGCTTCGATTGCAGCGACTCCGGGAACACGCGCCGAAACGGATGCGGAGTGGATCAGCGATGCTCCGGGGCACGTCAAGTCCTGCACGCACAGAAACATCCTATGCTTCTCACCGACGGCAGCCTCCAGCATGGCCTGGCTCTGCTGTTTACAAGCCTTCAATGCAGCACCTGAGTAGCCCATCTCCCGCGAAAGCATGAGATTTTCAATGTCGGTCAAAGCTTCATCGATGACTACCGGCTTCAACTTTGCGGCTCTGTGCATGTCCTGGTCGCGATGTGTCTTCAAATCACGAGACGTTGGCTGCTCCACATATTGGACTTTCTCATAGCCAGCCGGCGCTTTCTCCTTCAAAAGACGCAAAAAGTCGAGCAGGTAATCCTCGTTGGGGCACTTCTCGTTGAAATCCAGCGAATAGACCCACTGCTTCACCCGCCGTTGTATCTGCGTTTCTGTCGCAACCCGATCCACCGTCACGACCCGGTTGATATCCTCATCCAAGTGGTCTCCGTTGAGCTTGATCTTGAAATTTGTTAGTCCGTTATACCGTATCCACTCTGGAAGGGTTTCGGGGAGGCCGTCGTGGACCCGCTCCTTCACATCGGCATCCGTAATTGCGTCGAGCGCTCCCACCAGATGGTACATGGGCATCCGCGGCTTGGGATCCCTGCTGACATACTGGCTGACGTATTCGCCTTTAAATGTAGGTCCGAGGTAATGGCCAAGGTCGTGAGACATAAACCCCGAGTCATATGTGCGGTAGCAATTCAGCCCATGCGCCTTTCCGAATGCATCGTGAATGGCGGCATCAAACGCACTGGCCGTAACGATCGTGCACAGGTTTGGGATCGGTTCCGTTAACTTTAAATCCCGTGATACCTCGGCCGCAGCCTTAAGATACTCCGGCTGCAAGGCGCAATTGATATCGATGGGATGCCCAGTTTCCTTGTAATTACCAGTAATGGTCGAAATACGGCCGGCCAAAGCCTTCATCGCACCCAGAGTTGTGTCATAGCTCATCGAATGGGAAGGAAACGACCACACATTACTCAAAGGCATCGACCCGAAGCCCTTACTCACTTTTCCGCCTACCGTGCGGACCGTACAGTTCACATTGATGAGTATCGTTTCGTCCTGAACCCTGCCGCCAAATTTGATGGGAACACGGTACTTGTATTGCTCGTAGGTATGGTTAATGTTTTCGACGCGAATATCGGTTGGCTTTGCAGCCCGAATAATCTGAAATAGAGTTGGAAAGCCCACGGCCCCACCTAGCAGGCTCCTGCGCGTGAGGCTACTACCGCTGTTCATATTCATCGACGATCTCCTTCGGTTGAAGCGTTTGATCCCGGCGACGCTCGAGACTTCCGATATACACGATGTTGCAAATTGTCTATTCTGTCAAGCTCCTGTGTTCCCTGATTTCACGGAGAGTCGATGTCATAGGGGTATCTGGCCGGCCCGCGAACCACTGCCGCGGTAGGGAAGTAAGCGCAATGGGGATTCGTTCAGGATCTGTACCGGAGGCTGCAGCATCGCTAACGTATTAACCCGAAGCACATAATATTGGAGCCGACGGCAAGCGCTATAAACTGTTCCCCGTCGACCGTATAAGTCATCGGGGAGGTTATGATGATCGCGTTCAACGGTAAGTGCCACAACGCTTTCCCATCCCGATCGTCCACGGCCACAAATTCCCCGCTTGGGTCTCCATAGAACAGTATTCCCGCGGCCGTTGCCAACACTCCCGCCATCCTCTTGCCGTCGGTTGGTCCGAATTCCGGAATTTCCCAAACGAACTTCCCTGTCTCAATATCGAGCGCACGCAGATACTTCTTCCCGGGTTCCTCCCGCGGACGCTCACTCTTCCAACTGCCGGGCGAGAGTTTGACCTCACACTTTTCAAGGACCATGACGTAATATAATAGAGGCGTGTCACCGGACTGAATGCCGTTGCATTCCAGTTCGTCGCATCTTCCGGGCAGGTCACGTCAGTCTCAGGCAAAAGCAAGGGACGCCCGTCAGGACCAATTCCGCTCGCCCATGTCAGTCGCCGGATCAGTTTCTGGGTCAAGAGAAGGTGGCCGTCCGTGCGATCGAATACGTAAAAAAAACCGTTGCGGTCGGCATGCAGGAGGAGCTTTCTATCCAGCCCGCGAAATTTCGTGTCGACCAAGACGTTGGGCTCGGTCGCATCCCAGTCGTGTACATCGTGGGGAGTGAATTGGTAATGCCACTTCATTTTTCCAGTGTCAGGGTGCAGAGCCAACACGCAATTCGTATATAGGTTATCGCCGCCTCGCTCGCGATCGTCGGAATCCGGAATCAGGATACGGATTGCCCGTGGCCCAGTAAAGAGTATCGGTGTCCGGGTCATAGGAGCCGGTCAGCCACGTGGCGCCGCCGCCGTAGGTGACGGCATTTCCCTTCCAGGTGTCATAGCCCGGTTCCCCCTTGCTTGGAACCGTCCAGTGTCGCCACACGCGTTCGCCACTTGCGGCCTTGTACGCGGCAAGGAATCCGCGGATGCCCCAGTCCCCGCCGGAAACGCCGGCGATCACCATATCCTTGACGATCAGGGGCGAAATGGTTGCACCCTAATGCTGCGCTCATCCGGCATCGCCGCCTCCTATAGCAGCCGACCCGTGATACGGTTCAAGGCAATAAGGTGAGCGTTATCGGTCACCATGAATACTTTGTCGCCAAGAATGGCAACGCCACGATTGCTACCCAACGAAGGGTCTGAGAACAGCCCAGAAGTGCGCAAACGCGCATAGTGCCAGATCTGATGGCCTGTGCGCGCATCCAGTGCAAATGCTTGATTCGGGCCTGTCACATACATGATGCCGTCTGCAACGATGGGAACCACCTCCAACCCGAAGTACTGCATATTTTCACGGAAATAGGGCGTATCAGGGAGGAACTGCGACCATAGGGGAATTGAAAAGGTCCACTTCACGCCCAATCTGCTCAGATTTGTGGCATTGATTTGTGTGAGTTCACTATACCGATTTCCGCTCACCTTTCCGTTGTACGTCAGCCAGTCACCTGGCGCCGGATTCAGAATTCTCGAGAAGTCAATTCCGCCCTTGTCGGAAGAGTGGGCGGAGGTAGGTACGCCAGCTTGTATACCGGTCAACCGGCTAAGGTATAAGGTAGGCGATCAGGTTCTGCAACTCGTCGGGGCCGGCTCTTACGGTTGGCATCAGAGATTGTTTCTCTTCTGTGATTGCTGAAATTCGATCGAGAGAAAGCGGGTGAAAGACGCCTGTCAGATCCTGCAACTGAATGTTAAAATTGGTCCTGCTTCGCGCGAAGCCGCGAAGGGTTTGCCCATCGAGCAGATGCACGGTGACAAGCTGATATCCGGGAGCGATCTGCGCATCAGGCTTTAGCAACGCCTCTCGAATCTGGTCGACCGTCATTTCGCGTCCCACATTCGATAGATCCGGACCGATCGGCTCTCCTCAGCCGTCCACCATATGGCAGGAGGCGCATTGCCCCTTGCCAAAGAAAAAGTCTTTTCCGGCCGTCTGGTCGCCTGGCACGGTGCTTTCAGCCGCCGAAGAATTCAGAGAGGCAACCAAGGTGGCGAGAGCATCCAGCGCGTCGGGAGGCAGATCGAAAGACGGCATACCTGCCGCTGGAATCCCGTTCTGGATCAAGCGGCGCAACTTCTGAGTCGATCGTTTGCGCACCCAGGGGTTTCCAGCAAGCCCTGGGCCTTGCTGCGTACCATGGGCATCGGCTCCATGGCAGCCGGAGCAAAGCTTCGCGTACATTTGCTTGGCGTCCACCTTGGACGTCGCGGTTGGAGGATTTTGCGCGCCCAGCCGGAACTGGCTCAATACGAGCGCGCGACGAGTATCCTTGCGCGCAGCATGCCGTATCGCGAGTCGTCAGATGTGCTGGGTTTTCCCCAAGTATCGTTGGTCATCAGGTCAAAGCCTCCGGGCGTTCGAAAGTCGAACGGACTGCACCCAGACCGAAAGCGCCGTGTCCTTGCCGATGTTACCAACGTTCGCATCGGGATCGGCGACTGCCTTGGTCCGATCGAAGACGCAATAGCGCTTATTCAGTTGATGCGAAACCCGCCACGAATGCTGCCTATGAAACGGGAACGCATCCAACGCCGGTGCGGACGGCCTTGTGCCGGCCAAGGCGGACGATGACGTCATTAAAATTTTCCGGCGTGAGCTGCGAACCCCTCATTGTTTATGCTGCCGTTCTGTCGATTCCCGCCGGGGATATGTGTGAGGCACGGGCAATTTCTCGGACTTGATCAACTCTAACTGCTTCTTGTTAAAGCCACCCGAACCATCGGCAAACTGGATAAGCATGGTTTGGCTGGTGTAAGCGCGTGAATCCAGGTCAATAGTCCGGAAATTGGCCTGCCGTCCGCCATAGTCCCACTTCAGAGCTCCGTTCTTATCCCAGAATTTATACGTTAAGTTTCGAGCGTACTCAATCCTATTGGAAAATTGATCGAGTGCTGCGGCTGGGAAGAGCGGTTCCCCTTCATTGTTCAACTCTCGACGGATTTTGATCTCCAGTAGCTTCGGGATTCTCACTTCATAGACGTTGTCTTGCCTCGAAGTGACGAAAGAAATCGGCGCCCGTTCGACGTTGAGGATGATCGAGGGTTGCAAAGGGTTGAAACTCTGCATTATTCGTTCCAACGCGATAAGTTGCTCGTCTGTGGCAGACGGCTCTACATAGAGCATATCTGGAGCGGTCTTCGTTTCCATCGCGCCATTGACGGCGACGAAAGTGAAGCCGTCGAGCGAGACTTTGCCGTAGTGCCCTCGGTGAATGCGCGTCAGCCCCGTGTTCTCGCAATGTGTATGGGTCGGGGTGGCGTTTGACCGGCAAGGGCAGGGAACCTTGCACGGGCAGCACACAAGACCTTCACCCTTCACGTGCCATGGCTGAGAGAGCGGCACGCTCGCCCGGTTAGCGGCACTCTCACGCTTCAGGAGGGTCTGCATCAGTTGGACGTCCGGGACGCTGGGCCATTTTCTTCCGGCCAATAGGGCCGTTGTCGCAGCAGCTTCTGCGTCTCCCGCCAAAAACTGGGCCCACGTCAAGTGCACAAGGTATTCAGGGTTGGCAGGATTCGTTTGCGCGGCTTGTCGCAGCTTGTCCAGAGCCTCTGGCGCTTTTCCCACGCCAACCAGGGCCTGACCTTCAAGGTGCAACGCGGAGGCTCGAAGATTGGCCTCAACACTACTTATTGTGATTCTGTCAAAATCATGTAGCGTCCCCCAATAGTCATGGTGATCGAAACGCAGTCTGGCCATCTGGAGGTAAAGATCCGAGACATTCAAATCTCCTGAAGCAGGGTTGTTGCCCGCGTCCACGAGCAAAACGGAGGCACGCTCGAACTCGGCCTCCGCATCGTCCGGCAGGTTGTATTCCAGCAACACTTTGCCAATTTGGTAGGCTAGCGTTGGATCCCGTGGGAAGAGTTCCCTGATCTGGATGAGGTTGCTTCTAGCTTTATCCACCTGCTTAAGTTGCAATTCGGCCCTGACGAGTGTGAAACGCCGTTCCGCGTCCTGCGGGTTTCCCTTGACCGCGGCGTGCAGATGAGGGACCGCCTCGGCGTCGCGTGATTCCGCGAGCAAAGTCAACCCCAGCCCATAGTGGGCCGCACCAGACGGGTCGCCCAGCTTGATGGCGGCTTCGAATTCGTTTGTCGCAGCGGTGAACTCATTTGCTGCGAGGTATATCTTGCCGAGATAATAATGAGTCGTGGTATGCGCAGGGTCCAGCTTCAGGGATTGGAGCAAAGCCTGCCGGGCTTCTCCAACCTCTCCTCTTCGGATCTGGATCATCCCCATCAGAAAATAGGCGAGCGCCGACTGGGGGTCTAACTGGACGCCTTCCTGGCAATGTTGCAGAGCTTCATCGAGATGGCCCTCCGCCAGAGCTGTCCTTGCTTCGCGCAACGCCTTGTCCGGAGTCGGAGGTATCTTTGCTTGCGCGTTGATGGTCCGTACGGAACACGAAGGTAAGAGTGGATTCGCCTGCGCAGCATTCTGAAGAATCGCCGGCTCAACTGAAATCTCGCCTGCGGCAGCCCTGAGGCGCGCGGATTGTTCCGCGGGGGACGACGGCAGTACGATCCACTTCATTATTAAAGGAAGGGAACTGATGGCCAGGAACACCACGCACCGCCGAAGAATACGTTTGCAGACTTCCGGACAGGCTTTCATGACCTCGCTTTTCCCTTACTTTGCGGTCAGATGAATTTGCGGGTAATTCGCTCGGGTTGTAATCCTTTTTTCGAATACGATCGCTTCGCCGGAGTGGCGTGCGGAACTTCGCACCTGGCAGAAAACAAACGGAACTTTCTCACTTCGCGCCAGCATTTTATTAGTTTCACATCAATTTTCCTTGACAAAATATTTGCTCACATGATATGGGTACTCGCTAAAGGCCAATACTACATTTACACTAGTTCTGACTATTTCTAAAAGCAAGTGAGAGTGAGCAGGCGGTGCGCAAGAGGAGGCACGTATGTCACGAGGCTTGGTCATCGGGATGTTGGTGGGGGCACTCTTCGGATTCGGCTCAACCCTCAGAGCGCAGTCAAACTTGGCAACCCTCGTTGGGACGGTGAAGGACTCCAGCGGTGGGGTGGTTCCCAACGCAGCGGTCGCGGTCAAGAACTTGGGCACAGGGTTGGAGCGCTCCGCGAAATCAGATGCCAGCGGAGATTACTCCGTCCCGAATCTGCAAATTGGCCATTACTCACTTACCGTGACGCTTACAGGCTTCGAAACCACGACTATCCCGGATATTGAGCTCCAGGTAGGACAAACCGCCAGAGTCGACCCCATCTTGCAAGTGGGCTCAGCAACCCAACAAGTCACGGTCAGCACGACCGCGCCGCTTCTCGCAACGACGACATCCTCGGTGGGCCAGGTTGTCGATCACAAGGTTTTGGAGGACGTTCCCCTCAATGGCCGCGCCTTCTGGCAACTGACACAACTCACACCAGGCGCTACGTACACGCCAGGCGGAGCGAATCCTTATACAGGAACCACGGCAATTCGCGCCAGAGCCGTGAACGTCAGTGTTAACGGATCTGATCCGCAGCAGACAGGTTGGTCACTCGACGGGGCCAACATTACGGAACCTCAGCTGGGAGGCACAGCGGTCCAGCCTAACGTCGATGCGATTCAGGAATTCAAAGTGGAAAGCGGGAACATGTCCGCGGAGTTCGGGCATACGCCGAATATGGTGACTGCCACCATCAAGAGTGGAACGAATCAGTACCACGGAAACGCTTTCGAGTTCCTGCGGAACGATAAACTTGACGCCCGCAACTTCTTTTTCCATGCTCCTGTGGGCGCAGCGCAAAGCAAGGACGTCCTGAAGCGGAATCAGTTTGGGGGTACCTTTGGTGGGCCCATCAAGAAGGACAAGACGTTTTTCTTCGTCGATTACGAAGAAACCACAGTGCGGCAGGCGCTGGTATTCAGCAACGTCGTTCCCAGCCTGGCCATGCGTAACGGAGATTTCAGTGCCTTGATGCCCAGCACCCAAATCCTTAACCCGCTGAGCAAGTACGCGCCATTTCCGAATAACCAGATTCCTTCCAGCATGTTTTCATCGCAAGCTCTATTTTTCTTGAAGTACATGCCCGCGCCGAACTTCAGTCAAGGAGGCACGGATCGCGCGGTCTTTGGCAACAGGCTGGCACTCAATACGGCGAAAGCCGATCTCAAGATCGATGAACAATTTACAGCCAAAGATCACTTGATGGGCCGTTATTCAATTAACGATAACGCCGAGGACAACCCTAACCCCTTTCCGGCGTTAGGTTCTCCTGGCAATCATTCGAGAGGTCAAAGTTTCAGCTTGGCGTTGACCCATATTTTCAGTCCGAAGTGGCTCAACGAATTGCGCTTCGGATATTACCGAATGATCTTCTTGTTCCAAGGGCCGCTGCAAGGAACGAACGTCGACCAGCAGGCGGGTGTCCAGGGCCTTGAATTGCAGCCGTACGGCGGGTTCCCGGAAATCGACATGGCAGGCTACGACAGCTTCAACGGTTCGCCCACCAACTGCCTGCCGAAATCAAACCACGTCCGGTCGTACCAGTATTCCGACACCGTGAGCCGGGTCTCCGGCAAGCACAATATGAAAATGGGCATGGAATGGTTCCACAACATTTTGGGATATGTAAATGGGGGCGTCTCCGAGGGCGTATTTGATTTCGAAGGGACCTACACGGGCGATGCTTTCGCCGACTATATGCTGGGCTTAACCGATAGTGTCACTCGCGACGGCGGCGTACCTTTGCAAGGAACCTACGGCAACTTCATGTCCTGGTTCTTCCAGGATAATTACAGGATTACGAGCAATCTAACAATGAATCTGGGATTGCGATATGAAATTAATCCCTTCTACACTGGTCAACGTGGTCAGGTTAGTGGTTTCAATCTCACCACTGGCAAGCTTGTTATTCCGTCAAACTTTGACCCGACTGCACAACCGATAAGCTCCGAGTTGGTTCCATTGTTCAACGATCGGTATGTTTTGAGTAAGTCCGTCGGACTCCCGAACTCGGTTCGTCCCTCTGACAAGAAGGATTTTGGCCCACGCATTGGTTTGGCATGGAGGCCATTCGGAAGTAACAAGTGGGCGATACGCTTAGCTTACGGGATCTTCTACGCTTACCCGGATAATAATTTGCCAAACAATACTTCTGCTGTGCCGCCCATCTCAGCGGTAGACCAGACTTATAATGACCGCCCCCCTCTGGCGCCTAGTCACGACTGGGGTAACTTTTTCCAGGGCGTGCCTTTGGCTGGCCTGCCCAACCCCAACTCCGGTCAACCTTGTCCCGGAGGCTTCGTGGCGATTTCCTGTGCCCAACCCTCTTTGAGCACCGGTGCTCTCCACTCACGCTTGACCTACGTTCAAGAATACAATTTCTCAGTTCAACGAGAGCTTACTCCATCGCTCACCATCAATGCGGGTTATGTGGGTAACAACACCCATCGGTTGGCGCAGTTCATCAGCATCAACGATCCCCCTCCAGGACAAGGCGATATCCAAGCGCGTCGTCCCTATGTCCAATGGGGAGGCATTGCTTACGCACAATATGGTGGGAAGGCAAGCTACAACGCGCTGCAGACAAGTTTGATCTCACGCTCCTGGCACGGCTTGTCACTGCTGGGAAACTATACTTTCTCCAAATGCCTTGACGACGGTTCGGCTGAAAACGGGACAACCCTCCTGCTCATTCCGTTTAATCGAGCTCCCTGCAACTTGGACCGTACGCACGCCGGTGCGTTCAGTTATGACTACGAATTGCCTTTTGGGCATTCACGCCTGTTCCTGAGCGGAGTTTCGGGTTGGGTCGATCAGATTATCGGAGGTTGGCACGCCTCTGGTATTGCAACATTGCAGTCAGGTTTGCCCTTTAGCGCCACGGTCGGCGATCGGGCTAATACGGGTGTTGGGGGCCAGAAACCCGACGTGACAGGCGCTCCCATCATGCCGCAGACCGTGGAGTGCTGGTTTTTCACCTCAGCCAACTCTGCTTGCACTGCCCTGCTTCCCAATGCGTCGAACTGGTTTGCCTTGCCGCCGCGGTACCTCCGCTATGGAACTGGCGGGCGGAACATCTTGCGCGCCGACGGCCTGAAGACGTGGGATTTCTCGCTGTTCAAGAATTTCAGAATATCCGAAACCAGGTACGCGCAGTTCCGGTCGGAGTTCTTCAACTTCACGAACCACCCCACATTTTCTGCGCCATCAACCAGGGTTGATAGGGGATCGGGAGGCTCGATTAGTTCGACGCTCAATCCGGCGCGGCAAATACAGTTGGCGCTGAAGTTGTATTTCTGAGCTCCCGAGTTGCGCTGACACCTGGTGCCGGCCGGATTTGGTTTAGTAACGAGTCTCGAGCCGGATAGGCCTCCGAGCTGGTCATCAGCACTGAAACCATTGCACAATAGCAGCGGACAGGGTCACGGCCTTCGAGGTTTGCGACAGAGGGAAACGACATGGAAGAAGAACTATCGAGAAGGAAGTTC
>QHXW01000410.1 GCA_003223115.1 Acidobacteriota bacterium
GCCAGTTCGAAGCTCACCCCGTGGGCTCGCCAGTTGGCCTCGGCCTTGGCGTCGTTCCATTCGAACTCCAGTTTTATCATACTACGGGATATCAGTAGCGCTGCCAGCTCTTTCGAAGGACGTGCAACGTTACATGGAAACGATTCTAACGGGGCGGCCCTAGCGGGCGTTTACTTGAAACGGCATCACCCGTGAAATACAGAAACCGCAAAGGTTGTGGCTGAGTGCAATAGCCTGTGGATTCGCAGGCAAGAATGGTATTACCCCATAGAGCTTGGGTAAGACGGCATAAATGTAGGCAACTGCCTAAAAAACATGACCTTAGCTTTTTGTTTGCAAGCTCTCGCAGTAAACTCCCGCTAGTTTCGTAGGCATTGACCGGCCAATCTGTGCTCATTCTTTGGCGCTGTCGAGTTCATTGACCTCGGATGCAATTTTGGCGAGTCGGTTCGTCCAGCGTTCGCCTGCGGCGGATCTTGGGGTTGCTAAGTTGGGCCGATACATATCGAGAAGATGGCGGATGGCGGTCAGATACTGCGTAATCGCAGGGATTCCGGGAGGCATACCGTTCAGCGGGTAAGTGGTAGGAATTTGAGGCATGCTGTGGACGCTAACCATGTTCTGGCGAGCGAGATGGTATTGCTGCTGTAGGTCGTTTTGGGTGACCTGAACATACGCAAAGTCATGTCGAGGGTCTTGTGGCCGAGCAGGTGCATGAGGGCAGGAAGGCTGACGCCGGCCCGCAGCATCGATGTTGCGTAGGTGTGTCTAAGTTGATATGGCTTGACGCGTACCGAACAAACTGCTTTTCGCGCGGCTGTCCGGATAGCTCTTAGGAGTGCAATATAGCGTGCACCAGGGCTGGCCGGTAGAGGCAGCAGCAGGTTGGAATGGGCGGCGGCCACGCTGTGCTGCCGCAATGCAACCAGGCGTGCATGGATGCGACGGACGTCATCGTCTACGGGGACCCAGCGATCGGTGTGGAGCTTTCCCAGAGGGACGTGCAGCGCCCAGTCGCGATCGCCGAGATGCCGCAGAGAGTCGGTGGGGAGGTCAAGAAACTCGCCGATGCGCATTCCGGTGCCGCGCAACAGAAGCAGGGCATTGGAGAACAGATCGTCGTTGGTTCGGAGCTGGTTCTGTAGACGCTGGTCGTCGTCCGGCGAGAGTGGCTTCGGGAGATACTGGTCGAGACGAGGGAAATCTTCGCGGCGGATCAATTCTTCCTGGATGATATATTCGCCGTCGTCAGCCAAGTCGTTGAGCAAGCGCCGAAAGCACAGCAAGTACAGCAGGCGAGTTCCTTTGCTGAGGGGTGGATCCTGTTCGCATAGATGGCGAAGCCAGCCGAGGATGTGGGGATCGCGGCGCAAGCCGGCGAGGCTGCCGAGGCGGGGGTGAGTGGCCTGTAAATAGCGCAGGAAGCTTTTCACTGCCCCGCGATAGCCGCGCAAGCTGTTTGGTTGGAGTGTGGTCGCCAGCAGATCGATCTGGGTTTCGAAAATCTGTTCCAAGGAATCCCGCCGTGCCATTTACTCCTCCCGCGTTGGATAACCCACCCGTTTTTGAACCGCGCAGGCGTATTCCCGCCAAACGTCTTGGGGCGAGAGTTGCACGTAGAGCATGGTGGTGCGGATATGGGCGTGTCCCATCAATGCATCAGCGCGGGAATGGAGATCCCCGCGCGGGCCATGTCAGTTCCGAATGTGTGCCTCAACCGGTGAGGATTGGCCTGGGGAATGTGACTAGTCTGCCGATGATGGCGAAGCAAGGAGCGCAAGCCGGCCGGAGTCATAGACTGGCCCCGACGTGGGCCTTTCAGCGAAACGAACAAATAGAGTGAGTTGGTCAGCGGCCGTTCCAGATGAAGATAGGATTGGAGCGCTTGGATAGTTTCCTTCGGCAAAGGCAGCACCCGGAATTTGTTGCCTTTGCCGCGGACGCGAATCTGCGCTTCCGACAGCGAAAGTCCTCCAGTTGGAGCTGGAGAACCTCGCGCGAACGAAGCCCGTCCAGCAGCATCAAGGCGATGAGGCTGAGATCGCGAAGAGTACGAAAGCTCCGCCAGAACCGACCCACCTCTTCGGTGGACCTGAACCGTGCAGCGAGGTCTGCCCAAAAAGGAACGACAGCGCGCTGGGGCTGTTTGAGCCGCAGACCCGCCACGGCAATGCGTCGCCGGCCGAAGCCAAGCGGACTCCGCGTCCGATAAATGCGTTTGCGGAATCGATCCTTGCCGGGGATCTCCGCCTGGTAATGAAAGCGGTACAGGTAGCGCACCGCGACTGCTCCAGGCAGCTTGTGAAGTCGGCCGCCGTCGCCCAAGCGGCGAAGTAGCTGTTGGGATCGTGTCCGTCCGGTAATTCCGCGATACGCACGATCAGGCCGGCGGCTGCGAGGCGGTGGGCCAATCTGCGAGCTGCCTGCTGGCCTGCCTGGTTGGCATCGGCATCGAAAACAAAAGTACCTCTCGGTCGCGCTGATCGCACAGTTTGGCAAACTGCGCCGGCGATAAGTGCGTCCCGACGCCGCAAGTGGCGTTGAGGAATCCGGCCTGCCAGCACAGCCAGATCGAACAGTCCCTCGACCAGAATCACGCGGGTGAAGCCGCGCACGCTTTCCCAGGCGAACAAGCCGCCTTTGGGGCGTGGCAGGAAGCGATGAGCGGGCGCCGTTCCGATACTGCGGCCATAGAGATTCAGCGTGTGCCCTTGCTCGCAGCAAGGGAAGATGACGCGGCGGCAGAATGTGTCCCGACCTTCTCGGCTGACCAGTCCGGTTTCAACCAGAACAGTCAGCGGATAGCCCAGGTCGGTAAGATGGCGTCGCAGGTTTCCGCCGGGGGCGTAGCCAATACTCAGCCGGTGGATGATGTCGGGATCGCGCAGTCCTCGCTGGTACAAATACTCGATCGCTTCGCCGTAGCGATGGAGCTGGAGTTGGTAAAAGGCAGCCGCTCGATCCAGCAGTTCGGATTCGGCGACGGACGCCATGCCAAGCTCTTCTTTCAGATGCGCGACAGTTTGACGGAAGGAAAGATCAAAGTAGAGCTGCGCAAAGCGGATCAGATCACCGCCGCGGCCGCAGCCGTGGCAGTAGAACAGATTCTTGACGGCGTTGACGTAGAAGGATGCTGCTCGGTATGCAACGGGCACAGTCCGACGAACTCTTGCCGGGAACCTATCTGGCGAGGCGTCCAGTTATGCCGCCGCAGGTACTCCAGCAGAGGAAACTGCCGTTTCAGATCTTTCAGTTCCTCCCACATCGCTGCGTTTCGGGCTCCACGGTCAGAGTAGGCGAAGCGGGAAGAAGTCTCCAGGCAAGGATGGTGGGTGACGAAGGTCCAGTTCGTTGCTCAGAGACGCAGCGGCAGCAGGACCTGCAGGAAGTGGGCGCACGTTTGCCAGGACAACACGAACTGGCCGTAGCGGAGGATCTCGTCACGGGCGAGCCAATCGTGCACCGCGCCCAGCATCCTCGGGAGAAAAGGAAACGAGGGCGCTGAACGGATGGTGAACATGGAGTGGCTCGGCGGCGGGGACGGAAGGCTCGACTGGAATTGCTGCAGGCGGTCCCATCGATCGACCGAATCGAGGCCTCGAAACCAGCGCCGGAGCGTGGAGGCAACGGGAACCCGATTGGGATCCTTCACCAATGGCCCCGCCAGATCCAGTGAACATCCCTCCACAAAGTAGCGCTGCAGGGCTTCGCTGCGGGCGATAAGGCTGTAGTGGGTATAGGGAAGTGAGAAAGGCTGGCAGAAAGGTGATGGTCTTCTGACACCGGTTGCAGAGCCCACGGCGAATCCCGATCCAGTCATGGTCCTCATCGTGAGCCTGTTTGCGCCTTCGGCCATGGCCGACGACGGAATGGCTCAAACATCCGGGGCACTGCCGGGGAATAGGCTCCACGCTCACGGCCCAATCGACGGGCTTGCCTTGAGCAGCCGAAGGTGCGACAAAGAGAATCACAGCGGGCGTGGAGGCTCTGCGCGAGGCGGCTGACCTTGCCTGGTGCGCACCTCTGCGGAGGCTTCACGCTCTCCTCAAATGAGAAACTTCCGACTGAAAAAGAATAACTCGGCTCGTGAACTGCGCCACACGGCGCCAGGGCGCATCAGCTTTTTGGTGAATCGCCGCCGATTGGCCGGTTAACCAGGCAAAATCTTTCAGGCGCGTTAAACCCATCATGTCCTGAGAGGCGTTCATGTTCTTGCGCAGCGGCACCACGGTATCGATGTGATAAGCGGTCTTCAGCCGCGCCATGTTGGCGCCATCGATCAAACCACGATCCACTACCAGGACTTTCATCCATCCGCGATCGACGGCTTTGACAAAGTCATCCACTAATTCGTACAGGATGGGGCACTCGTGCCGATTGCCGGCGACCACGCGCGCCGCCACCGTCAGGAACAGATTCAGCTCGCGGTTGACGTGAATGAGGGAGACCACTTTGTAGCAACGCCGCCACTGATAGCGCGGGTCTGGTAGATCCACTTCCTGAGAATTGACGGGGTGATGGTGTTCATCGAATAACAGCTTCACGGAGTCTTCGTAATTCTCGTTGTCGGGAACGAATACGTAGCTGGCATCTCCCAGGAAGAGACCCTCGGCATCGAACAACTTCAGGGAGCGCAGGCAGCGGGGCACTTCGCGGTTGAACCAGTCATGCAAGCGGCCGGGTTGCGTATCACGCGCCAGTTTGCGGAGAAAATCCTGATCGCAAGGCGTCTGGCGGTCGAATTCGTGCTTGTCGTTGAAGCCCTCGCAGGCCAACGTGACAGCGTGCGTGTCCGGATGCTCGGCCTTGCGCCCCACCTTAGGCCCCAGGGCGGTGATCAAGCCCCCGGAGCGCAGCACATAGGGGAAAGCGTGATAACTGGCGTCGTGCAGTTTGAGGCTGATCTGGCTGGCGATATAGAGCCAGATGGGAACTTCTTCTTTCTGGCGCGGGGTGGGATAGTGTTCGGCCAAACGCTCCCAGACACGGCCCAGAAGGTGGCGGAACAAGTCGGCCTCTTCCG
>QHXW01000411.1 GCA_003223115.1 Acidobacteriota bacterium
CCACCCGCGTGTAGCGCACTCCTCCAATCATGACCGCCGCAACATCAATGTCCAGGCTCTGCAGAATGGCGCGGTGTCCTGCCAGTTCCGTGCGTCCCGCACTTACGGCCATCGCCTGTTCAATTTCTGCGTAATCCACCGCTTTCCCGCCACCGAGGCGGGATACCGTCCGCTGCAGGGCCGCCAGATGCTCGGCCATCGCCTCTCCCACTTCCGTAAATTCCTCCGGAACCTCAATCACCAAACCTGGACTGCGTCTCGTTGTTACAATCCAAGCGACGCCCGGTACGCTGTGTGCAAGTTACTCCGCAGGGCGGTAATCCAAGCATAGCGCTCAAGGGATCACTTGTTCTTTTTCTTGAAGAACGAATCCAGCAATCCTTGCGCGGCCTTCTGTACTATCTTTCCGACACTCGGCCTTACCTTTGGGGACTCCACGGTTCCGGTGACGGAGACTGGAATCCCGGCGCCGGCCTGGAAGCCCGCAACCTTGTTCAACATTTGTCCCGCGCCGCCCTGGGTCTGAGCAACCAGCTCGAAGTTCATGGACTGATCGAAATCGATGAATCCTTTGCCGGTGACGCGCAAGGCCGGGCTCTCCAACTGAATGCCATCCAAGTTCAGTTTGCTCTCGCCGACGTTCATTCCGGCCGCAAGCGTGGTGAAGGGTGTAGCACCCTTCTTGCCGGCGATCAGATCCTGCGGATGCTCTACACCTTGCTGGATAGACGAAAGCAGGTCGAGCGCCGCGATGCGCCCTTCGGTTACCGACAGTTTGCCCGAGCCGTGCAGCGAATTGCGGACCTGGGCGGCATTGTTTCCGGCGAACTGCAGCGAATACGAGGGGATTTCGAGCGTTCCATAAATCTTTCCGTTCGCGACCGTGACACTGCTCACCAGCTCATTGATATCGACATTGCGGATTTTGCCGCTGGTGCGGCCGCTTGAGGCGGTGCCGTGAAGGTGCAGTTCAGCATCGCCCAGCCATTCACCCTTTCCCAGATGCAGCCGGCCGCCGGTGATGCCGAGCTGGAAGCGGGGCGAAGACATAAGCTTGGATGCCGCAAAACTGATCGGGAACTCTCCAGAAACGGGCAGGACATGCTGCTCATCTTTTCCAAGCAGAAGGTCGGAAAGGGCCAGTGTTGCCGGGCCGCTCAGCTTCTCATAAGCGTCGCCGTCGACTTTCGCAGTCAGCGAGACCTTCGCCTTTTTTCCCGGAGCAACCAGCAGATTTCCGAATTGAGCGACTCGCAGCGCGGGCGGGATCTCGGAGGGAGCAACGGTGATGGAAAGGGTTCCGTGGAGCGGCAGGGCGTTGGCCGCGAACGGGCCGGCTTGCGCCTCGAGCTTGATGCGCGAATACTTGCCTCCAAAAGGTCGGGCACTGAACTCCAGACGGCACGGTTGATCGCGCGAAAAATCACGCACTCGCAGATCGATACCGCTGAGGTCGACGATGCCTTCGGTGTGCGCCGCGGCGGCCGTCATAGACGAAATTTCTCCGGAAGCGACGGAGAACTCATCGACCACCAGGCTGCGGACGCTCGTGCCGCCGGAGCCAGGATCAGACTTTCCTTTGTCCTTCTGCAGGAGCGCTTCGATGTTACTGACGCCGTGCGCGTTGGTTTCCGACATGATACGAGGATGATCGATGGTGATGGAGTGCACCTCGATACTTTTGCGCAGCAGCGGCAACAGCGAAATCTGTGCGGTGAGCTTCTTGGCTTCGAGAAGATGCGGAGAACGAAAGCTTGGCGGATTGCCGATGGCAATGTCCTCGACCGTAATGGCTGGTTTCAGTAGGAACAACTGCGCGAGGTTGAAATTGATTGCCCCAAGCGTCACCGGCACGCCGAGGTTTTCTGACAGTGCGGTAGCGAGGGTCTGCTTACTCGCACCCGAGATCATGGAACTGGCGATCAAGCCGACTACCAGCAGAAGGCCGAACAGGCATGCCGCCACAATCAGCAATCGTTTGAGCAGGCGGTTCATGTGGTCATGTTATACCCGGACTAGCGGCAGCGCCATGAGGGAGCCGCACGCAAGCGACGCGCCGCGCGAATCTGTGCGGTGATTTTGAACACAGGCAGCCTATTCCACCAGACAGGGGAATGCGCAGGAATGCCTGTCCACCAGAGCGCGCTAGACTTATTGGAAATTATGGCAGTCTCCGCGGGCGACAGACTGGGTCCCTATGAGCTCCTCACACCCATTGGTTCGGGCGGCATGGGAGAAGTGTGGAAGGCGCGGGACACCAGGCTAGGGCGCGCAGTGGCGATCAAGATTCTCAACGCGCACTCGGAGCGCCTTCAGATGGAAGCACACGCCATCGCGGCTCTGAATCACCCGCACATCTGCACTCTTCACGACGTGGGCCGGACTACCTGGTGATGGAATACATCGAGGGCACGCCGCTTCATGGACCCTTGCCGGCCGGAGAGGCCGTGCGCGTGGCGCTTGAAATCGCCGGGGCACTCGAGGCGGCGCACAGCAGAGGCATCATTCATCGCGATCTCAAACCGGGCAACTTATTGATCACCAGGCGGGGGCGTAAAACTTCTGGATTACGGTCTGGCGAAAATGACGCGGGCGCCGAGCCCAGGCAACGAGGAGCCGACGCAGACCGAGGCGGGAATCATTCTGGGGACCGCGGCGTACATGTCGCCGGAGCAGGCCGAAGGCAAGCCGCTAGACGCACGCTCCGACATTTTCTCTTTCGGCGTCGTGCTCTACGAACTGCTCAGCGGCCGCCCCGCTTTCACCGGTGAGACGTCCCTTTCCACGATGGCAGCGATCCTCTACCGGGAGCCGGAGGCGCTCCAGACGGTGTAGGACCTCGCCCACATCGTCACGCGTTGCCTGCGGAAGTCCCCGGCCGAGAGGTTCCAGACGATGGCTGAAGTCAAGACCGCATTGGAACAGATCTCATCCAAGGCCGGTGAACCGCAACCGTCCATCGCCGTGCTGCCGTTCGCCAATATGAGCGCTGACCTAGACAACGAATACTTCAGTGACGGGCTGGCGGAAGAGATTATCAACGCCTTGGCGCACATTCCGGGTCTGAAGGTGATCGCACGTACGTCCGTGTTTGCCTTCAAAGGCAAGAACGAAGACGTCCGGCGAATCGCAGACGTATTGGGCGTGGACCACATTCTGTTAAGGCAGCGTGCGAAAGGCGGGCCCTCGCATCCGGGTCACCGCGCAACTCATCGCCGCCGCCGATGGGACGCATCTGTGGTCGGAACGCTACGACCGGGAAATGTCCGACATCTTCGCCTTACAGGATGAAGTAGCGCAAGCAATTGCCGGGGCTCTCGAAGTAAGACTCGCGGCGGATCGCCGCCAGCATACCCCGACGCTCTCTGCCTACGAGGCGTACCTCCGAGGACGGCACCACCTGCTGCGGCTTACGCCGGAATCGTGGGCGCGCGCCAGAAAATGCCTGGACGAGGCGATTAAACTCGATCCCGCATTCGCCCCTGCGCACGCGAGCCTGGGTTGGGGATATTTTCTGATCGGCGCGAACGCGATGAGCCTTTGGCCCCCTTGGTCCCGCTGATTCGCGCTGAGGCTCAGAGAGCAGTGGATCTTGATCCGTCAGAACCCGGACCCCACTTCTTGTTAGGCGCCTTGGCCGCCGTGATTGACTATGACTGGAACGAAGCCGCACGCCAATTCGGGGCGGAAATCGCTGATCACTCCGCAACACCGGATGCCCTCTGGGCATACGCCGCATTCTATCTGGACCCCCTCGCCCGGAGTCACGAGTCTGCGGCCGCAATGCAGCGCGCAGTGGACCAGGACCCACTAAATGCCCTATTGCGTGCCGTGCTGTCCGTTCACTTGAATGCTGTAGGCAAGCACGATCAGGCTCTCCATGAAATGCAAAAGGCGCTGGAGATAGATGACAAGATATGGATAGCTCACTACCTCCACGGCATCATCTACTTACAAAAAGGAAGGCTGGCGGAGGCGATCGCCGCGGCTGAGGGGGCGCATCAAGCCGCTCAGTGGCATTCCATGCCCGTCGGGTTGTTGGCGGCCGCGCTGGTGCGCATCGGGGAAAAAGACCGGGCAGCGGCGTTGATCCGGGAAATGGGAGATTCACCTTTACTATTTGGGGCCGGGTTTTGTACCATCTGCTCTGCTCGGAAACGGATGCGGCCGCGGACCGGTTTGAGAAGATGATCGACCAGCGCGATCCATTCGCGGTAGCTTTCTGCCGGGCTCCGGTGGCAAGGCTCTGCGCGAGAGCCCCCGGTGGCCCGCTATGGCCCGGCGGATGAATCTACCAGGGGCGCAGGCTTAGCTTTCACCAGACAGGCGAAAGCTCTTGACGCCGGGTCGCACCAGGTGCTATTTTTCTAGCATGCTATTTTCGCAGCACTCGGCGGGAACGAAAAAGGCTCGCCCGGCTCTCAGCCGACGGGAGCGCCAGATCATGGATATCCTGTACCAACGCCGGCGTGCCAGCGCCGCCGAAGTTCAGCACGGCTTGCCGGATCCACCGAGCTATTCCGCGGTTCGAGCGATGCTGCGCATGTTGGAGGAAAAAGGCCACATCCGGCACGAAGAGCAGGCAGGCCGCTACATTTTCCTGCCCACCGTCAGTCGCGAGAAGGCTAAATTCTCGGCGCTCCAGCACCTGGTTGAGACATTCTTCGATGGCTCGGCGGAGCAAGTTGTGGCTACGCTGCTTGATGGCTCGGCCCGGAAGGTTTCCCGCGATGAGCTCAACCGGCTTTCGCGGCTGATCGAAAACGCAAAAAAGCAAGGAGTCTAGCGATGTTGTTTTTGGCGATCACGACAATTAAAGCGACATTGGTGTTGATCATGGCGTTCGGGTTGGCCTTGGCATTACGCCGCGCCGCCGCCGCGGTGCGCCATTTGATGTGGACTCTCGTCATTTCGGGCGTGCTGGTTTTGCCCGTCCTTTCTCTCATCCTGCCGCGCGTTCCCGTGACCGTGCGTCCGGTGCGAAGTTCGGTTGAGGAGGTGACGGTCCTGGCGCCTCGAACTCCGGCCCCCCCTGCTGCACCGGCGTCACGGGATCGCCAACAGTTTGTCTTCTATGCGTGGTTAGCCGGCGTGCTCATCGTATCCGGGAGACTGGTGATGGGAGTCTTTCGTATCTCGCTATCCACTCGTCGCGCAACCAGGCTAGAGAATCCGCTCATTGCCCACATCTCGAGCCAGCTCGCATTGCGGCGCACCATTATCGTGGTCAGAAGCGATCGGACCACGATTCCATTAGCCTGGGGCATCTTGCGGCCAGTGATCCTGTTGCCCGCCGAGAGCGACCAATGGACGGTCGAACGAACTCGCATCGTTCTCTCGCATGAGTTGGCGCACGTCAAGCGGCGAGACTGCGTCACCCAGGTACTGGCGCAAATCGCATGCGCTCTCTACTGGTTCCACCCACTGATTTGGCTTGCTGCCAGGCAGCTTCGCAAGGAGCGCGAGCAAGCCTGTGATGATCAAGTACTCAGCCTAGGCAATCGCGCGTCGGCGTATGCCGATCATCTGGTGGAGCTGGCTAAGTCCCTGCGGCCGGCGAAAAGGTGCTGGCCGGTGGCTGTCGCGATGGCGCAGCCGCATGAACTTGAAACGCGCGTGCTAGCGCTGCTCGATCCACAACGGCGCCGCGAGAGGATGACGCGAATGGGCGCGATTCTGTGCGCGGTCGCTGCCGCCGCTTTTATTCTTCCTCTCTCGACGCTGCGCGCGCCGGCGCAAGAACGCACGGGCATTGGCGGTTCAGTCTACGATGCCAGTGGCGCGGCAGTCCCCGAAGCGACTGTAACGGTATCGAATCTCGATACGGGCTCCGAAGACACCACGGTGACCAACGCGGCCGGTGAGTACACCTTCATCGGGATTCCAGCGGGACGCTACTTGCTGAAAGTGCTCAAGCCCGGATTCGCCATCTTCCGCCAACAGGATGTGAAGTTGACAGTGAACAGCGCCGTCCGGCTGGACCCCGTTCTGGAAATTGGCGGCGTGAGTGAATCGCTCGAAGTTGTCGGGCATGTTCACCGTCCGCCGCAGGCTCCACTCACGTCTTCTCCGCATCGCATTCGCGTAGGTGGAAACATTCAGGCCACCAAACTGACCTACCAGGTGAAACCCCTCTATCCCGAAACTCTGCAGCAACAAGGAATCGAGGGGACGGTTCTGCTGCGGGCCATCATCACTAAAGACGGGACTTTGAATGCGCCATCGATGATGGTGATCAGCACGCTCGCTAATCCCGAGCTGGCAAAGGCGGCCATCGACGCCGTGAAACAGTGGCGTTACGAACCCACGCTACTGAACGGAGAGCCGTTGGAGGTCGCGACCACGATCACGGTGCACTTCAAGTTGCAATAAACGTGACCGCGTGACCAATCATTTGCGGCTTAATTGATTGGATCGGTGAGCGCGTTGACGATGCTTACTGGTTGCTATCTAATGTTGGATTATGCAAAGGCGCGATTTTCTGGCAGGCATGCTGGCTGGCTTGACGGTCATGAAGCTCGAGACAGCCATCGGGCAGACATTCTCTGCAACTCCAGTTTTTGAACGGCCGCGAGCCGGACGGCCGCATGAAGGCAAGGTGCTGGCCGCGATCCAGCCGCATTCCGATGACGTCGCTCTCCTGTGTGGTGGCACGGTAGCCAAACTGATTCAAGAAGGTTATACCGGCTACATGATCCGGGCCACGAATGACGATATGGGTGATGATGAAGGCGAACCCGGGACGGTTGGCGAAAATGTGCTGCGCAACGAACGCGAAGTGACCGAGCAAACGCGCGTGCTCGGCCTGAAGCGGGATTTTGCTCTCAACTACGGCAATCACCGCATGGGCGACGTCTCACGAAATGAAATGATCTGCAGGTTCATTTTCCTGTTTCGTCTGCTGAAGGTGGATACGGTTTTCTGCTACGATCCGTGGGCGCACGACGAAGAGAATCCCGATCATTACGTGTTAGCTCATTGCGTCGAAGCCGCGTGCTGGATGGGGGGACGCGTCCACGATTATCCGGAACAGTTCGCGGCAGGCCTCGAGACGCACGCCGTCAGCGACAAGTACTATTACGCGCGGCATCCGGACATCACGCGCGTAGTGGACACCAGCGGCACGGTGGAGAAGAAGATCGACGCCAACCTATGTAACGTGGCGAAGGGCCCTGGCGGGCATCATGGATCGAAGCTGCGGGCGGAACTGGCGAAGCAAGGCAAGAAGCTGCCGCTGCTGGGCGACGACGACCGCACCGCCGATCGCAATTACATACGGGAATTTCTGCTGGCAGAGGATCGCGTCCTGGGGAAAAAGTACGGCGTCGAGTACGCGGAGGCTTTCCACTACATTGGGCCCGCGACGCCATCAGCCGTGGATGGTTACGTGAAGCAGAACGCGCTACCGTTGCGTTAATGTGCACGGCCGGCGTCTTCCACCAACCTTTGAACACCGGGAACAACCATAATCAGAAGTTCTGCCCGCGGCTTCTTCGCATTCTCGAGAAAACGGAGCTGCTCGCTGGTCCAGGATGCTGACGCCGCGCGCTTGTTCGATAGATGGTCGAGCGCCTCGAGGCCGATTGATCCGAGTCTGGACAGATCCTGTGAGAGCGGCACGGCCTCCTGGAGCAGAAATGAACGTTGCAGCGTGGGCTCGAGCTTCGCGTCGTTATCGCGCCACAGGACGAGCCAGTCCCGGATCTGCTCGCAGTCACATTGGGCGCCGCCGCCCGAAAGCAGACGATCCACGGCGTTGCCGAAGTTGCGTGCCACGTCGCTCTCAGGCCGAGTGGTATCTACCAGACGATTGAGCGGAGTGAAGCTTGTGTAGTCGCGTGTCCGCCCCGCGTATATTCCTTTACCGGTTCAACAACGTCAGAGAGAGCGCTCAACGGACCGAGCGGATCATCTCCCGCCAGCCGCTCGAGCATCAGGTGGTGCGACACGGCGTGCCGCATGCCGCGCCCTTCGAGTTCACGGCTTGCCACAGCGAGCCGGCGGTACATGGAATCAAGATCGGTGACGTTCTGCGGCGACCACAAGCGCTCGGTAATTGCGGCATTCCGGGGCCAAATGCGCATGTCGATACTCTCGCGTGTGGCAAACTCCACCCACATTGTCGATTCTCCTCCCAGGATTCGCACTTTCTCCGGCGGGGTCAGATCCGCAGTTTCCCTGGTGAGTGGATCGGCGGCATAGTGTTGCGAGGCCGGAAACATGAGGTCGATATAGTAGCCGGCCGATAGGAGACCGGAGTAACCCAGACGTGCGGCTTTAGCGACTTCTGGCCGCGCCAGGATTGGATGACGATGTCCTTGGGCAAATTGGGATCGAGAACTTCATCCCAGCCGATCATCGTCTTGCCGTGTTTCCTCGCCAACGGCTCGACGCGCGTGTTGAAATATGACTGCAGGGCGGCGTTTTCCTTGATTCCGCGCTCGCGCATGAATGCCTGGATGCGCGGATTCGCGTCCCCACTGTTTTCCGTTCACTTCGTCGCCGCCGACGTGGAAATACGCGTCCGAGAAAAGTGCCGCCATCTCACCGATGAAGGTATCGAGAAACTGGTAGACCTCTTCGCGCGTGGGATCCATGGCGGGATCGAAAACGCCCCACTTGCGCTCGATGGTGTACGGGCCAGGAGCACTGGCGAGTTCCGGGTAACCGACAAACCACGCGGTGGTGTGGCCTGGTATATCGAACTCCGGCACCACTCGAACGCAGCGATCCCGGGCGTAGGCGATCACGTCGCGCACTTCGTCCTGTGTGTAGAAGTGGCCGTCGGACCCGAGCTGATGCAGTTCGGGAAATTTCCTGCATTCGACGCGGAATCCCTGGTTGTCGGACAAATGCCAATGGAAAACGTTCATCTTCAGGGCGGCGATGGCATCGATGTTCCGCTTGACCACTTCTTCCGGCATCCAGTGCCGGGAAACATCCAGCATGAGACCGCGGCAGGGGAAGCGGGGCCGGTCCTCAATCAACACTGCGGGCGCTGTAAAGCTGTCGATCGGCCTCGACCAGTTGCAGAAAAGTTTCCATGCCGCGAAGCGCACCCAAAGGCTGGGGCGCGTTGATGCGCGCGCGATTGGGCGTGATTTCCAGGCGATAAGATTCGTCTTCGCCGAGTTTTTGAACCGCCTCGCCGGCATGACCGTTGGTGATCTCGAGCGTGGCTCTCGACGCGTCAGTCGCGAGGAAGGGCGAAAGCGGCATTCCGGTCTTACGGTCAAGATGGTGAATCAAGCGCACGGCCGCGCGCGCAAGACGCGGTTCGCGATACCCGCTGAGACCAACACTGAATCCCTGGTCGATGTTCAATTTGCCTTGCCCCACCGTTACGTGCGCGGGCTGAGGCATCAAATTCAACTCTGGTGACGCAGCAGCCACAGCGACGGAAACAAGACCAGCCATGAACCCATAACCTAGTTTCAAAATTTGCATAGCGATTTCAGTGACAATGATAGGCTAAAAGTGTTGCGCGCGCTGGTGAACCGGCTTGTGGGGCGGGGCTACCGGCAGCTGTAGGGGCGCCGTCGACATTTCCAGGCCGTCGGCTCGAGGAAGATGGAAGAAGAGGTTCTAACAAAAGCGTACGATTCGCGACTGATGCGGCGGTTACTCTCGTATCTGTCGCCGTACGCGGGCTATATTTCGCTGTCGCTGGTGTTTCTGCTGGTGTACTCGGTGCTGCAGGTGTGCGGTCCTCTCCTCACCAAGATCGCCATCGATCGCTATCTTGCGCCGACAGCCAGGCGCATTCCCACGCTGCTGGATCCATGGCTTTCGAACGACCGCTGGACGGGTTTGACCCAGGTGTCCTTACTTTACCTCGGCGTGCTGGTGGGTGGGTTTATTTCGGCGTTCGGGCAAGCGTACATCATGCAGTACACGGGACAGCGGGCGATGTTCGATCTGCGGCGGCAATTGATGGATCACCTGCAGCGGCTGGACATCGCATTTTTCGACCGCAATCCGATCGGACGGCTAGTGACGCGGGTCACCACCGACGTCGATGTGCTCAACGACTTATTTGCTTCCGGCCTGGTCGCGATTCTGGGCGATGCGCTCACTCTCGGCTTCATCGCGTTCATCATGTTCCGTCTGAGCCCCGGGTTGACGGGATTCATGTTGGCGGTGATGCCTTTCGTGGTGCTGGTGACGGTATTGTTCCGGCGTTCGGTGACGCTCAGCTACCGGCGCATCCGCATTGCCATTGCGCGCATTAACGCGTACTTGCAGGAGCATATCGTTGGCATCATCGTGCTGCAGCTCTTCAACCGTGAACGTAAGAGCCGGGAGGAGTTCGACAAAATCAACCGCCAACACATGGACGCGTATAAGGACACGATCATTTCTTACGGCTGGTTTTATCCGGCGATCGAGTTTCTGGCGATGCTGGCGCTCGGCGCCATTATTTCCTACGGCGGCTGGCGCGTGGAGCACGGCGCTCTGACTCTGGGCGTAGTGGTGGCGTTTTTGCAATACGGAATGCGCTTTTTCCGCCCGATACAGGACTTGAGCGAAAAGTACAACATCCTGCAATCGGCCATGGCCTCTTCCGAGCGAGTGTTCAAGTTACTGGACACACCGTCCCATATTCTCGCTCCGGCTGGCGCGCAGCGTGTGCCGATAGCAGGCGCAGGCATCGAGTTCGACCACGTCTGGTTCGCTTACAAAGACGAAGAATGGGTGCTGCGCGACGTCAGTTTCCAGATTTCACCGGGCGAGACCATCGCTATCGTGGGACACACGGGAGCGGGCAAAACCACCATGATCAGCCTGCTCCTACGGTTCTATGACGTCAAGAAGGGCGCCATACGCATCGGCGGCGTGGATATCCGCGAGGTGGATCCGCTCGAATTGCGGCGGAACTTCGGCGTGGTCCTGCAAGATCCGTACCTGTTTACCGGCACGATCGAGGACAACATCCGCCTGGGGACGGACAGCATCACCCGCAAGGACGTGGAACAGTCTGCCGCGCAGGTGAACCTGATGGATTTCATACGGTCGCTGCCCGAGGGTTTCGATCAGCCGATCCGCGAACGCGGCGGATCACTTTCCACGGGCCAGAAGCAGCTCATTAGTTTCGCGCGCGCTCTGGCACACCGGCCGCGCTTTTTGATTTTGGACGAAGCTACGTCGAGCGTGGACACCGAGACCGAGTTTCGCGTGCGCGACGCTCTCGAAAAGATGGTGGAGGGACGAACGTCCATCATCATTGCGCACAGGCTTTCCACCATCCAGCGCGCGGACCGAATTCTGGTGATGCACAAAGGACGGCTGCGCGAATCCGGAAATCATCAGGAACTGTTGGCGCTGCACGGGATTTACTGGAAGCTTTATCAACTGCAGTATAAGGACCAGGAGCGGGCCTCGGGAACGCTCGAAGGCGCCCAACCGCTCAGAAAGCCGACGTTACTGGCTGGTGACGGCGCGCAGCATCCACACGAAGAGCGTGTTCGAAATCGGTGAGAACGCGGCGGGCCGCAATCCACCTTTACGTCACGGGAATATCAAGGATCGCCAGCCAGTATTGAAGTGATTGAAGCGCGAAGCCGCAGAAGGAGCCATATACAAAACTCCCAGGCGCCGCTCGGGAAGGTTGTGCCGTCGTAACCATCGGCATAATACTCGACGAATGGACTTACCGTGATGCCCACCGCGGTTACAAGCCCAGTCACTACTCCAACTCGAACCGCAAACGACCACGCGAGCTCAACGTGGCGGACCAAGGTGGTACAGATGAGCGCCGCCATGTTCCCAACCGTGCTGCTCCCCACAAATGCCGGCGCGTCACGCGGGGCCGGCGGGACGGTGCATAATCGCGGCTCGGCCGCATACCGCGAGAATAGCCGAACACTTGTCCCGCGGTGATGAGAACCGCGAATGTGATGGCGAACGGCAGCCCCAGAGTCCTGTAAAGTCCGGCGCCGAAAGCAGCCGCGCGAATCGCGCTGAAGAGGTCTCCCGAGGCAGCGAATAATGATCGTTCCAGAGGAGAACCAGGATTGGGGCTATCGGCGGATCCAGGGCGCATTATCCAATCTGGGGCACGCAATTGCGCGCAGCACGATCGCTGAGATTCTGGAACGGCACGGGATCGAGCCGGCGCCGGAGCGCAGCCGGAAGACGAC
>QHXW01000409.1 GCA_003223115.1 Acidobacteriota bacterium
GTCGAGCCCGAAGCTGCGCCCACGCTCGCAAATGCATTGCGCGCGGGACGGCCGGTCGACGCGCCGGCTGGGGGGATCGCGGCAGACTCGCTCGCTCCCAAGCGCGTCTGCGAGCTGATGTTTCCCATCGCCCAGGAATATGTCAGCCAGATCATTCTGGTGTCCGACCAGTCCATCAGCGAAGCGCAGAAAGTGCTCTGGGATAAACTGCGGATTGCTGCTGAACCCGGTGGCGCTGCGGCCTTTGCGTCACTCATCTCGAGCAGGTACCAGCCCGAAGCCGGAGAACGCGTGGGCGTGATTGTTTGCGGCGGAAATACCGAAGCGGTCGACTTCACCAGATACTCAGGCGCCGCGCGCTGACAATAAAAGGACAATCCCTTATACTCGACCCACGAGGTTCGCCATGCCCGATCAAAAACTGAAAGATAAGGTCGCCCTGGTCGCGGGAGCCACTCGCGGCGCCGGCCGCGGAATCGCCTGCATGCTGGGTGAGGCGGGCGCTACGGTCTACTGCAGTGGGCGCAGCACTCGCGAACATCCGTGCCGCACGGGTTTCTACGCGGGCCGTCCAGAGACTATTGACGAGACCGCGGAGATGGTCACGCGCCACGGCGGCACCGGCATTCCCGTTCGCACCGACCACCTGGTTCCCGATCAAGTGCAAGCGCTCGTCGCGCGCGTGCGCCGGGAACAGAAGCAGCTCGACATCCTGGTCAACGACATCTCAGAAGGCGAAGCGCACGAATGGAAACCGTTCTGGAAGCTCGATCTCGACAAGAATTTCCGCATGCTTCGGAACGGCCTCGAATCGCATATCATCACCTGCCGCTACGCTGCGCCACTCATGGTTGAGGGCCGCGGCGGGCTGATCGTCGAAATCGGTGATGGCGACACGCTGGAATATCGCCAGACGCTTTTCTACGACCTGGTGAAGATTTCGGTGAGCCGCCTCGCGTATGCCATGGCGGAAGAACTCTACAAACATCGCGTGGCGGCGGTCGCCATCACGCCCGGATACATGCGCACCGAGGCCATGCTCGACCACTTCGGCGTCACGGAGGCAAACTGGCGCGAGGGCGGAAAGAAGGACCCGAACTTTCTGCACTCAGAGACGCCGTTCTTTGTCGGCCGCGCCATTCTGGCGCTTGCGGCGGATCCTCGGGTGCTCGAGAAATCCGGAGGCTTGTATGGCGCCTGGACTCTCGCTCGCGAGTATGGTTTTACGGACGTTGATGGTTCGCAGCCCGACCTGGGCCAACACTTCGATTTCGAAAAGCATTTCCGGACATTCCGGCAAACGGCGTTCCGCTGGACGGTCTCGCGCCCGGCGCCCGTGCCCGAAAAGAAGCTCGCCCCAAAACCCGCGCGTAAGAAGCATTCGTAGCTCGCTCAGCATTCGGTTTGCAAGATCAGCTCAGCGTGATGGGATAATTGGTTCGGACAGCCCATGAACGCAACCCATCTTGACCGAACATTTGAGCACACCACGCTGGGCAGCACCGGCCAGCAGGTGGGACGGCTGGGCGTGTCTGCGAGTTATGGCGTACCGGCGAAGGCAGTCGAACGTGCCTTTGACGCTGGCGTGAATTACTTCTATTGGGGCAGTATGCGGCGCGCGCAATTCGCCCAGGCCATCCGCAATCTGTCTGCGCAACGCGACCGCCTGGTTCTGGTGATTCAGTCCTATTCGCGTATCGCCGGTTTGATGAGCTGGAGCCTCGAACGTGCGCTTCGCGAGCTCCGGCTGGATCGTGCGGATGTTCTGCTCCTGGGGTTGTGGGGCAAGCCAGTTCCGGAGCGCATATTGAACGCCGCGCGCCGCCTGAAAGAGCGAGGGCTGGTGCGTTTCGTGGCCATCTCGTCTCACAATCGGCCGTTGATCGGTCGCTGGGTCTCGAGCGGCGAATTCGACGTGATTCACTTCCGCTATAACGCCATTCATAACGGCGCCGAGTCCGACATCTTTCCCCGTCTCCCCCGCCAGAACGGACCGGGCATGGTGTGTTACACGGCCACCAGTTGGAAACAGCTCATGGATCCCAAGCGCGTTCCAAAAGGTGAAAAGGTTCCAACCGCGGGCGATTGCTACCGTTTTGTTCTCACACGTCCTGAAATTGATGTCTGCATCACCGGTCCAGCGAATGCCGCGCAGATGGATCACGCAGTCGAGGCCCTGCGCAAAGGCCCCATGTCGGACGATGAATTAGCTTGGATGCGCAAGGGTGGGCCGAGCCATTTATGGCAAGGAGCTGTGCGGGACTGTGGAATAGGCATTCCTGCCTGTGCTATTTGTGGCGCCGGCGTCACGGACCCGCGTAGTATTCTGGGGTTTTGCCTGCCACCGCCCACCCGCTACTCCTGCGCTTCTTTCCACTCGTCGTACCAGGCCATCTGGATGGCTTCGAGCTTGCCTTAATTCGATCCCTTTGGATCGTCGCCGAATTTCTCGAGTTCCGTCACCCATTTGTGCAAATCGGTGAAACGCACCTTCAACGGATCGACGTCGGGAAACTTTTCATAGAGCGCCAGCCCAATATCTTCAGTGTGTTCCCAGGTGAGTCGGGGCATCAAGGTCTTCTCCCTAAGTTCATTGAACGCCGAAGCGCCACGTAATGACGAGTACTTTAAATCTTCGTTCCCTTCAGCGCGCTCTTCACGGCCGTATTCATCATCATCTCGGCCAGCTTCATGGTGACGTTATTGAGCTGTTCGATTTTTGACCGGATCAGCAAATGATCGTCCGCGTGATAGACCACCAGCAGTTCGTTCACGGATTTCGTGATCTCGCGCCGTTCTTCTTCGCTCAACTCGAAGTACGCGTCATTCTTCCTGGCTTTCTCGACGGCAGCTAGAATCGTGTCCGCCTCCACGTGCGCTTCGGCCACCTGCCGGGCTTTGAAATCTTCCGCCGCCCGGTCGATCGATTCCGAGATCATGGCCTCCACCTGCTCATCGGTCAACCCGTAACTCGGCTTGACATCCACCGACTGCTCTTTGCCCGTGCGTGCGTCACGCGCCGTGACGTTCAGAATTCCGTTCGCGTCAATCAAGAACCGCACCTCGATGCGCGCCATTCCCGCGGGCAGCGGATCGATGTCTTTCAGATCGAAACGCGCCAGGCTGCGGCAATCCCTGGCCAACTCGCGCTCGCCCTGCACTACGTGGATCAACACGTTGCGCTGGCCCTCAACCGCCGTGGTAAAGCTTTCGGTGGCGCTGGCCGGAATGGTCGAATTGCGGTGAATCAGCTTCGAGACCACGCCGCCCATGGTTTCAATCCCCAGCGACAGCGGCGTCACGTCCAGCAGCAACTGGCCTTCCACGTTGCCTGAAAGAATGCCGGCTTGAACGGCGGCGCCCAGGGCCACCACTTCGTCGGGATTCAGGTCCGTATGCGGCTTGGCGCGGAACAGCACTTCCACGGCATTGCGCACCATGGGAATGCGCGTCGAGCCGCCCACCATCACCACTTCGTCGATCTGCTCCACCGCCAGCTCGGCATCTTTAATGCAGTTGCGGCACGGGCCGAGCGTGCGGTCGACAATATCCGCGATCAGTATCTCGAACAGCTCGCGAGTGATCTCGCGCTGGTATTTCCTGCCTTTGAATTCGTACTCGATATTGGCCGCTGGAACGAACGAAAGCCGTTCCTTCGCCTCGATCACGGCGCGCCGCAACAGTTGTACTGCCTCGCCATTGTGAGAAACATCTTCGCCCCATTCGTTCTGGATATCTTCAAGCGCGATTCGAATGAGCCGGTTGTCGATGTCGTCGCCGCCCAGATGCGTGTCGCCATTGGTGGCCAGAACTTCGAAGATCCCGTCGTGCAGTTTCAGGATTGAGATATCGAAAGTCCCGCCACCCAGGTCGTAAACTGCGACAATTCCGTCGCGCCGCTTGTCGAGCCCGTAAGCCAGCGCCGCCGCCGTGGGTTCATTCACCAGCCGCAGCACCTCCAGCCCCGCGATGCGCCCGGCATCCTTGGTCGCCTGCCGCTGTGCGTCGTTGAAATACGCCGGCACGGTGATGACGGCTTTGCGCACCTGTACGCCTAGAACCGCCTCGGCGTTGGCCTTGAGCTGGCGCAGAATGAACGCTGAAATCTCGGGCGGTGTGAATGTCCGCTCACCCAATTTGATGCGAATCACCTGCTCGCTGCCTTCGACCACACGGAATGGAAACAGCTTCAGTTCTTCCTGAATGTCTTCGACGCCTCGTCCCATCAAACGCTTGATGGAGTAGACGCTGCGGTCCGGTTCGCTGATCAGCGCCTTGCGCGCTTCGTTGCCGACAATGATCTCGCCCCCTCGCGTCAGGGTAACCACGCTCGGTACCAGGCGGTCGCCATCCTCACCCGGAATCACGCGCGGATGCGTCAGGTCCATGTGGGCCACAAGGCTGTTGGTGGTGCCCAGGTCGATCCCCACCACGGGCTCCTGCTGATCCTTACCGAAATCAATTTGCAACGGCGTCATACGGCAAAATTTCTCATGGTCATCGGCTGGTACAGTCCCTGCTCATCTCGGCGCATCCGTGGTCTCCACCAGCTCCTTCTCCACCTCATTCACCAGATTGCGCACATACCGCCGTCGATTCAGGCTTCCTCGAATCTCGGAGAGCACATCGCGATTGCGCGTACGGTCGTACTCCGCGAACTTCGTCTCCAGTTCCCGGTCGATATCGTCGCGCATGCCCGCAAATTTCTTTTGCGCTTCCGCGAGCGCAGCCCGCGCCTCTTCATCTCCGCCGCGCAATTCCTCGAGCGCCATGTTCAGCTCAAACACCTCTTCCAGCAGCTCCGGCGGGACATTTTTCGATCCCTGTTCGCCGATGTCGAATCCGTTTTCCTTCAGCAGGTACTCGGCTCGCGTCAGCGGGTCGCGCAGCGTCCGGTAAGCGTCATTCAAAATGGCCGTGGCATCCAGGGCGTACTGCTGCTCCTCTGGACTTTTGAGCGTGTAGAGGTCCGGATGAAATTTCCGGCTCAGCGAGTAGAAGCGCTTCTCCAGATCACGCGGATCGAGCGCCAGCCGGTGCTCCAGCCCAAACAAATCGTAATAGTTGGACGGAATTGGCTCCATGGAAGGTAGTCTTGCGGGCGGCACCTGCGTGACGCGGCCGCCCCGGTGCCCGGTTTTGAATTCGCCGCCCGTCTAGGCTGAAAATGATGTGCCGCAGCCGCAGCCTTTTTGCGCGTTCGGGTTCTCGAATACGAAGCCCGAATACATCAGCGACTCTTTGTAGTCGAGCGTCATGCCGTGCAGGTAGAGCAGGCTCTTGGGATCCACCACGATGCGGACACCATCAAACTCGAAGACCTTGTCGTTAGGCCGCTGCCGCGTGTCGAACTTGAATTGATAGCTCAACCCGGAGCAGCCGCCGCCCAGCACACCCAGCCGCAATGCCCCGCTGACGCCTTCCGCCGCGAACGCATGGCGGATTTTCTCGATGGCCTTGGGCGTGACGCGGATCTCCGGCTCCGTCTTTGGCGGATCCGGCGTGACCTCGGTTACCTGTTCGCTCTCAGGCATCCTTATGAAGCGGCCTTCTCGAAGCCCTCGCCAGTTTCATGCTTCCGTTTGTAATCGGCGACCGCGGCTTTAATCGCGTCTTCCGCAAGCACCGAGCAGTGGATCTTCACCGGAGGCAGGCTCAGCTCGTTGACAATATCGGTATTCTTTATGGCCAACGCTTCGTCAACGGTCTTGCCGCGCACCCACTCGGTGGCCAGCGAAGAACTCGCAATTGCGCTCCCGCAGCCGAATGTCTTGAACTTGGCGTCCTCGATCACGCCCGTCGAAGGGTTCACCTTCAACTGCAATTTCATGACGTCGCCGCACTCCGGCGCCCCCACCATCCCTGTGCCCACGTTGGGGTCGTTCTTGTCCATCGAACCCACGTTGCGCGGATGATTGTAATGATCCAGAACTTTGTTCGAATAAGCCATGGCTTCTCCTCACTATAAAAAAATGTCACGGGCAATTCCGTTTCCCGCCCGTCTATGGGCAGCCAGCTACTCTGCGGCCCAATGAACCTTGCTCAAATCCACGCCCTCTTTCGCCATCTCGTACAACGGCGACAGGTCGCGCAGCCGCCGGACCACTTCCGTCACCCGGCCGGCAACATAATCAACTTCTTCTTCGGTGTTGAACCTGCCCAGGCCGAAACGAATCGAGGTGTGCGCCAGGTCATCACCCACGCCCAGAGCTTTCAACACATAGCTCGGCTCGAGCGTGGCTGAGGTGCAAGCTGAACCGCTCGAAACCGCTACGTCGTTAATACCCATCAGCAGCGACTCGCCTTCCACATAGGCGAAACTGATGTTCAAGTTGTGCGGCAGCCGATGCTCCT
>QHXW01000412.1 GCA_003223115.1 Acidobacteriota bacterium
GATCCTGTTCCACTTCGTAAAGATGCAGATCTATCTTCTCGATCGGCTTCGTAGTCGAACCGACGGCAACGCGCACCGCGTTTCGCACGTGCGTCTCTACCAGGTGTTTAACCGAAGTTTCAATCGTCGCCGAGAAGAATAGCGTCTGGCGATCGGTGGGTATGGCCGCCATGATCTTTTTGATCGTGGGCAGGAAGCCCATGTCCAGCATCCGGTCGGCCTCATCCAGAACCAAAATACGGACACTCGCGAGATTGACGAGTTGCCTGCCCAGGAAATCGTACAGCCTCCCCGGAGTGGCGATCAGCACATGTGCGCCCTTACGGATGGACTGCAGTTGCGATCCTTCGCTGAGTCCGCCAACTACGACGGCGGCGCGAATACCTGTGCCCGCCGCTATTTTGACGAACGTCTCGTGGATCTGGATGGCGAGCTCGCGCGTTGGGCTCAAGATGACAGCACGAACGCCAGAATGAAGCGGCTGGTTCGCGATCAGGTGAATGATGGGCAGGACAAACGCGAGCGTTTTGCCGGTGCCTGTTTGCGCCGTGGCGACGACGTCGCGGCCCGCCAGTGCCGGCACAATGGCCAAGGCCTGGACGGGCGTGGGTTCGGTAAAGCCATGCTTTACCAAATTGCTCTTTAAGGGAGCAGAGAGTGAGAGTTCAGAGAAATTTTGCATTTACGTTTTGACGATGAGATCGCGAGCCGACTACCAACGAAGGAGAGGGGGTTGCGGATCGACTTCCAGTCAGCCCTTATTGTACCGCACCAAGACGGCGGCCGCGTTAGCCGGCGCCAACTGCAGTTTGGGCCGAAGCTGGCGTTTTGCAGAGAGGCTCGGCATGTTCTTCGAGATTGCCGGTCATGCTCATATCAAACATTTGCGGTCGAACTCAAGTGTTATTACAATAGTAATAACTCTATGGACGTGCGTCATGGTAGAACTCAAGGTCCGCAAGTTCGGAAACTCACTTGGGGTGGTCTTACCGAAAGAGGTCATCAACCGGCTGCACACCGGTGACGGTGAGCCACTGTTCCTGATTGAGGCTTCGGATGGCGGCTATCGGCTCACGCCTTACGATCCTGGTTTCGAGAAAAAGATGGCGAAGGCCGATGAGATCATCAACCGCTACCGCAATACGCTTCACGTTCTCGCCAAGTGAGGGAACCGGTTTGGATCGACGAGCGCGATGCTCTCACGCTGCACGATCGCCTGGTCGCGCTGCACGGGGGGCCGGCGGGATTGCGCGATGATACTTTACTTAAGTCCGCGCTGGCACGGCCGAAGCAGCAATATGCCGATGCCGGGTCTCCCAATATCATCGACATGGGCACCGCCTATACAGCGGGTATCGCGCGCAACCATCCGTTTGTGGATGGCAACAAGCGCACGGGCTTTGTTATCGGAATCCTTTTTCTCGAACTCAATGGCTATCGCTTCACCGCCCGCGAGGACGAGGCGGCGCAGGCGGTCATGGAGTTGGTTGCAGGAAACCTCGACGAGAAAGGTTACAGCGCTTTTCTTCGCGCCAATGCGTCGCGTGAGAAGAAATAGAGTTCACACAGCTTCGGTGTGTGATGAGTGAAGAATATTCCGCAGAAGCTCGGCCGTCTCCGAATCGTTTCCTAGGCGATGTAGTGAACGTTCGGCTCGCAGGCCTTTTTGGACGCATGAAACGAATTACCCGCGCTGGCTTTACCTGAAAGCCCACATTCGTCATGTGAGGATCTCGTGAACTACATTGCCATGCACATCAGTCAACCGGAAATCGCGCCCGGCGTAGCGGTAGGTGAGCTTTTTGTGATCGAGTCCGAGTAAATGCAGAATGGTCGCGTGCAAGTCGTGGAAATGAACCTTGTTTTCGACAGCGTAGTAGCCGTAGTCGTCCGTGGAACCGTACTGCAGGCCGGGCTTGACGCCTCCACCCGCCATCCACATGGTGAACGCTTCCGGATTGTGATCTCGACCGTCGGAGCCTTGCGCGGTCGGCGTGCGGCCGAACTCACCGCCCCAAAGCACCAGCGTGTCCTGTAAAAGACCACGCGCCTTCAGATCGTACAGCAGTCCCGCAATCGGCCGGTCCACTTCGTGCGCATTTTGTGAATGGTCGCGCAGAAGCTCTGTATGCTGATCCCACTTGTAGGTGTGGCTCACCTGCACAAAACGAACGCCGCGCTCCGAGAGGCGCCGCGCCATGAGACACTGACGGCCGAAGTCTTCGCTGATGCGGTTATCGATCCCGTAGAGCTTCAGCGTTACCGGCGTTTCGCGCGAGATGTCCTGCAGGCCCGGCGCTTCTGATTGCATGCGGAAGGCCAGCTCGAACGATTCGATGCGCCCCTCGAGCGCAGCATCCGGGCCGCTTCCCGCGAGTTGCTCGCGATTCAGCTCCTGCAGGTAATCGAGTTCCATGCGCTGAATGTCGCGCGGTGTCTCGCTATTTGCAATAAACGGGATCCTGGCATCGCGCGCCGCAACTCCCACCGACCCCACTGGAGTGCCCGCGTACGGCGCCGGTAGAAAGCCCGAGCTGTAATTATTCATGCCGCCATGACTTTGCGTCGGGCAGATCGTGATAAATCCCGGCATGCTCTGGTTCTCGGTGCCTAATCCGTAGGTGATCCACGATCCCATGCTGGGGCGGACAAAGGTGTCGCTGCCCGTGTGCAGTTCCAGCAGCGCCCCACCGTGCCGGGAGTTCGATCCCCACATCGACTTGATGAAGCAGATCTCGTCCACATGCTGTGACAACTCGGGAAACAGCTCGCTCACCCACATTCCGCTCTGCCCATACTGCTTGAATTCCCATGGAGACTTCAGAAGATTGAAGGTCTCGCTCGAGACAACTTTCGGACGTTTGAACGGCAGCGGCTTGCCGTGGTCGCGCTTCAGCAACGGCTTGTAGTCGAACGTATCCACCTGCGAGGGCCCGCCGTGCATGAACAGAAAGATCACTCGCTTGGCCTTTGCGGGAAAATGCGGGGGTTTCACCGCCAGCGGACTGGACGCGCCCGGACCCACCGTAGCGGCTCGCGCTTCGTCACTCAACATCGCGGCGAGAGCAACGCTTCCAAACCCCGTGCTGCTCACCTGGAGCAGTTCCCGCCGCGAGAGCCGGCGATTCAGATACGAGTTCCAATGCGCATTCATTCGCGAAAGCCTCAATTCAAATAGATAAATTCATTCGACGCCATCAACGCTTTACAAAAACTCTGCCAGGCGAATGGGCGCGCCTGGGCCGGATCCTGTTTCCGTTCCTTGGTGGCCTGCTCCACTTGTGCGATGAAGGAGAGAGCGCGGTCGATCTCTTTCGCCGCCGGGGGTCTTCCGAGCGCTCGTTCGTACGCGTCGCGAACGCGGCCGGCATCATCCAGGTCAGTGCGCGCCAGAAGTTTACCGGCCATGGTACGCGTGTGCGCCAGTACCACAGACCCGTTCATCATGAACAGCGCCTGGGGAGCGACAACGGTTGCGCTACGGTCGCCGTTCGATGTGGAGGGATCGGGCAAATCGAAAGCCTGAAACACTTCGTACATCGAGCTGCGGACCACCGGGATGTATACCGCCCTCCGGTTACGATCGTAATCAGCACCCCCGCGCTTCTCGGTGTCGCTCACATATTGGCGGTCCTTGTAGTCCAGGATCGAACCCCCGGCCGTCAGATCGAGATCGCCCGAAACCGCCATAATGGCGTCGCGGATCTCCTCGGCCTCGAGCCGCCTCCGGTTCGTTCGCCACAGCAGCGTGTTTTCGGGATCAATCTCCGCGGCGTGCGCATCGTACGCGGTGCTCATCTGATAGGTATTCGACAACATGATCAACCGGTGCATCTGCTTGATCGACCAGCCGTGCTCCGTGAAGCGCAACGCAAGCCAATCGAGCAAAGGAAGATTAGTGGGTGGTTCGCCCAGCCGCCCGAAATTATCCACTGATGGCACGATGCCCCGGCCAAAGTGCCACCGCCAGATCCGATTGGCCATGACCCGACTGGTAAGCGGGTGGCCTGGCTGGGTCAGCCACTCCGCCAGTTGTAAGCGGCCGCTTTGCCGTTCGGGGATGGCGGGCTGGTTTTCTCCCGCAATGACGCGAAGGAACCGGCGCGGCACCATTTGCCCGAGAGTCCAGTGGCTACCGCGGATGTGAATCGGCAAATCGCCGGTGTCTGCGCCTTCACAAACGCCCATGGCCTGCGGAAACTCGGGTTTCGCAGCCTCCAGGTCCTTGTGCTCCTGTTCCAGGCGGGTCAACTGCTGCTGCGCCTCCGCGGGGAAATATTGCTTGGACTGTTCCGGCGCGCGGAACGGACCGGCTTTGGCGTAGAGCAATTCGCGAAAAGCTTCAAGGCTCGTGTTCGGCAGTCCGGATTCTTTTACGTCCTTCTTGGCGGGATCATCCATCTCGTCATCTGGCTCCGCTGCATCCGGCCGGGGCCGAGAGGCCTGGAGAGCCTGCCACTGGCGATCCGCCTGTTGAAACGATTCCTGGTAACGCCCTGCCAGTTGCTCGCGCGTCTCCGGGCGGAAGCCCTGAAACAACTTCGCGGCGGGCGAAGTCCAGCCAGTCAGACTGTTGTCGTCGAGCGAACCTCTGGCGTCGAACGCGTACCAAGCAAACAGCACCGAATGCGGAGCACCTTTGGCCCGGCGCATCTCCTCCGCCCAGTGGTCCAAAAATCCAGGGTTGATGCCGTACTGCCGCGCGATCTGTACATTCGATTTGGGCACGGGAGCGCCGGCCGGAATCGAGCTAGGGGCGACTGACAGCTTCTCGAAGTACGGGAAGCGGGACTTGTGTTCCAGCCGCAGCGTATTGCGGCCCGCGATAAAAGGAAAGATGCCTGCGATGGACCAGCCGCCCGCGTCTTCGGAAGCAGCCCGGTTCTCGACCGGCGCCGCACCCTTCTTCATCAGCACGCCGTTCAACCAGATATCGGCAGTCCCGGCTCCCGCTTCCTGTTCGAGGAGGTCCAGTTGGTAGTCGCCCGCGGCGGCGACGGTCACGTCGTACTCGGCGAAGAACGGACCTTTCACATCCTTGACAGCGTTCGGATCACCTTTTTTGAGTTGCCGTGGCGCGTTGCCGCGCTCGAAACTGGCGGCTGCGCGGACCACCGCGCCCGCCGTACTGCTGGCATCCTCCGCCACCGCCTTTAGTGGAATCTGCGCATATCGAAGCACATCCGAAGCGGCCAGCAGATAGGTGCCTACTTTGCTTCGGGCCTCTTCAGCCAGCTTCCGATTCTCAGCTTTCGTAACCCGGTCGATCTCTTTGCTCTTGGCCTCGATCTTGGCATCGTGTGCCCGTAGCCGCGCACGGTCTTCTGGCGGAGCCAGCACATACTCGTGCCACTTAGCCACCACTTTGAAGTTCTCCATGGTCTTCGAACTTTTGAAGATGCCGGCCATGGAGTAATAGTCGGCTTGGGGAATGGGATCGAACTTATGATCGTGGCACCGGGCACAGCCGACAGTCAGGGCCATGAACGCGCGGGATGCGGTGTCGAGTTGCTCGTCGACGATGTCCATCTGCATCTTGACCGGGTCGTCTTCGGCGAGCATCTTGGCGCCGAGCGAGAGGAAGCCGGTGGCGGTCCATCGTTCGAAAGTAGTTGCCAGATCTTTGGCATCCGGCAACAGATCGCCTGCCAGTTGTTCACGCACAAACTGATCGTAAGGCTTGTCCTTATTGAAGGCCTGAATCACGTAGTCCCGATAGCGGTAGGCGTTCCTGTAGACCAGATTCTCGTCCAGACCGTTGGAGTCCGCGTAACGGGCGACATCCAGCCAGTGGCGTCCCCAGCGCTCGCCGTAGCGCGGAGAAGCGAGCAGTCGATCCACCACGCGCGCGAACGCATCCGGGTGCGTGTCATTCAGGAAAGCCTGGACTTCTTCGGGCGTTGGCGGAAGGCCGGTCAGATCGAACGCCGCGCGCCGGATCATTTCGCGTCTCCCGTCTGGCGCCGCGGGCTTCAAGCCCTTGGCCTCGAGGCCTGCGAGAACAAATGCATCGATCGGCGACCTCACCCAATCGGCATTCTTTACCTCGGGAATTGCTGGATCCGTGGGCGGCGTGAAGGCCCAGAACTTTTGCGGCGCCTTGTCGTCGCGCTCCGGGGGGCTGTTGCCGGGCCAGGGCGCTCCCATCGCTATCCACTGAGCCAGTGTTGCGATTTCCGCGTCGCTCAGCTTGTCGCCAGGAGGCATCCGCAAGTTGGAACTGATCTGCCGGACCGCGCGGATGATCAAGCTCTCTTCCGGTTTGCCGGTTATGATTGCGGGCCCCCGGGAACCACCTTGCAAGAAGGACTCGCGGCTGTCCATTCGAAGGCCGCCCGCCGGATGGTCTACGGCGGCGTGACATGCAAGACAACGCTGTGCTAACAAAGGGCGAACATTCTTCTCGAAAAATTCAACGCCGGTCGTTTGCGCGCGGGCGCTACCCAGGCTGAGTACCGCCAGGGCTAGGCACTTCGCATACTTGCCCACCAGTTCTCTGATTATATGGATCATTCGAAAAAAGCCGGTCGCGATTTTGGCCCCGGCTGGGGTCTATTATCGCATTGAGAGAGAACGAAATAGGAGCCGCGCGCAAAACCACGCCATTCCCGCTGGACTGTCGTGTCTGGAAAGTGCGTTGACGCAGGGATAGCGAACGATTGCATTTTGGCGGCCGTCGGTGGGCATACGAAACTGCCTGGTTTCACTTCTCGGCAGTGCTGGACTCCAAAACCGCTCCCAAATAAAATCGGGGCGCCTTACAGATTCCTGGCTCAGAGCCGATTTTTCAAAGCGTAAAACGGCAGTGATTTCAACGCACTTCCAAACACGACTCGCTGGACGAATGAGACCCCTTGGGGGTAGCATCTGTTGAAGTGCACCATCGGTGAAGCCCGGTAGCGCACTGAGCGGATTGGCTCTCAACCTATGCGCCTGACCTTGACGTTGTAACTTCGTGGCACTCGCGTGCCGCGCAGGATTGGCCCCGTTTCCGAGGCACGAACGGCGCGGGCATGTCCGACTCGTCCGGACTGCTGGCCGAATTCGGACTGAAAAAGAATCTTGTCTGGCGGGTCGAAGTGCCAACGGGCTGGTCCTCGCCTATTGTGGTCAAGGACAGGATTTACGTCACCGGAGTGGAGGGAGACAAACTCATCGCGCTGGCACTCGACCGGCAAACCGGCAGAGCGATCTGGCGTCGAGATATTCTCCGCAATCACACGAACAAGATTTTCGTGGGCAACGATTCGGCAACACCAACCCCCACCTCTGACGGCGAGACCATCTACGCCTTCTTTCCCGACCTTGGACTCATATCATTCAATGCGGCAGGAGAAGAACGCTGGCGCATCAAACTCGGACCGTTCGACAGCTTCTATGGACTCTCATCGTCGCCTGTCGTCGAGGGCAATACGGTTGCCTTGGTCTGTGATCAACGCAACGGATCGTTCGCGCTCGCAGCTGACAAAGACTCCGGGCGGATACGCTGGCGGATCGAACGGAAGCTGGCCACGACTGAGGGGTACTCGACTCCGGCCCTCTACGCGCCGCAACGAGGAACACATCAGCTGATCGTCACCGGAGCGTACCGCGTCGATGGTTATGATCTGGAAACCGGCGAAAAGCTGCGGTGGATCGGCAACCAAGGTATTTATTCCATCGGCTCTCCCGTGCTCTTCGGTGATCTGGTGATCGCGGTCGCCGAGGGTAGTGACACGCCGGAGTATCCGCCATTCGATTGCGCTCCTTCAACAGTTGGATACGAACAAAGACGGCACGCTGTCGCGCGAGGAGTGCAGTAAGGATCCAATGATGAAGGACCATTTCGGCTGGGTGGACACCGATAAGGATGGAATTATCACCCGTGCCGAGTGGGATCAATGACATAGCCCAGCAAGTTTTCATCAAGGTATACTTCTCGATCAAGAGCTTCGAGGGCCGTAGCTCGCTTTATACCTGGCTCCATCGCATTACCGTCAACAAGTGTTATGAGTTCCTGCGCAAAAAACGGCCCACCGTGTCATTAGAGACCGGCCTCGCGTCTGAAGACGATCCGGCTCGCGCCAAGCTGCCCGCGGACCCGATCCCGGCAGCGGATACGCTCGTTGCTCAGAGGGATTTCCTCAATAAACTGCTCCTACGCATTCCCGAACAGGACCGGCACCTGCTGCTGCTGCGAGAACTCGAGGGCTTATCGATCGCCCAGCTCTCCGAGGCAACCGGCTTGAACGAAAACACGATCAAGGTGCGGCTGTTTCGGACGCGGAAGCAGCTCCTCGACGCCGCAACTCGTGGGCGTCAAAGTGCAGGCTTTAGCCGGCTGAGTCGTTTTTGAAGGAAAGGTCCGAGACCGTATGTGGCTCGGCTGGGCATTGAAGGGTACCGGCGAGCAGGTGTTTACGCTCCTGGTAGACGATAAGGCAGGAAATCCAGTGACTATTCCCTTCAAGTGGAGCGGCGTTTCACTTCTTCATAGCCGGGTCAAACGGCGACTATAAACACTTCGATCATTCTCACGCTCCTGTAGTATCCACCGAGGGGTTGGGCACAGCGTGTTTCCCTGAGATGCTGGTTGTGGGAAACTGATCTGAAGAAAATGATTGCGATTACCGGCACGGTATCACGCCGCGGCAGCACGTTGGGGGCTGTCCGTGCGGCGAAGTGGCTGCTATCGGCCACGCTTTTCCAACTCCCGTTTCTCTTCGCGCAAAAACCTGCGCCAGACCCCTTTCTTGACTGGATGGACCAGATCGCGCAGCAACAATTACAGCAGCGCGAAAACGGCATTGCCGAAATTCGAACGGTGGCCGACGCGGAGCGCCGCAAGAAAGTGGTCCGTCAGACACTTCTCGATATTTTGGGAGGTCTGCCCGAGTACAACGGGCCGCTGAACGCGAGAATCACCGGCCAGATCCAGGCTGACGGCTACGTCATCGAGAAAGTGATTTTCGAAAGCCTGCCGGGCTTTTTTGTGACCGCCAATCTTTACCGGCCCAACCAGCCTGGCCGTTATCCCGGTGTCCTGCTGCAGTCCGGCCATACACAGGAGGGGAAGCCCGAACCGCAGAGGCTTGCCGCCAATCTGGCTTTGAAAGGCTTTGTGTCGCTAGCTTTCGATCCTTTGGGACAAGGCGAAAGAGAACAGAGCTACGACAGCCAGGTGGACCACGCGCTCGCGGGATGGTCGGTCAACGAGCACATCCAGGCGGGAGCCCAGGCCATTCTCGTTGGCGAGAGCGTGGCGCGCTACTTCATTTGGGACGCCAAACGAGCGCTCGATTATCTGATCAGCCGGCCGGACGTGGACTCGACACGCGTCGGAGCCGCGGGTTGCTCGGGTGGCGGGGCATTGACGACGTTTATTGGCGCTCTCGACCCGAGGCTCAAAGCCGTGGTGCCCGCCTGCTATCCAAACTCATATCGATTGTTGTTTCGAGGATCGTATTATGATTCCGAAATGGGCTTTCCCAATTTTCTGGTCCGAGGGCTCGATGTCGCGGATTTTGTGGAATTATCGACCCCGACGCCCTGGCTGCTCCAGGCCACGGAGCACGATTATTTCACGCCGGAAGGGGCGAAGCTTGTCTATGACGAGGTCAAGCGGTGGTACGGGCTTTATGACGCCGAGGGCAAAGTGCACTACTTTGTCGGATCGGGCCCTCACGGCACTCCGCTCGAAAGCCGGGAAGCCATCTATGAATGGATGATCCGGTGGCTCAAAGACGGACATGGTGATTCTCACGAACAGCCCGTGAAGCTCTATCCCAATTACGAACTCCTGGTCACGCCAAACGGCCGAGTCGAGGACGAACGCGGGAGCCGGAAGGTTTACCAGTTAATCCTGGATACTTTTCACGCCAAGAAAAAACAGGGAACAGTGTCTGAGCTCGAAGCCGAGCTGCGCCGGTTGAAAATTCCATCGGACGGTTCCGCTCCGGCCGTCAAAGTATCGGATGAGTCGAGTGGACCGGAAGGCCGGCGCGAGCGCGTTACCTTTGAAAGCGAGCCGGGGGTCGAGATCAGCGGAACGCTTTACATCCCCCCGGCCGGCGGGCGAAAACCTGCAGTGCTGCTGGTTGAGGATAAAACGTCCAGTTATTGGATCCAATCAACTACTTCGCTGGCGGAAAGGATGAGAAAGGCTGGCCGGGTTGTGCTCGTATTGGAAGTCCGTGACTCTGCGCCATACGAGGATCACCGTCCATACGTCAACACTTGGACGGCGAACGCGCGCGCAAATGTGATCGGACTCAACTTGCCGGCGATGCGCGCACACGATATTTTGCGTGGCGTGGATCTACTGGCCGCGCGTGACGACGTGGATCCCAAATCCATTCGAGCTGCCGCGCGCAGTGTCAAAGGCATCTGGCTTTTACTGGCGGCTGCGACGGATAAGAGGATCGTCAAAGTATGGCTGGATCGAACGCCCCACAGTGTGCGGGACGCTCTGGAACATTCCATGAACACTGACTTATTCGATGCGGTGATTCCCGGCTTTGCGTTGCATTGGGATTTGGAGGACGTTACGAAAGCCATAGGAAACCGCCCGGTCTTGTGGACTGACCCGACGAATTGGATGGGGCACCCTGTTCCTGCCGGCCGTGCATTCCGGTATCGTTACGTCATCGGCGATACGACGGATCTCCACGATGAACAGGACAACGCTTACATGAACGAGTTCATCGAATGATGGTCGAGACCCCCCATCAACCACATGCTCCCTTCAGAGCCGCATAGAATCGCAAGATCACTGGATCGCCGCACCTTCTTCAGACGCGTTTGCGGAGCCATGCCTGTCATGGCCGCGGCCCCGTCGATTGCCCGAGGTTTAGCCCAGGACAAGCCGCCGGTGGTTTGGGATATTCACTGCCACCTGACGAATGTCCCGGGAGCTACGCCCGAAGATCGCATGGCGGAGATCGTCAAATACATGGGTCGAATGGGAATCGACCGGGTCATGCTCTCGCTAGGTTATCCGCTTCTGATGAATCCGCCGCCCGAGCAGCTTCGCGAAGAGAACAATCAGGTGCTGCAGGCGATCAAATCGAGACCCGATCGCGCTTACGGTTTTGTTTACCTGAACCCGAATTACGTGCAGGCCAGCCTTGACGAGTTCGATCGTTGCGTCCGCGATGGTCCCATGGTGGGGGTCAAGTTGCTAGTCGCCAAGCGGTGCAACGCTCCGGAACTTGACCCCATTGTGGAACGTGCCACCGCTCTTCAAGCGCCAATCATGCAGCACACGTGGATGAAAGTCGGCGGCAACGAGCCTGGCGAATCCACGCCCTACGACATCGTGGAACTCGCCGCGCGGCATCCCGGCGCACGCCTCATTTGCGGCCATGCCGGTGGAGATTGGGAACTCGGGATTCGCGTCGTTCGCAGCTCCAAAACACTGTGCGTCGAATTGGCCGGCTCCCATCCGACAGCAGGTTTTATGGAAATGGCCGTGCGGGAACTTGGAGCCGAGCGGATTATTTACGGCAGTGACGCGTTCGGCAGAAGCTTCGCTTCGCAACTAGGGAAAGTGATGGGAGCCGAGATTCCGGAATCCGCGAGGAGACTGATCTTCGGTGAAAATCTGCGCCGCATCCTGACACCGATCCTGCGTGCGAAAGGGTACGCATGATCGACGTCAACGTGAATCTGTCGCGGTGGCCGTTTCGTCGTTTAGCCGGCGACGACCCGGAAGGTCTGGCCGCCCGGCTTCGCACACGCAACGTCAGCAGGGTATGGGCAGGCACCTTCGACGGTGTATTTCATAAGGACCTTTCGAGCGCGAATGAGCGACTGGTGAACGACTGTACCCGCTACGGCGCCGGGATTCTCGTCCCATTCGGCTCCATCAACCCCAAACTGCCGGACTGGCAGCAGGACTTGCGGCGTTGCGGCGAAGAATATAAGATGCCGGGGATCCGTCTCCATCCGAACTACCACGGGTACCCGCTCACGGATCCCGTCTTTGCGAATCTGTTGCATCTGGCGTCTGCCCGGCGCCTCGTCGTTCAACTCGCCGTATGCATGGAAGATGAGCGTACGCAGCATCCGCTGATGCGCGTACCACCGGTTGATTTGTCTCCACTGCCCGACCTGCTGAAGAACGAGCCGGAAGCGCGGGTTGTCATCCTGAATTCTGATCACTTGCACAACGTCGAGCAGTTGCAAAAACTGGCGGCTGCGGGGAATGCCCATTTTGATATTTCTATGGTAGAAGGTGTGGGCGGAGTAGCTCGCTTGGCGCAGAAGATCTCCGTCAGGCGGGTGCTGTTCGGTTCACATTACCCGCTGTTTTATTTTGAGTCGGCCCTGCTGAAAGTTCGGGAAGCCGGTTTGACCGAAACGGAAAGACAGGCGGTGCTCGAAGAGAACGCGCGGGGGATGGTGGCGTCATGATTTTTCAAGTCACCAGGGATGCAATATACAGGACGCGGAACACGCAGAAGTGGAACTGGCGGTCTGCAGCTAGCGCGGCAATCATACTGTGGGCTCTGGTCCTGAGTCCCTCACGCATGGCGGGGCAGAATCCCGCCGCGGCCCCTCCAAATCTGGCGGAAGGTCAGGGAACATACGCCGAACGCTGCGTCGGTTGTCACGGGGCCGACGCTCATGGGACCGATCAGGCTCCGGGTCTCGTGGGCAACAGCCGGGTCAGTGGTCAGTCCGTTCAGAAGATCCGTGACGTGATTCGCAACGGTATTCCCCGGACCGGCATGCCGGGTTTCGATCTGCCGGCTCGGGATCTCGACGCTCTTGCAGCCTTCGTGCACTCATTAAATGTGGAGGCGGCTCGAAGCGACGTGCCCGGTAATCCGGCCGCCGGAGAGCAATTGTTTTTTGGAAAAGGGCAATGCGCTACCTGCCATATGGTCTCCGGCAGAGGCGAGCCCATTGGTCCGGATTTGTCGAACATCGGCCATGGGAGGACTGTTGACCAAATTCGATCGTCACTGCTCGAGCCCGGCGCGCGTATCGCCCGCGGCTATGAACTGGTGACCGTGGAGTTGCGGGATGGCAACACGCTTCGCGGTTTCGCGCGGAGCCGGAGCAATTTCGACCTTCGCCTAGAGGATCTGACGGGAAAGATCCACCTGCTTCAGGAGAGCCAGATCGCTGCGATCCACGAAGAAGATGCATCGCCGATGCCCGCCGTAAGAGCCAACCCTGAAGAGTTGCAGGATCTGATCGCTTATCTCAGCCGGCTGACCGGCGTGAAGCCCAGATTGATGGCGGCCATCCACGCGCCCGGGCCGGACGAAATTGATTTCTCTCGAATTCTGAATCCCCGCCCGGGAGATTGGTTGACTTACAACGGAAAGCTGAGCGGGAATCGATACAGCGATCTCAAACAGATCAATACCAAGAACGTGAACCGGTTGGCGCTGAAGTGGATATTTACCGTGCCTCTCTGGATGCAGCTTCTTCCTGACACCGGCTACTACATCGAGAACATGAAGTACTTTGGCCTCGAGACGACGCCTATTGTGGCTGATGGCACGATGTACGTGACTGGTCCCCATCAGGTGTATGCGCTCGATGCTCTCACAGGGCGCGTGATCTGGGAGTATTCCCGGCCGCGAACTCAAGGACTGGTTAGCGACGCGTCGTTGGGCACGAATCGGGGCGTGGCGATTCTTGGCGATAAGATCTTCAGGACCACCGACAACGCACACCTGATTGCGTTGAACCGCACAACGGGCAAATTGGTTTGGGAACAAGTGATGCCTGAGGAGGCCCAGAAATATGGCTCGACCATGGCGCCTTTGGTTGTGAAGGACCTGGTGATCGCGGGCGTCTCGGGCGGCGACTGGGGCATTCGCGGATTTATCGCCGCATACAAGGCCGACACCGGCGAGCGCGTGTGGCGGTTTTGGACCGTTCCGGCCAAAGGAGAGCCCGGCATCGAGACCTGGAAAGGCGAGGAACCCAAGGTCGGCGGGGGCTCGACGTGGCTCACCGGTACTTATGATCCGAAGACCGATACGTTATACTGGCCCACCGGCAATCCTTTTCCAAACTCCGACGATCGTAACCGGCCGGGCGACAATCTCTTCACCGATTGCATTCTAGCGCTCGACGCCGGCACCGGAAAGTTGAAATGGCATTATCAGTTCACTCCACACGATCTTCACGATTGGGATTCGACCGAACCGCCGGTTCTGATCGACACGCGGTATCACGGGCAAGACAGAAAGCTGCTGCTGTTTGCGAATCGCAACGGGTTCTTCTACGTGCTTGACCGGACCAATGGAAAGGTTCTGCTGGCCAAGCCATTCATCAAGCAGCTCACCTGGGCCAGCGGAATTGGTCCAGACGGCCGTCCCCAGTACTTGCAGGAGGGCGATGTAACCTGCCCGGAAGCTGCAACGAATTGGAATGCAACCGCGTTCAGCCCGGTGACACGTCTTTATTACCTGGTCGCAGTCGAAGAGTGCGTGGTCAAACTTTCGTCCGGCGCTGGAAAGAGGCAGCTTCCGAAAGAGGAGCCCGCCGTGAAGTACGTGCGCGCGCTGGATATCGAGAGCGGAAAAGTGGTTTGGGAAAAGCCTCAGATCGGACCAGCGGATGGTAAGCGCTGTGCGGGCGTGTTAGGGACAGCCGGCGGCCTGGTATTTTACGGAGACCCGGGTGGGGATTTTGTGGCTCTCGACGAGCGGGACGGGAAAACGCTGTGGCATTTCCCTGCTGGCGGAGAAAACAAGACATCTCCCGTGACGTTCACCGTTGGCGGAAAACAGTTCATCGCCATTGCCATCGGTTCAAATATCCTGTGCTTTGGCTTGAACGACTAAGTTCCGAGCATCGGCCTGCGGCGGCCGGCTACTTGCCGCCTCTGTCCTGAATGTACCTCGGCTTGCTGTCCGTTGAGGGGGGCTGCCCGTGATCATAGCCGCCTAAAGCGGGCCTTCCCGGCCCGGCATATGGGTCAGGTACAGGCATACCGACCGTATAGATAGGAACTGCAGAAATATTCTGCGAGATTGTCACTGTGTTATGCGAGATCATACAATGAAAATCAGCCGCCTCTCTGGAGGTCAGCAAAGCACCAGGCGCCTCGTTCCATATTGTAGGTGAGGGGCCTGAACTGCGGATGCGACGAACGCCCGCCCCGCTACCTCCAATCGAAAGAATCTCCTGAACCCTTCCTTCCTGCGGCTACGATAAGCAGATTGCGTCCAGTCGCCTGCGCACGTTGCCTGTGCATGCTGCTAGCTAGAGTAAATGGCTGTCCGACGCAGCCAAATCATGAGCGCCGACATCGAAAGATGGGACCCGCCCAATGATCCAACAGCATTCGAGTCGCTCTGTCTCGAACTCTGGCGGGATATCTGGCAGGATCATGCCCAGAAGAACGGGCGAAGCGGCCAGCCGCAGGCCGGCGTTGATGTGTTTTGGATAACATCAGGTTCCCAAATCTGCGGCACGTCTGTACCACACAAGCGCTTAATCTCTGTTCTTTGGCACAAGTGTACCAGTGTCGAACAATTCTCTTAGCCGTTCGGCGGCGCTGCAGTCACTCCTTTTCGCCGCTATCCTGTGCTTTGGCTTGAACGACTAAGTTCCGAGCATCGGCCCGCTACTTGCCGCCTCTATGCTCCTGAATGTACCGGGAAATATTTTCCACAGTATCGAGCCAGATACCATTCGCGTGGTCTGCGGCGTACTTTAAGAACTGCTCCAACACCGTAGCGTCATTGGTCTGGTGTCCGGGACTGCCGATTTCATGTCCGGCAAAAACCAGCCAGCCCCCCGTTTGAGCGGCGGCCACGACAGCGGCCTTCATGTCCTCAAGGCTCATTCCGTCAGAGTCCACGCCCAGCGTCTGTGCCAAATCGCAGAACATGGGATCGTTCGCCGCTTCTTCTCGAAAACCACGGCCCACGCGAAAGCGCTTCGCAACCAGCGGAACGTAGCTCCTGGTCTCTGTGCCCCGTCCGATGAATTTCTCGCCGCAAGGATAGGCAAACGTGGTGGGCTTCACGCCCAGCAAACTCTCCGTATCACGGTTGGCGCTGTCGAGCTCGTTCTCCATCATGGCTACGGTGTAGTTTTCGAGAGCATTGCTCCGCGACCACGGGAAGTTGCCCGTGCACGGGTGTGATGCGGAATGATTCCCGATCTCGTGTCCCTTCGCCGCGGCGCTTTTCCAGCCATCCAGGCGTTTTTGGGTGTTTTTCGGGTTTACGTAAAAGGTGACCTTGACGCCGTACTTTTCGAACAAAGGCAACCCGACATCAATCTGGCTGGCGCGGGCATCGTCGAATGACAGGCTGACGGCCACCCGCTTACCCTCCGGCCAATGAAACACGGCATCGGACTTCTGCGCCCTCACTTCGCACTGCGCGCCGACGAGAAACGCAAACGCTGCTACGACTAAGGATTTCATAAATTGTTCTTAATCATTATGTGGCGCGGCCGCGATTTATCGCGACGCTCGGCTTAACGACGACAGAAGTTGCGTGAGACTAGCGCAATCGCCCTCTACCGGCGCATTTGGCCGATTCTACCATCTCACCCGCAACAAGCGTACGTTGCCGCACGACCGGCGCTCCAGGCGACTTGTTAAGATTGAATTGGAACACGCGCGCAACGAATCTCGTATCCGAAATATGACGCGTTTGGCCTCGAACTCCGCCACTGCGCGTGACATCATTCAGGAACTCGTGCGGAACATGCGCGAGGGCCTGGAGCCCCTGCAGTACACCCTTCTGGCGCCGGCCATTTATCACGTTTATCTGCACGCCGACGATCTGGAACGCTTGCGGGGTATTGTGCCCAGAATCATCGATGAGGCACACCGCGCGCTCGATGGCGAACTGGCCCTTCTGAACCGTGCGCCTCTGAGCGACAAGCTGCGGCTCTCGCGGAAACCGGCTCCCAAAGTAGACGCTCCGCCGGGGGGCTGGACCATCGACATTCTGGAAAACACCGACGAAGAAACCCAGCCCGGCGACATCGTCATCTATTCGGAACTCGCCATGCCGTCCAAGCCTGAGTATGGCGCCGGATCCATGACGAAGCGTATTGCCACCAGCCGGCTTTCGGGCGAGTTAAAGACGTCACAAAAGTTTGACGAGAAGCCCGATAGCGCCGCCGAAGCATACGCCACCATCGAATACGAAGACCAGAATGGACGCCAGACGTACCGCGTGACCAAGAACCAGATCGTCATCGGCCGCGGAGGCCGCGACTACTGGACCGACTTGACGCTCCACACTGTGCCCGACGTCTCGCGCGAGCACATACGCTTGCGCCGCGACCCGGACAGCGGAAAATTCTTTCTGAAGGACCTGAGCCGGCTCGGTACAACTGTGGATGGCCAGAAGATTCCGAGCAGCATCGACTACGTCGAGGGTGAAAAAAAAGACAAGAATCTTGAAGTGGGTCTTCCGGTTCGCGCGCGGATCGGCCTGGCCGATGTGGTCTTCCTGGATTTTCGTGTGACGGGCGCCCAATGAGATCGCTGCACATGGCTCGGTACTTCTTTGTGTCCGCCTTGCTCATCCTGGTCGCTGGCCTGGCCTGGATGAGTCATTTCCGAACTCAACGAAAATAGAACTTGATGGTCTCGAGGACGAAGCTGCGGTGTGCGGGCGACAGCCATCCGGGACTGGTGCGCTCCAACAATGAAGATCGTTTTCACTTCGATCCGGACCGCGGCATTTTTCTTGTGATCGACGGCATCGGTGGACACGCCGCCGGCGAAAAGGCCGCCGATATTGCGCTCAGTATGGTTCGAAGCCGCCTGGAACGTGAGACCGGTAGCGCCGGGGAGCGCATCCGGGAAGCTATTACGGTCGCCAATAACGAAATCTTCCGCCTCGCCAGAACAAATCCGAAGTGGGACGGGATGGCTTGCGTCCTCACGGTTGCGGTGGTCGAAGACGGATCGGCTGTCATCGGCCACGTCGGAGACTCGCGGCTCTACAAAATCCGCACAGACCGCATCGAGAAGATCACGCACGATCATTCGCCAGTCGGTGAGCGTGAGGATCGGAACGACCTTTCCGAAACAGACGCCATGCGGCATCCGCGGCGCAACGAGGTGTTTCGCGACATCGGCACAGAAGAGCACACGCCGGACGACCCGGAGTTCATCGAATTGCTTCGCATTCCGTTCGAGGAAGACAGCGCGTTGCTCTTGTGCAGTGACGGGCTCAGTGACCAGTTGACCTCCACGGAAATTCTGCGCACCGTCGTGCGCGGGGCTGGAAATCCGGACTCGGCCGTACAGGAACTCATCGCAGCCGCCAACCGCGCTGGTGGCAAGGATAACGTTTCGGTTGTCATCGCTGAGGCGCCACGATTTTCGGGTCAGCCCGGCGGCGGATCGGCCCCGGACAAGGCCGCGCTCAATCTGTTCACTGCCCGGGGAGCGGTCGCCATCTACGGTTTCATTCTGGGCGTGCTGGTGCTAGGAGCTCTCGAGTGGCGTTTCGGATGGCTGCACCCCAACCGCACGTCCGATCTAATTTCCGACGCGCGGGTTCTGGTTGTTGGCACCGGCGAAGGCGCGCAGTTCACAGCCATCAATGATGCTCTGTCCCAGGCGCGATTCGGCGATACCATCGAGCTGCTCGGCGGTGAGTATCGCGAGCAGATCCGGCTGCGTAACGGCGTCAACCTCACGAGCCGGGTGCCGGATGGAGCCATGATCCGGGCCGCGCCTTCCGCTGCGGGCCCCACGATTGCGATTGTGGCCGAGAAAATCTCGAGCGGCCGGATTACCGGTCTGCGCATCCTTGCCGATGAAAAGATGCCGCTGGCCACAGGGATTCTCCTTGACGACTCGGATGTCGAAATCGACGATTCGGAAATTGCAGGCGCCAGCACGGGCATCGAGATTCGAGGAAATTCGCGGGCGGTGCTTCGCGCCAATTCCATCCACGACAATGTGGATACCGGTATCGTGATTTCGGGCGGCGCGACGCCCTGGCTCTCGCACAATAGCATCGCCAGCAACGGCCGCAACCCGCGTAGCCCGCGTCCGGGTGTGCTGGTTTCTAATCCCGCGCGTCCTGTCCTGATCGGTAACGTCTTTGATGACAATGGAACTCAAGCCGTCATCATCCCGCAGGGCATGGACGGCGGCCCGATTCTCAGATTCAACTTTTTTCTGAAAGGTGAGCCGCTCGGGCGCACGCAGCCGAGTGACATCCGCGGGACGCCAAAACAACGCAGGCGGCGGACGTGATACCTGTAAACCGCAAGGTCGGAAAATTCGAGATTGTCCGCAAGCTGGCGCGCGGCGGCATGGCCGATGTATATCTCGGCCGCGATGATGACACGGGCGGCACCATTGCTCTGAAGCTCATCGAACATGGCACTGATCCCGATACGGTGGACAGCATCGAAGCTGAGCGCCGCGGTTCGACGCTGCAGGCCCGGCTCGCCGCAGTCGATCCGCGCGTGGTGCAGATCCATGGCACTGGCGACGTCGACGATTATTTCTACGTGGCGATGGAGTACATCGAGGGTGAGGATCTGTCAGAGATCATCCGGCGGGGGCCTCTGCCTGTGGCGCAAGCCGTCGAGATCGCCGGCGAGATTTGCGAGACGCTGGAGCACGCGCACAGCCTGCAAACCACCATCGACGGCAAAGAGTACCGCGGCATCATCCACGGCGACATCAAGCCGCGAAACATTCGGATCGACTCGAACGGGTGCGTGCGCTTGCTCGATTTCGGCATCGCCAAGGCTCTCTCGCTTTCCCGCCGCTTGACGCGCAATGAATTCGGCAGCGTGCAGTATGCTTCGCCCGAGCGGCTGGATTCGGGCGAAGTGGACCGCATGTCCGATTTGTGGTCGGTCGGCGTGGTGCTCTACGAGATGATAACGGGGCAGCAGCCTTACAAAGCGGCTACCACCGAGCGTCTGGAGAGGATGATTCGCTCTCGCATTCCACCGCCACCGGCGCCCGAGCCTTGTCCCGAACCGTTGCGAAAAATCCTGGTGAAAACGATGACGCCGGATCCAGAGCGGCGCTATCAGTCTGCAGCGGACCTGGCAGCAGATCTGATTCGCTTCCGCGGAGGCGGCCTTGTGTTGGCTGCAGACGAAGAGGGCCAGGAAGCCACCAGACGAACCTCGCAGGCCGGTTCTGTGGATGAAAGTACGCGGAGAACAGCCGCGCCAGCGGATGTCCCGGCCGAAGACGATACGCAGCGAACGGTGGAGCAGTCCAAGCCATCAATACCCGCCGCACAGCCCGCGCCCGTGGTGAAACCGAAGCTCAAGATCAACAAGATCGTTGTGCGGAGCTTGGCATATCTGTGTCTGGCAATCATGCTCTACATTGGCTATGAGACCACTTCCACTTACTTTCTTTACAAGCACGGGCAGCAATTCGAAAATCAGATCAAAACGGAAAAAGTGACGGACCCCGATCGTATCTGGGCGCAGTGGACGGCACTGGCGAAGGATCGTTCCTCGTCTCCATTCCTGTATGCACCGCGCCGGGCCGTCAAGCAAAAGCTGATGGCCTCCGCCGATCACGTGGTCGGTACATATAGAGCCAACGATTCCCAGACCGTGTATCAAAAGGATTGGGAGCGCGCGCGAACTTACCTGGCCGATGCCCTGACGCTTGATCCCGGCGACAATACCGTCCGTGGGATGCTGCGGCTCAGCGAAGGCCACATTGCGCGAATCAACGGAACGGCGCGGCACAATAGCGCCGCGCTCAACGAGGCCGCTGAGAAGTTCAACGAGGCGCAGCAGTTGATGCCGAAATCCCCCGATCCCGAACTCGGCCTGGCACGCCTCTACGTTTACGGTTTCAAGGATATCGACAAGGCCTACACCGCGCTCCATGAGGCAGAGCGCCGCGGTTATGCGCTGGGCAATCGCGAAAAGGGCCAGCTTGCAGACGGGTACCGCGAGCGGGCTGACCGGCTGTGGAACGATTCCCGCAAGATTCGCGGCCTTCCACAGGAAAAAGACGAGGTGCGGAAGGCGGTCGACGATTACGATCGCGCGCTCGAGTTGTATCAGGAGATCGCACCTTACGGCAATGCGAGTACCGGTATTGCACGCATTCAGGCGACGATAGGCGCTGTCAAAGGCCGGCTGTTGGAGTTGCAAGCCGGAGCCGATCTATGGCGGTAACGCGTAGTAAGGCTATCGAACGCGTGGCGACCACTTACGGCCCACTGCACCGGAAGGCTGGAGATGCTTCCGAAGTAGTGTGGTTGGCCGCCGTCGCCGTACTGATCGCCTGCGGACTGTTCCTGGTGTTCAAAGCCAAAATCCACGCCTTCGGTGAAATTGAACAGGGCCTCGCGAGCAAGCAGATTCTGAACCTGAACGAGCTTTCGTCGCGAGATGATTTACTTCCTTACCTCGAAATTTTCCCGGATCCCGCCGAGCGGCAGTTCGTCGCGCGTAAGATCTACTATGCCACCGGTAATTTGCCGAATGTCGGGGCGCTGGCGCGGATCCGGGTGCCTGAATCCGAGATTCATGGCGGTCGCGGCATGAGCGGATTCCGATCGAGGCTCGAGCAATTGCCTCAGGTAGAGAGCCACGAGCGTTCACTCGCGCTGCTGACGTCTGAGCAGTTTCGAATCCTCAAACCGCGTTTCGTGGTGCGGCGTCCGGCGCGTTTCGAACTGGAATTTTTCCTGTGGTCCGCATTGTTCTTCTGCGCTTATTTTGCGGTCTATCTCTGGTGGCGGCTGCGCAACTTCGATGGCGACCGGGTGCTGCTGGTCCCGGTTTTTCTGCTGACCGGCATCGGCCTCATCCTGATGGTGAGCCTGCGCGATTCGGTGCGGGACGGCCTGATATTCGCCGGGTTCGCGCAAGGAGTGATCGGCGGCTCTATGCTGTTGGGCTTGCTCAGCTTTATAGACTACAAACGCATGTTCGGAAAACTGTCATTCGTGCCGCTGCTCGCTAGCTTCGGGCTTTCTCTGTTGCTCGTCCTGTTCGGATATGGTCCGGGCACAAGCGATGCCAAGGTCAACTTGTTCGGATTTCAGCCGGTTGAGCTCATCCGCGTTCTACTGGTTCTTTTCCTGGCGGGTTATTTCGCCGAACGCTGGGATATTCTGCGCCACGCTCGTGAAGCGCGGCCCAAGATTGCGTGGCTCTCGAAATACGTGGATTTACCGCCGCTCGAGTACACGGTTCCGGTGGTTGTGTGTGTCGTTCTGTCGCTGCTGTTCTTCTTTCTACAAAAAGATCTGGGACCAGCGCTGGTCTTCACCTGTCTTTTCCTCGGGCTCTACGCGATAGCACGGCGCGGCACCACAATGGCGTTCACCGGCCTGGCTGTTCTGGTGATCGGCTTCGGCGCAGGCTACCTGCTCGGCATTCCACGTACGGTTTCCTCGCGTGTCGCCATGTGGCTCTCGCCCTGGAACAATACCGTGCATGGAGGCGACCAACTCGCACAGTCGCTATGGGGATTCTCGACCGGCGGCACATTCGGCACAGGGCTCGGGCTGGGCGATGCGGCCCTCGTCCCGGCGGCTCATACCGATCTGGTTTTCTCGGCGCTGGGCGAGGAATGGGGCTTCCTCGGACTGGTTGCGGTCTTCGCCATTTACGCAATCGTCATCTATCGATCGTTCCACATTGCATTGCGGGCCAAAAGCGATTACGAATTTTTTCTCGCCACAGGTCTTACCGCGGCCATCGCCTTGCAGATTCTCCTGATTGGCGGCGGAGCACTTGGCGTGGTGCCGCTCTCGGGTGTGGTTACTCCGTTTCTGAGTTACGGCCGCAGTTCCATGCTGGCCAATTTCCTGATCTTCGCCATTCTGCTTTCAATCTCCCGGGGCAGCGCGCCAGAACGTAATGCGCCGTTTCGGGCGCCGGTCGCGACTATGGGCATCGTTCTGAGTGCTCTGGGCTCCATCATCATCGCCAAAGCCGCATACGTTCAGGTTCTGCGTAGCGGCCCGATCATGGGGCAAGGCGCTCTGGTTGTTCAGGCGGATGGCGGCCACCGCTACCAATATAATCCTCGCTTTCTCGAGATCATGCGCGAGATTCCGAAGGGTAGCATCTACGATCGCAACGGTCTGCCGCTGGCAACCAGCCGATGGGAAGAGCTTGAAGCGCATCGCGCTGAGTACGCCCGGCTCGGCGTCGATATCAATCGCACGTGCTCGCGTACGGAAAGCCGGCATTATCCATTCGGCGGGCTGACCTTCGACCTTCTCGGCGATCTGCGCACGCGCATGCGTTGGGGCGCCGGCAACACATCCTTCGTCGAACGAGATTCCGATACTCATTTGCGCGGTTATGATGAACGTCCCACGCTTGTGACCGTGAAGGACCCGAAAACGGGCGCGACTGAGCGCATCATGCGTTACGACTACAGCGAGCTGGTTCCATTGCTGCGCCACCGCTATGAGCCCGATGATCCCGCGGTTCGCCGCGTGCTCGACCGGCCGCGTGATGTGCATATGTCCATCGACGCGCGTTTCGAGGTGCGCACTGCGCAGATCCTCCAGCAGCAGTTGAGGCTGGCCGGAAAGGAGAAAGGCGCGATTGTTGTGCTCGATCCTGCAACGGGAGATATGCTGGCTTCGGTGAGTTTTCCGCTTCCGCGGATGATTTCAGCAGATCAACCGTCGAAGACCCGCGACCCTATCGGGGCCGATCTGGACAGTTCCGTCGATAACCCTAATCCCTCTCTCGATCGCGCGCGCTACGGCCTCTATCCGCCGGGGTCGACATTCAAAGTGGTCACCACGCTGGCCGCGCTGCGTAAAGATCCGGCACTGGCGCACACTCAATACTCATGCATCCGCTTACCGGATGGCCGAGTGGGTAATTACATGCGCGGTTCCAATCGCCCCATCCGTGATGACGTCCTCGACAAGACACCGCACGGAAATCTGGACATGGAACGAGGCACTGTCGTTTCGTGCAACGCGTATTTCGCGCAGCTCGGAACATATGATGTGGGCGCTAAGCACTTGTTCGAAACCGCCAGCTTGCTGGGTATTGCAGTGGCCGCGCCGAACACAACGGAACAACTCCGCAAATCTCTGCCGCAGTCTTCTTACGGGCAGGGGCAAGTGGTGGCGTCGCCCTTTCAGATGGCGCGGGTCGCCGCTACGGTTGCGAATAGCGGAATGATGCCGCCCGGGCAGTGGATTCGCGATGATGCCAAAGGACACACAGCGGAGTTCAAAACAATCGTCAGTCCGGATGTCGCGGTCACCGTGGGGAGATTCATGCGAGAGGTGGTGACCTCTGGCACCGCCCGGCGCGCTGCATCGGCCGTTGTGCCAATCGCGGGCAAGACCGGCACAGCGGAACTTGCCGACGCTCCCTCACACGCCTGGTTCATCGGATTTGCGCCCTATGGGAAGGCGGGCCGGCGGATTGCGTTTTCCATTTTGATCGAAAACGGCCAATACGGTGGGACGTACCCGGCGACGGCTGCTGTCGAGATCGTTGCCGCTGCTCGCGAACTGGGCCTTATCGGCGGGGCGGAGTAACAGCCATGCGTTTTTTCTCGGAAATCGAAAAGACCATCGAGCGGGAGTTTCGTAAGTGGACCCAAAAAGCATTTGGGCCCGCGGAGTCCGATGAGCTGCTGCTGGTCCATCGCGCCATCCTGGAAGAAATAGAGAGCAAAATCCAAACGCTGCGCCGCGGCAGCCGGATATTCCCGTTTAACCACCTGGTGGTTCGCTGCTTCTCTCCTGATCCGGCAAAGCGCGCGCTCTTCGAAGCCGCGTTCGGCCAGAATCGGCGACTGGAAAACGACATGCGCGAGTGCTTGGCCGGGGCACAATGCGAATTGCCCGCTGGTTTCTCGCTTGAGATTGAAACGGCCGAGAACGGGCCAAAGACTTTCGAAATCCTGTACGAAGTTCAGAACGCGCCGGCTGTCTCCACGGCCAAGCCTGAGCCGGCACGAGTAGTGGTGGTGCGCGGCAAAGCCAATCTGGATTCGTTCGTGTTGAACAAGCCGCGCACGAACATCGGACGGTTGGCGGAACTTACGGATGCCCGCCATCGCGTCATGCGGCGCAACGACATCGTGTTCGAAGATGGAGCAGATGAGGCCAACGCCACGGTCTCACGCAGCCACGCGCACATCCACTTCGATCCAGAGACGGCCGAGTATCGCATCTGCGATGATTCGAGCGAATATGGCACGCGCATCTTTCGCGACGGCCGCTCGATTGAAGTGCCTTCCGGCGGCAAGCGGGGCGAGCATCTCAGCGCGGGCGACGAAATCTACTTCGGCCGTGCCTGCATCCGCTTTGAAGGATAGATGATCACAAGCCAGCCGCGTCGGGCCTGACCCGTTTCGCCTAACGGGGATTGGTTACCAGAAGGACCAGCCCGATGGCGAGCAGGATTGCTGATACGGTCTCGCGAAACAGTCTTTCCGGGATGCTCCGGAGCACACGTTCGCTGGCCAACGTTCCAATCACCACGCCGATTATCGCAACAATCAGCGCCGGTCACGCGGCAAAGATTTGCCGGGAGGCCGTGGCGAAGGAGATCGGCATTCGTACTGCATCTACCGAGACGCCAATCGCCGTTGCTGTGGCTACGAATGTGGCTCCCTCGAGATCCAACCGGGGCATGGCTGCCGATCGAATGCCGCCCTGATTGCCTACCAGACCTCCGAATCCGCCTGAAACAATCGCCGCAATCCAGGACGCTTTTCAGCCAAATCGCAGCCGGTCGGCATACCCGGTCAATCCCAGTGCGCCGGCAATAGCGCGCGCGCAGGCACGAGTGCTCCAACCAGCGCGCCCCCGGCGTTCATTAACCCGAATCGTGGCAATGACGTGCGGAACCGCGACTGCCCCAACCGCCGTTTTCATTCCGCACTCAGAAGCCAGGAGCGGCGTGAGGATGCTGCCGATGCCCAATCCGGCGATCGCGGCGATGGCTCCAGCGATCATTGCAGTCGCCCCAACAATGATTTCGAAGATCATCGGCCCTTCGCGCTCACTGCGCCGGCTGGGAATCGTGCTGCTTTTTATCGCCGGTATTCTTATGAATTTGCCAGCCTGCGGGGTGTGAGGCAACTGGCATTATTCCAACGATTCGACTGGGTGGCGCTTTGAGGCCGCTCCGGGGATTAAAATTCGAAGTGGAGGATTTATGTCAGTTGCCAGCCCCCTTGAAGTCGGTTACCGATCAGACGTGTTGTCCGAGGAAGATCTCCGTAAGATCGATGCTTACTGGCGCGCCGCCAACTACCTGTCCGTCGGCCAGATCTACCTCTATGACAACCCGCTGCTCACGGAGCCGCTGCGGCTGGACCACATCAAGCCACGGCTGCTGGGTCATTGGGGCACCACTCCAGGCCTGAATTTCATCTACGTCCACTGCAACCGCATCATTAAGAAGTATAACGTCAACATGATTTACATCTGCGGGCCGGGGCACGGGGGCCCGGGTATGGTGGCGAACACGTGGCTCGAGGGGACCTACAGCGAGTTCTATCCGAACATCACCCAGGACGCTGAAGGCATGCAGCGGCTTTTCAAACAGTTCTCATTTCCTGGCGGCATTCCCAGCCATGCGGCGCCGGAAACACCGGGTTCCATCCATGAAGGCGGAGAACTCGGGTACGCGCTTTTGCACGCTTACGGGGCAGTGTTCGACAATCCCGACCTGGTGGCGTGTTGCGTCATTGGAGATGGCGAGACGGAAACAGGTCCTCTGGCAGCGAGCTGGCATTCGAATAAGTTTCTCAATCCCGCGCGTGACGGAGCTGTGATTCCGATCCTGCATCTGAACGGGTATAAGATCGCCGGGCCGACCGTGCTCGCGCGTATTGGCAACGACGAGCTGACGGATCTACTGCGCGGTTACGGATATCAGCCCTTTTTCGTTGAAGGCGACCAGCCCGAACCCATGCACCGGTTAATGGCGGGCACGCTCGAAACCGTGTTGGAAGATATCCGGGCTATTCAGAAAGATGCCCGGGAGCATGGCTTCTCGAAGCGTCCGCGCTGGCCCATGATCGTACTGCGCTCGCCCAAGGGATGGACCGGGCCGAAAGAAGTAGACGGGCAGCCCGTCGAAGGGACATTCCGCTCCCATCAAGTGCCTGTCGATCAGATGTCGAGCAAACCTGAACACATCAAGATTCTTGAAGCCTGGATGAAAAGCTACCATCCCGAGCAACTGTTCGATGAAAACGGCCGGTTGATCCGCGAGCTTGCCGATCTGGCGCCGAAAGGCGAGCGGCGCATGGGCGCCAACCCTCACGCCAACGGCGGATTGCTTCTGCGGGAGCTGCGCATGCCGGATTTCCGCAGTTATGCCGTCGCAGTGCCGAAGCCCGGTACCGTGCGCTCGGAAGCGACACGAGTACTGGGACAGATGCTCCGCGACATGATGAAGCTGAACACTGAGTCGCGCAGCTTCCGGGTTTTTGGACCGGATGAGACCAGCTCTAACCGGCTGGATGCGCTCTTCGAGGTGACAAACCGCGTTTCGACTGCTGAGATTCTTCCGACGGACGATCACGTTTCGCCGGATGGCCGCGTGATGGAAGTGCTCAGCGAACACATGTGCCAGGGATGGCTGGAAGGTTACCTGCTCACCGGCCGGCACGGTTTCTTTTCCTGCTATGAAGCCTTCATCCACATTGTGGACTCGATGTTCAACCAGCATGCGAAATGGTTGAAAATCACGCGCGGCATTCCCTGGCGGCGCCCCATCGCGTCTCTGAACTATCTGCTCACCTCGCATGTGTGGCGGCAGGATCACAACGGCTTCAGCCATCAGGATCCCGGCTTTATCGACCTCGTGATGAATAAGAAGGCGGACGTGGTACGCGTGTATTTGCCTCCCGACTCAAACTGCCTGCTTTCGGTGGCAGACCATTGCCTGCGGAGCCGGCATTACGTCAACGTCATCGTTGCCGGGAAACAGCCGGCACTGCAGTGGCTGGACATGGATTCGGCAGTCCAGCACTGTACTACGGGAATCGGCATCTGGGACTGGGCCAGCAACGACCAAGGCGGAGAGCCGGACGTAGTCATGGCGTGCGCCGGCGACATTCCGACGCTCGAGACGCTGGCGGCAGTCGCCTGGCTGCGCGAACATTTTGCTGAATTGAAAATCCGCGTTGTGAACGTCGTGGATCTGATGACGCTTCAGCCTTCGAGCGAGCACCCGCACGGTCTCTCTGATCGCGACTTCGATTCCATCTTCACCGCCAACAAACCCATCGTCTTTGCGTTTCATGGGTATCCCTGGCTCATCCACCGGCTCACCTATCGCCGCACGAATCACGACAATCTGCACGTGCGCGGATACAAAGAAGAAGGCACAACCACCACACCCTTCGATATGACCGTGTTGAACGATCTGGACCGGTTCCACCTGGCCGGGGACGTCATCGACCGTGTGCCCAAATTGCAAAGCGTGGCGGCGCACAAGAAACAGATGCTGCGCAACAAGTTGATCGAGCACAGGCTCTACATCACGCGGCACGGCGACGATATGCCGGAGGTTCGCGACTGGCGATGGCACGGGTAACAACCACCGCTTGGTCCCGGACCTCGCGAGATAATCGCTGAATGCCTGGAGAGCTTTGGCTGGTTCGTCATGGCGAGACGGAGTGGAGCCTTTCCGGCGCACATACGGGCCGAACCGATTTGCCGCTGAATGACGCGGGACGCGAGAGAGCTACGGCTTTGGCCGATTGTCTTGCTGGCCGCCGTTTTGCACTGGTTCTTGTCAGCCCGCTCCAGCGTGCCGTCGAAACTTGCCGTCTGGCAGGGTACGGGGACGCAGCGCAACTCGAGCCCAATCTCCGTGAGTGGGATTACGGAGATTACGAAGGACGCACGACCGCCGATATCCGCAAAGATGCGCCGGACTGGTCTCTATGGGTCGACGGAGTGCCTAACGGCGAGAGCATCGGTCAGGTTGCGGCGCGCGCGCAGGCGGTGATCGACCAAGCGCTCCAGCCATCGGGGGATGTCGCTTTGTTCGCGCATGGCCATATTCTGAGGATCCTTACGGCATGCTGGCTCGGCTTGCCCGCGGCCGATGGCCGGCTGTTCGCGCTAGGTACCGGCTCGCTGAGCACGCTCGGCTATGAACGCGAGACCCAAGTGATCACACTGTGGAATTTCTCGTGTTCGCCGAAACGATAAACCACCGCGAAGCGAAACGTGCCGGCTGATAGGCGACAGCGAAATTCGTTTTGACTGAGACCTGGACGGGGTCAAATGCCCTTCCCTGCCCCTTGGCGCAGCGTCATGATTCGGTCTGCCTTGATACCTTCGAAGCGCTCGTGCTTGTGGTCCGGCCATTGGACCAGCACAGCCTCGATTTGAGGCTGATCTCCCAGCCCGAAATGCACGCGCACATCACTGGCGCTGAGGTAACTGGAATCGGTATGGACCTGACGCCACAACGTGTTCTGGCCGCTGCGGACCACCCCAACAAGCGCGCCGACGGCGAACCGGTTGGTGCGAGGCGATTCGAGTTTCACCGTAAGCCAGTGCCGGCGTGAAGGCGCCTCGTTGCGCCATAGCTGATTGCGTAGCAAGCGCACCGGCCCGTTATCATTGGTGACGACGATATCGATGGCGCCGTCGTTATCTACGTCGCCGAAAGCGGCGCCGCGTCCAACTTCTTCTATCTTGAATGCCGCACCGCCCAGACGCGATGTTTCGCGAAAACGCTTGCGGCGGCCTTCGTTGTGAAACAACTGCTTGCGTTGAGCATAGGTAGAGGCGCCGCGATGCTCGGAACCGAGAATCGTTACCGCCCCATTGGTAATGAAAAGATCGAGCCAGCCGTCGTTATCGTAATCGAACCATCCGGCGCCGAAGCCCGTATTGCCGAAGGTTGCTTCGAGCAAACCGAATTCCGCCGTGACGTCGTCGAACTGTCCCCGTGAATCGCCGCGGAAAACTGTGACGCCCTCGCGCGTGAGATTAGTCACCAGCAGTACCTGGCCTCCGTTGTTTTCGACATCACCGAGCGTGACGCCCATGCCGGCTTTGGCCAGCCCGTCCATGCTGTACGCTACACCCATGTCCAGCGCCGCATCACGAAACGTGCCATCCCCCTGATTGAGCCATAACTGGTTGGCCGCGGTGTCGTTTGCCACATAGATGTCGGTGCGGCCATCGCCGTTGAAATCCGCGCACACCACGCCGAGCGCCGGCCCGTAAGCGCGGTTGATTCCCGAGGCCTCGGTAATGTCCTCGAACTTCCCGTTCCCCAGGTTACGGAAAAGTCGGGAGGGCACCGGATGGTACATCTTCGGCGTGCAGTAATCCGGCTCTCCCGCCGGCGAAGAACAAGCACGATTGCCTTCCACGGTGAAATCGACGTAGTTGCAGACAAACAAATCCAGATAACCATCGCCGTCAAAATCCACCCAGGCGGCGCTGGTCGACCAATGCGGATCATCCACGCCGGCTTCACGCGTCACATCGGTGAACGTTCCGTCGCCGTTGTTGTGATACAGCACGTTGCGGCCGAAATTCGTCACGTATAAGTCGAGAAGGCCATCGTTATCGTAATCGCCCACCGCCACGCCCATGCCGTAACCCATGTAGCCGACGCCGGCTTTCTCGGTGACGTCGACGAAGCGCAACTCGCCGGTCTCAGCCAGCAGATTCTTGAACAGGCGGTTCCCCGGTTTCCAGCCGGAGGGAGGCGGCGACAGCAGCTTGCCGGATCGGTTGAACCGTGTGCCCTGCACCAAATAGATGTCCAAATCGCCGTCGTTGTCATAGTCGAACAGCGCCCCCCCCGGACCCATGGCCTCGGGCATATAGTGTTGGCCGGTCGCACCATTCGAATGATGAAAATTGAGCCCTGTTTCGGCGGCGATATCGCGAAACAGCGGCGCCTCCGGGGCCCCGGCTCCGGAGACTCGACTGCCGCCATAGAGACCGCCCGCAGCCAGCGCCTTCAACAGACCCCGGCGGGAGATACCGCGAATCATGGTTGACTGCCGAGCGTTTTCAGATCACGATCGATGCTCGACACCAGTTGTGACTGCCCGCGCGCCAGAGCGCCGTCGCGCGCCTTATGAAAATAAGTCAACGCGTGTTCGCGATCGCCGGCTCGCGAATAGGTGGCCGCCAGCGCATACAGATAGACCGGCGTCTGTTCGCTTTCCGGCTGAAGAGCCCGCAGAAATTGCTGGATGGCTTCGTCATACTGCCGCCGGTTGACCAGAATACGGCCCAGGTGAAAATGGGCGAGCGCGTAATTTGGCTGGCCCGCGATGGCCTGGCGAAACTCTTTCTCCGCATCGTCGAGCCGGCCCTGCTGTTCGTAGATCGCACCCAGATTGTTGTGGGCTTCGGCATAGTCCGGATTAACGGTCACCGCCTGATGAAAGGCCTTTTCGGCGTCTTCGTAATTTCGCTCCTGAAACAGCAGCACGCCATAGTTGTACCAGGCGTCCGGCCGGCCGGGATTCAGTTTCGTCGCCGTTGAGAAGTGCTGCTTGGCCTTGCCGGAGTTGCCGGTGCGCCCGTAAAGAGAGATCAGGTTGACATGGACTTGTTGGTTGGTGGGATCGATAGCCAGAGCCGCTTCATGCTCGCGAATCGCGTCCTCGAGCAGGCCCGCCTTCTCTAATTCTGTGCCGCGCCGGAGGTAAACCTGCGTGCCTTGATTTAGTTCGTGAATGCGCTTGAATAGCGGGTCATCAAGCGGCGGCTCAACACCGGTATTTTTCGAGTACTCGGCGATATGCTCTTCCGCCTGCGCACGGCGGCCGAGTCTGCGAAGCTCCGCGGCAAGAGCAAAATGGGCGCCCCCGTATGCTGGAAACAAGTTGCAGGCTTGCGAGTACGACTGCGCCGCGCCGGCGTGATCCCCTTGCGCCGCCTGCACGCGACCGAGGCCGTACCAGGCCTGAGCGAAATCGCGATGCTCGTCCAGAATGCGCCGGTATGCTGTGGCCGCTTCGTCCCACTTAGCCAGCGAGGCCAGACTCTGCGCGAGACGAAAATCCGCAGCCAGATCGTGAGGCCGAAGCCGAAGCGCGGACCGGAACGACTCGGCCGCTCTATTGAATGCGCCAAGCTCCACCTGCACCGCGCCGCGCAGATAGTGCCAGTCGAAATTCTTCGGCTCGAGCTGGGACGCACGCGAGTAGGCTTGTGCGGCTCGATCGTACTGCTGGTAGGCATGCAGCGTCATGGCCAGCAGACCGGCGGCCTCGGGATCACGCGATTGTAACCTGGCTTCCCGCTCCGCGTTCTCGATTTGAGTTCGAATGACAGACTGGAACCCGGATGTATCGACCTTTGGCAGTTCCGGCAGTTGCACGCTTGCAGGCTTGGACTGGCGCTGAGCGCACAGTGAAAAAGCGCACGTCAACGCCAGGAGCAAGCTCCACTTCACGGTGTGCTCTCCTCACCTGCCAGCAGCCGCAAATCGTCGCCGATGTTCTGCGTCAGCTTCGAATCCTGCCGGGCACGCGCTTTCGAGAGCGCCAGGCGCAGGTAGCGCACGCCATTCTCCAGGTCGCCGACACCGGCGAACGCTATGCCCACCGCGTAAAGATACGAAACTTTGGTGGCTTCGTCTTCGGTCCTCAGAGCTTTCAATAAGTGCGGAATACCCTCTTCGTAATTGCCCTGTTTCACTAAGATGCGGCCCAGGCTGAAGTGAGCCTGCGGAAAACCGGGACTGTTCTCGATCGCTTTCCGTAATTCCGTGATGGCTTCCGGCAGCTTGCCCTGGCCTTCGAGCAGGTAGCCGAGGTTATTGTGGGCCTCTGAGTACCGAGGGTTGATCTCCACCGACTTACGGAAGGCCTCCTCTGCCTCTCGTATCTTGCCCTGGCCTTGCAGAAGCGATCCGTAGTTGAAATAAGCGTCCCATTTTTTGGGATCCAGACGCACTGCCGCCCGGAAATGTTGCTCGGCTTTGGCGAACTGGGCCAGCCGTCCATAAATATAGATCAGGCGCGTCTCGGCATCAGGAAGCTGAGGATTGATCTGTAGCGCTTCCTCGTACGCCGCTGCGGCATCGTCGAGCTTCCCGGCACCGCCTAGTTCAGTCGCGAGCTTCAGATAAGCCTCGTAATCCCGGTACATCGACTGCACATCCGCCAGCAAACGATCTACTATTTCCGGCACTTCGCCTTCGCTCTCTCTCGAGAGCCGAAGCTCTTCCTGAACTCGATCTGATTTACCGAGACGCTGATATGCCCGCGCCCGCGCAAAATGAGCCGCCGCAAATTTTGGATGCAGCTGGCAAGCCTTGCCGAAGGACTCTACTGCTTCGTTCCACTGGTTGCGTGTTGCGCGCACGCGCCCCAGCCCATAATGTGCTTCCGCGCTTTCGGGATGCTTCTGAACAAGCGACTCGTAGAGCTTGCCGGCTTCTTCCCAGTTCGCCGAAGCCAGCAGGCACTCGCCCGACCGGAGCTGTGCAGGCAGGTAATCAGGTTGTAGCTGCAAGGCCTGCCGGAACGCCGCCACCGCCTCGTTGCATTTTGCTTGATCCATTTGGACCAGCGCGAGATAGTAGATCCAGCGGAAAGACGTGGGATCGAGCAGATGCGCGCGCCGGTAACACACCTCCGCTTCCGTCAGAAAATTGTGGGCGTGCAGAACCATTCCCAGTTTTCCATTTGCGGAAGCCTCTCGCGGATGAGACACAACAGCGTCGTACGCCTCTTTCACCACGGCGCGTACTGTTGGAAGCATTTTTTCCATGGTGAGATGAGGCAGATCGGGCAAACTGGTACCTTCATCGGGGCTGCCGGAGCACGGGACGCCGCCGCTAAGAGCAAGCCAGAGAGAGACGCACAGGCCGGCTTTGACCCAGGCGTTGCGCTTCCACGGAAATTCGTGTGGCCTGATCACGTGATTAGTTTCGCGGCACTTCCGCGCCCAGTGTTCGCAGATCATCATCGATGCTTTCGACCAGTCGCGACTGACGCCCGGCAACGGCCTCCTGGCGCGCCAGCCGCAGATAATGCAAACCGTTCTCCCGATCGCCCGACCGCGTGTAGGCTGCTCCAACGGCGTACAGATATGACGGCTTGCTCTCCTTGTCCGTCGTGCTCAAACTCTTCAAGAGATGCTGTATGCCCTCCTGGTAGTTTTTCTGGTGTACCAGGATGCGCCCGGCGTTGAACTGAGCTTGCGGATCACCGGGATCGTTTTCCACAGCCTTCCGGTATTCCGCCAGCGCCTCGGGAACCTTGCCTTGTGTCTCCAGCATGTAACCCAAATTTATATGCGCGCCAGCATAGGCGGAATTGATTTCAAGCGTCCGCCGGAATGCCTTCTCAGCCTCCGGAAACTTCTCCTGGCCGGCGAGCAGTAATCCGTAATCGAAGTAGCTCTCCGGTTCATCGGGCTTCAGCGTAACTGCCGCCTGAAAGTGCTCCTCGGCCTTGGCGGCCTGCCCGAGCCTGCCGTAAAGCGAGATGAGATGCACATGAGCGGGGACAAGCCGCGGATTGACAACAAGCGCCTTCTCGTAAGCTGCCGCGGCATCCTCAAATCTTGCGCTGCGGACAAGCTCATCGCCCTTTCGCAGTTCCTCGACGGCATCCGCGTTCAAGGCGTTGACCTCGTCGAGCATCGCATCCTCGAGACGCGGTGCGGAACGTTTGTCCCGCTCGAAGAGCGCTAGCTCAGCGGCGGCTTGATCTTTTTTGCCAAGACGCTCGTAAGAATGGCCCAAAGCGTAACGGGCCGCGCCAAAACCCGGGAACAATTCGCACGCCTTCCGAAAAGACAAAATCGCGCCGTTCAAATCGTTGCGTACAGCATGCACCCGTCCAACCCCGTAATGCGCCTCAGCGCTCGCGGGATGCTTTTTGAGAATCGCCTCATAGAGGCTGGAGGCCTCCTGCCATTGCCCTGAGCCCAATAGGCAAGCTCCCAGCTTCAACTCTGCCGGCAAATATTCAGGATCGAGACGCAATGCCTCGCGCAGCGTCGCGGTCGCGTGCTCGCAATCCGCCTGACTTGCCTGGATCAGTCCCAGGAAATAGGCCCATCGGAATGTCGACGGATCAAGCAGGTGGGCTCTCTGGTAGCAGGCTACCGCTTCATCGATGAGGTGATTCGCATGCAGCACCATGGCCAACGTGCCGTTGGCTGCCGCATCGCGGGGCTTGGCTTCTACAGCCGCGACAGCCTCTTCCACGGCAGCCCGGACGGCCGGAGGATAACGCAGCGTCGCGAGCGGCGGGAGTTGCGGCAAGTCAGGCCTTTCGGCCATCGCACTCCAGGTACATGTGCCCGGACTAAGCGCGAGAGCCATTCCCACATACCACGCTGCCCGCCGTATGCCGATCATCAAACGGTCAATTTTAACATTCGGCTCAGCGCTACCTTGCATAGCGAGCCCCCCGGGTTCTCGGTCTCGGCGACTGGACGCACAGCATGTTTTAGAATACGACTTGCATTGATAACGTCACGGATCTATGCAGCTATTAAATGCCCGAATCACGTTATAGCCGGCCCAGAGCAGTGTCGCGCCGCCGCGTGTTACGAGGTTTGAGTGGAGCTGGTCTCGGCTGGCGGGTTCTTGCAGGCTCCCCCTTTTTTTCTGCGCTCTCCGGTTTCGCTAGCCCCATCATTCCCCGTCCTGCTTTTGACGAGATCCCTCCATCAGCAAGCGGGATCACCTGGGTTCACTCCAACGGGCGATCCGAGGAAATGTATCTGCCGGAGACGACCGGCGCGGGCTGCGCTTTTATTGATTACGACAACGACGGTTGGATGGACATCTATCTCGTGAACAGTGGCGCGTGCGACTTCTTCACGCCCCAGCCGCCTTTGCGCAACGCCCTCTACAAGAACAATCGCGACGGGACGTTTACCGACGTGACCTCTAAAGCCGGTGTTCAGGCGGGAGGGTACGGTATGGGAGTCGCCGTAGGTGATTACTACGGCGACGGGTGGCCCGATCTTTATGTCACACAGTACGGGCGCAGCATCCTCTATCACAACAATGGCAATGGAACTTTTACGGATGTCACTGACAAGGCCGGTGTAGGGGCGCCCGGCTGGGCATCGAGCGCGGTGTGGTTCGACTACGACAACGACGGCAGGCTGGATCTTTTTGTCTGCCGGTTCGTAGATTTCGACAAATCCAAGAACAAGTTCTGCGGCAATCGGGAAACTGGCGAGCGCTACTACTGCATTCCTCGTGTCTACGAGCCCATGCCGAATTGGCTTTTCCACAACAACGGCGACGGCACATTCACGGACGTGAGCAAAGAATCCGGCATTGGCCAGTTCCCGTCGAAAGCCTGGGGCGTCGTGGCTAGCGATATCAACAACGACGGTTGGGTGGATCTCTTCGTGGCGAACGACACCACCAGCAACTATTTATTCGCCAACCGGGGAAAAGGACAATTTGAAGACATCGGACTGCTGGCCGGAGTGGCTTACAGCGCCGATGGACACCCGCGCTCGGGAATGGGCGTGGACTCGGCCGATTATGATCGGGACGGCTGGATGGACCTGTTCGTCGCCAATGTGGACCAGGAGATGTATTCGATTTATCGCAATCGCCACGATGAGAGTTTCGATGACATGGCCGTGCAAACCGGTATCGGCGTCTCCACAAGGCTGCTGAGCGGCTGGGGAGTGAAGTTTTTTGATTACGACAACGATGGCGACTTGGATCTGTTTCTGGCGAACGGTCATCCAGACGACCGCATCGAAAAGCGCTTGGAACATGTCAAATACAAAGAGCCGCCGCTGCTGTTCCGGAATACGGGGAAGTCTTTTGAAAATGTAAGCCAGGCCAGCGGCCCCATTTTTTCGCAATCCCTGGCCGCTCGCGGCATGGCGCTTGGTGACTTTAATAATGACGGCGCGTTGGACATTCTGATCTCGGTGAATAACGGCGCGCCGGTGCTGTTACGCAATAACGCCGGAACGCAAAACCATTGGCTGGGCGTGCAACTGGTTGGCAGGAAGTGCAACCGGGACGCAGTCGGCGCTTTGGTGACTTACCAGGCTGGTGATTTCAAGCGGAGCCGGTGTCGAATCGGAGGCGGCAGTTACCTTTCGTCACACGACCCCAGGCTGGTTCTGGGGATCGGGAAGCGGACCAAAATCGATTGGCTCGAAGTGAAATGGCCCCAACCCAGCGGAGCGGTGGAGCGGTTCACGGACTTGCCGGTCGACCGTTACATTACGATAGCGGAGGGCGAGGGCGTCAAGACCTGAGACTAGGGCGGAGTGATCCGTGCCTGCTCCTCGATGTTCTGCTTTTCGACACTGTCCGACGCTTGAATGGCGGCGAATTTTTTGAGCGTCTCGCGCTCGAGTTCCTTTTGGCCCACGCTTCGATAAGCACGGGACAGTTGATAATAAATGCTGCCATCCTTGTCGCCGGCGACCGCGGTTTTTAGATGAGGAATGGCTTTCTCCGCCTGTCCGGTTTCGAGATATGCGCGGGCAAGATCCCGGTGCAGGGAAAGCCCCGTCGGATCTCGCTGGACTGCCTCTTTCAGAAGGGGAATGGCGTCGCCGGCCCTGGTCAGGCCCAACAGCGTGAATCCTAGCCAGTAGTTCAGCTCGACCGAGCCCCCGGCTTGTCGGTGGAGTTGTTCCAGAATCTGCCGCGCTTCCTCATACTGCCCGCTCTTGCTGAGCGCGACTGCCATCTGTTTTCGATAATACTCGTTGCCGGGAGAGAAATTCAGGGCCTTCTGCCATTCTTTCGCGGCTTCGCCAAATTTCCTCTGCCGCGAATAAATTTCCGCGAGAAGGTCGTATACTTCCGCGGACGGCGGGAGCTGAGCCAGCCGGGAAAATGCTCGCAAGGCCAGTGCATTGTACGCACGGGTTCGCCAGTAATACGTTTCCGGGCTCTTGGGGCTCGCCTGCCGGCTCACCAGTTCGCGGTAGCGTCCTGCCCGGAAGTCACATTCCAGATTCGCTGCAACACGCGTGCAGCTTAGGGCCGGCAGCTTGCTCTCTTTGTCT
>QHXW01000413.1 GCA_003223115.1 Acidobacteriota bacterium
CCTTCTTCCTGGCCACCGTGCGTTTTGTGTCAACTACGGCTGCCCGCTTGGTGCCTCATCTTGCAGAGCGAAGAAGTCCACAGTTCCGCCAGGGAACTCAGAGGACGGAAATAGAGCCCGTAGACAGATGAGAAACCCGGCGCGCGGCCTAACGAAGAACCAGGACGGACACTTCACGAGGACGCCGGGGACGGACACCTCAGATCCCGTTCTCAATGTGTCCGCGAGCAGGCGTGACAATTCCCGGTCAGCACACCGCGGTTTCAGGCCTTCTTCTTAGCCGCCGTGCGTTTGTGGCCCTCGTGCGCGGAACCTTCTTTGAGCAGCGGCAGGAGCAACTCGCGGAAATTCTTTTCCTGATTCGCCCGATCGAAGAACTTGTCGTCGCCGGCGAGCTGTGCCCGGATGACGCCTTGACGGTCGATGACCACCACCTGCGGCATCATCATCTTGAACATCACCGGGTGCTCCAGGTAACTCTCCACCGCAGTTCGGGGAGCAAATCCCACAGGAAAGCCCGGCTGAAAGCGGCGGATGAAGTCCGGCACCGCCATGGCCGCCATTTCCTCTATGGCCGAGGCCATCACCTGAAAACCCTGCGGCGCATATTCTTTCTGCAGCCCCGCAAGAATTTGCGACGCGAACTGGCAGTGCTCGCAGTAAGTCAGAATGAACGCCAACACCACAACCTTGCCGTGGTATTGGCTGATATGGAGCTGGCTGCCATCGTTCATGTTGACGGCGAAATCGGGGGAAGGCCGTGGTACTTTGCCGTCACCGAAAGCCGCGGCAGCCGCGAGGACACTGACCACGCAGACCAGAACAGTAGACACTCGTCGAAGCAACATTTTTAGTTTCAGTTTACCTATTTTCAGTTTAGCTATTTTTCAGTTTAACCCAGGCTCTTTCAAACCTTCCAGGCTGCGCACTACGGCGCCGTCCAGCCGCAGAACAAAGTATCCGCCATCGCCCGACCCGGAAATCAGCGCATCACCGCGTGATTGAACGTCAAAGCGCTTCCACTTCTTCTGCAGAATTTCCTGGTAGGCGTCGAAATATTCGCGCGCGATGCGAGGGTCGTTCCAATCCACCGCATATACCAGCACCGCCCGGCGCTCGGCCTGATTCTCGTAGAGCGCATAGGTGCCGCCTCTCCAATACGGCGAAATGGCCTTCGCGCGCGCTTCGTCAAAATACTGCGCCAGCAGAATCGAGAAGTCCAGCTCGCCGATAGTGCTCTCGACCAGCCGTTTATAGCCGCGGTGTTTCGGAAAATCCGGCAGCTCCGGCTTGGAAGGCGTCTCGTGTGCAAAATATTTGTCGGGATGCAGAATCTGCTGCGTTGATACCGGCGCTTGACGGAAGATTTGGGCGAACGCGGCTGTGCCCGACTTCTCGACTACGGCACTCTGGAAAAGTATGCCCTGGGTGTAAGGGAACAGCAGCGTCCGGCGCAGGTACAGCGGCGCGGACTCGAAAACCGGATATTCGCCTCCGCCCCCTTCCATGGCGCGGCTCATCAGCTCGACTGATTCGGGTGAGTTTTTGAGCGATTTCCCCATGCGTCGCGACTGTACTTCGGACATCAGCCAGGTGGCCTGGCCCTCCATCACCGCCATATGCGCCATCGACAGGTCATCGTCGTTCTTGGACTGGCTAATGAAATGTTCGAGTCGAAAATTCTGGTCGGCCAGCGCGTGTGCCAGCTCGTGGACCAGCGCGGCCTCACGCATTCCAGAGGTGGCCCAGTCGGAAACATACAGGCGTTTCTTGTGATAGTCGTAGAATGCCGCCGCTTGCTCGGTGAGCAGATCCACGGTGGTTTTCGCGAGGTCGAAATCGGCCGGGACAAAACCGAACTTTTTCAAAGCCAGTTCTTCAATACGCAGATCCTCTGGTGTGGAAGACTGCCGTATGCGTTCCGTCAGAAAGCGGTTGACCTGTTCTTTGCTGATCAGGTCGTAGGGCACCCTATGTCGGAGCGTCAGACCGGAGACCTGTGTCAGCTCGTCAAGATCGTGGCCGATCTCGTCGAAAATGGAGCGGTCATGGTTTTGGGAGCCCGCGGGAAAACTGGCGAGAAAGAGCGAGACCGGCAGCAGGCCGCAGCGGCCGTAGAGCTTACGCACGAACAGCCCTCGCCTTGGCGTGAAACACCCATGCAGCCGCAACAGTCACCGCGCCGCCCATCAAGACGGTAAGCCGAGGGCCTAGAGCATGCGCGATAGCGCCGGCCGCCAGACTTCCGAACGGTCCAAGGCCCACCACCGTCATGGCGTATAGCGACATGACGCGTCCACGGAATTGATCCGGAATTAGGGTCTGAATCAGAGTGTTTGCCGCTGCGTTCTGGCGCATCACGCCGAACCCGATCACCGGCATGATCGCGATCGAAAGGTAGAACCGGGGGGACAAGGAAAACAGGATAAAAGTGACGCCGGTGCTCAGTGCGCTGAACACGATGACGCGGCGCAACCCAGTAACCTCGTTGCTGTGGGCCAGCACCAGCGTGCCCACCACCGCGCCTACTCCCATGGCTCCCATCAGGAATCCGAGGCCCTGGGCGCCCCGGTGGAAAATATCGTCGGAAAAGAACGGCATCAGCACCACAGCCGGCATTCCCCCTAGCGTTGTCGCCCCCAGCAGCATGAGGGTGGAGCGAACCGGCAGATAGTGCCATGCGTAACGAAAGCCTTCAATGAGATAAGACCAGGAGGACGCGGCGAAACGCGTGGTATCGGCGGGAATGCGCATGGCCATGAGCGCGATAATGACCGCCACAAAGCTGACGCCATTTATGGTGAAACAGACGCCTTCACCCAATGCTGCCACCAGCAGACCCGCAATGGCCGGACCCACGATCCGGGCGGCGTTGAAAATGGCCGAGTTGAGGGAAATGGCATTCAGCAGGTCTTCTTTATTTGCCAGTTGCACGATCAGCGCCTGGCGCGCGGGCATGTCGAAGGCGTTAATGGTGCCCAATACGGTGGCCAGCGCCAGGACGTGCCATACCTGGACGTGTCCCGCTAGCGTGAGCAGGCCCAGGGCGAATGCCTGGAGCATGGATAGCGCTTGGGTGAGGATCACGATGCGGTGGCGGGGAAATCGGTCCGAGACCAGGCCACCGATCGAGCCCAGCGCCAACACCGGGATCTGGCTGCAGAACCAGGCTGTACCCACCAGCAGCTCCGAGTGCGAAAGCCGGTAGACCAGCCAGCTCTGCGCCACATTCTGCATCCATGTGCCAATCAAGGAGATGATCTGGCCAAAAACGAACAGGCGGAAGTTCCTATGGCGTAGAGCGCGGAAGGTTTGATGGAGGCCACCGCGCACCTCTGGTTTCGGCGGTTTTCTCGGACCTGATCCCGGGATCAGAAACGCGGGAGGTGTTGTCTCGGTTGAGCTCTCAATGCTCTCGGCCAAACTTCAGGATAACGGTGAAACAGCAGGACTTCAAACTCCGGTGGGGGCGTCGACTAGCTTTTTACTGCGGGCTTGTTCCGGTCGAGTGCTCGCAGCCACACACCCAGAACTGCTTTCTGGACGTAGAAGGCTGTTGCGCAACTCCCAACGAATGCAGCACCAATCAAAACGGCTTCCATAAGACCAACCCCGGTATTTTCAACGGCACGTTTGGGGCCACACTTGAGAGGCCACGACACCAAGCTATTTTGAGCTTCGTGACAAGTTTTCTATCCGTTTGCCCGACAGGGCTATGCAAAAAGCGCGGGGTTTTCTTACGATAACTGTGATTTCTTACACACTCGACGGTCGGCCGCAGTACCGATTTCTATAGATTCGAGCCGATGTGCGCCTCACCACGACGGCGCTCTGTCGCTCCTCCGTGTCTGGTTTGGTCTTGCTACATTGAACCCATGACCCCTGGCGAGCTGCGCAACCGCTTCCGCGGAGTATTTGGGTTTCCGATCACACCGTTTCGCCCGGACCTGTCGCTGGATTTCGATGCCCTGACACGCAATGTCGACTGGATGTCCCGGCATCCCTTCTGCGCCCTCGTGGCTGCCGGCGGCACGGGTGAAATGTACTCCCTCAGCGTCGCGGAAATCATTGCAGTGGTCAAAGTGACGGTACAGGCGGCTGGCGGGCGCATACCGGTGGTGGCTGGTGTGGGTTTCAACGCTGCCATGGGGGCAGAAATTGCCCGCGGCGCCGAGAAGGCGGGCGCGGACTGCCTGCTGGCCTTGCCGCCTTATTATGCCAATGCGCCCGAGGAAGGGCTGGCCGTTTACTATCAATCGATAGCTGGCGCTTCAGGCTTGCCGTTAACCATCTATAGCCGCGATTGGGCCGTTTTTTCTCCGCACGCGGTGGCCCGGTTAGCCGAGAGCATCCCATTGCTTATCGCCTGGAAAGACGGCCAGGGTGACGCGCGCAAGTACCAGCGCATCATGAGCTATGTGGGCGACCGGCTGGCCTGGCTTGGTGGAATTGGCGACGACTGCGTTCCCGCGTATTTCGCGATCGGCGTGCAGGCCTACACCTCGAGCATCTCGAACATCGCGCCCAAACTGTCTCTGGCACTGGCAGATGCGGGCCTGGCCCGGGATTTTGCCAGACTCGATCACCTGATGCGCCGCTACGTGCATCCGCTTTACGCGATTCGAGATCGCATGCGGGGCTACGAAGTTGCGGTCATGAAGCAGGCCATGGAGATCCTGGGCATCAGCGCGGGGCCGGTGCGCCCACCGCTCACCAACTGCCGTCCCCAGGACATTGAGGATCTTCGAAAGCTGATGGACGTCTATCGCGATGTTTTAGAAGAGAGGGAGTCCGGCTATCTGGCGGAGCGCTCCCAAGCAGGATCGGGCAGGATTTCTCGGTAGGTTGCGAGCAGTCGTTAAATCGAGGCGCAAACTGTTGGACGGAAGTCCCTCTTCGCCTAGACAATATTCCTGCTACCCAAGCTTTTTTCTTTCAGAGTCGAGCTTGCGCTGAAATACAATAAAAAGAATTTTGTTTTGGGTGTTACCGTGAAAACGCGCGCTGCATCGCAGTCGATGATTTCAATTGACTTCAGTCGTTGAATCCTATATACCTAGCCCATTATTCAGGAGGACTGGGAATGTCACGTCGACTCGCAGTGTATGTTTCCTTCGTGCTGATGTCGTGCAGCGCGCTTTTCGGCCAGGCTACTTCCGGAGGCATTTTCGGAACGGTCACTGATCCTACCGGCGCGGTGATCGCGCAGGCCAAAGTGACCCTCACCGACGTCAGCAAAGGCGTCACCGTCAACACCACGACGAATGAGTCCGGCAACTATACCCAGACTCACCTGACCGTCGGTACCTACAAAGTTACCGTGGAGGCGACGGGTTTCAAGACTGCCATTCAAGAGAACGTGCCGGTGAATGTGGACACCAACACGCGGGTGGACGTGGCGTTGCAAGTCGGCGAGGTCAACCAGGAAGTCACGGTGAGCGAGGTGCCGCCGCTTCTCAAGAGCGACCGCGCCGACGTCAGTGACACGCTTAGTTAGCGCGCGTGAAGTCAGCGAGTTGCCCGTGCTGAACCGGAATTTCACGCAGCTCGAGCTGCTGCTGCCGGGCACTTCGAAAATGAACTGGCAGCACGCCTCGAGCGAAAACCCGCAGGGCGGCATTCAGATCAACACCAACGGCCAACTCTTCGGGATGAACAACTTCATGATCGACGGTGCGGATAACAACGACCCGGTGTTGGGCATCATCATGATCAACCTGGCCATCGATTCGGTGCAGGAGTTCAAACTGACTTCGGCGAACTATGACGCCGAGTTCGCACAGGCCGGCGGCTCGGTGATGCAGGTGGAGACCAAGTCCGGCTCGAACCAGTTGCACGGCTCATTATTCGAGTTTCTGCAGAACAATATCTTCAAAGCGGGCAATCCGTTCAGCGAAGGGCTGCATGATCCGGGCACTCCTGCGCCCAAGGGTCGAGGCGTTCCGCCGCTGCGCTGGAACCAATTCGGCGGGTCGCTCGGTGGTCCGATCGTGAAAAACAAGGTTTTCCTGTTCGGCGATTACCAGGGGACAGGGGACACGCAGGCGTAACGGCGCATCCGTTTTGACCCGTGTTCCGACCGCTGCTGAGCGCGCCGGCGATTTCAGCGCTTTCGGTGTGCCAATTTTCGATCCACTCACCGGCAATTCGGACGGTAGTGGCCGGGCCCAGTTCGCCGACTCATCACGCGCCACTTCATCCAACCCACAGGGCCTGAACATGATTCCGCAGGCGCGCATCACAACCCAGGCAACGAATCTTCTCAATCTGTTGCCGGCGCCCAATTTGAATCCAGCATCGCCGAACGACCCCAACTTCGCCGCATCGGGTTCGGAGGCTTTAGACAGCGACCAGTACGACGTGCGCGGGGATCACTATGCCACGGACAAGCTGCACTACTTCGGTCGCTACAGCCTGGCGAACTTCAACAAGAACTCGCCGCCCGCTTTTGGCATCGCAGGCGGCCCAAGCCTCTCGGGATTGAACTTCGCCGGAAAATCCGACGTGCGCAATCAAAACGGCGTTGGGGCGCTAACTATACGCTTAGCCCAACGCTGCTGACCGACGCTCGCTTTGCGTTCACTCGTTACCGCGTAAAGGTCCTGCCGCTCGACTATGGCAAGAACGCCGCGGAAGCGGCCGGACTTCCGGGATTGAATCTTCCCAACAGAATCGACACCTCAGGCCTGCCGGAACTCCAGATCGGGAGCACGAGTCGAGGAGGTTTCGGTCTCGGCAACAATCAGTGTAACTGCCCGCTGATCGAAACCGAGAACGTATTCCAGATTGTGAATAACTGGACCAAGGTCAAGGGAAATCACACCATGAAATGGGGCACCGACATCCGTCACGCGAACAACATCCGCGTTCCTAGCGATATTCACCGCTCTGGCACCATTCAGTTTAACGATGGGGTCACCGGCAACGCCAAAGTAGACGGTTCAGGCTTGGCGCCCGCGAGCTTCCTGCTGGGGCTGCCCAACTTTTTCCAGCGGTTCGCCGAGAACGCCACCGACCCGCACGAGTATCAGTACCGTATGTTCTACTTCGTTCAGGACACCTGGCGCGCCACCACCAAGCTGACCGTCAGTTACGGATTGCGTTGGGACACGTGGTTTCCCGACTCTTCACAGCATGCGGGACAAGGTGGAATATTCGACGTAACGAGCGGTCTGGTACACGTGCCCGGCGTGGGCGGAGTCTCAAAATCGGGGGACCTCCAAACGCAGTGGCATAACATTTCGCCACGCCTGGCGATCGCGTATAGCATGACACCCAAAACCGTAATCCGCACTGGCTGGGGCCGCAGTTACTTCCAGGGCATTTTTGGCTGGACATTCAACAACCTCACGCTCGGTTTTCCGACGCTGATCCAGCAGGCCATCCCGGGAGCGAATGCGTTCAGTTCGCCGTTTAGCATCACTCAGGGGCCGCTGCTTCCTGTTTTTCCCACAATTCCATCCAACGGCCTGATGCCTCTGCCCGACCATATTTCGGATGGGTATGTTCCCGCCAACCTCAAGTATCCGTACGTGGATGCCTGGAATTTTTCGGTGGCGCGACAGCTCACGGAAAACATGGAGGTGGAGGTGGCTTATGTGGGTAACGTTGGTCGGCACCTCAATTACAGTTACAATCTGAACGCCGCCATTCCGGGTCCGGACGATTTCAATCCGCGACGGCCGCTGTGGGCTAAGTACGGGCTCAGCCAGGGCATCAATGATGCCTGGGACTGTGCCTCGAGCAGCTACAACGCGCTGCAAACCAAGGCCACCAAGCGCTTTACCAAGAACTATTCGTTCAACGCAAATTTCACATGGCCGCGCGCTATGGATTTCGGAGAATTCAATTGGGCGACTAATGCTTACCGGTACGCCGATGATCATGGACCGGCGGACTTCGATCGGGCCACGGTTTTCAACATCGGCCATGAAGTCATCCTGCCCTTCGGTCCCGGCCAGCGCTGGGGCAGCAACGCACACGGCGCCTGGCGACAGGTGATCGAGGGCTGGCAGTGGACCGGTGGCACCAGCCTGCTTAGCGGGTATCCGTTCTCACCGCAGCTTTATAACAACTCATCGCTCAACGCGGATATGAGTATGCGGCCCGACATCACGGGTGACCCGCACGTCTCACATCCGACGCGGAATGGCTGGTTCAATCCCGCGGCGTATGCCGTACCGGCGCCTTACAAATTCGGTAACGCCTCACGCAACTCGCTGCGCGCGCCTGGTGTACAGATGTACAACTGGGCGTTCTTTAAGAATTTCAAGTTGACCGAGCGCGCCTACTTGCAGTTCCGGTGGGAGAATTTCAATATTTTCAACATCACCAATCTCTCCCACTTCGTGGTCCACGGCACCGATGCCGGGGATGCCGCAGGCAAGATCTTCGACATCTCTGAGCCCATGCGCAATATGCAGTTCGCACTGCGGCTTACTTTCTAGTCGCTTCTGTCGAAGGCGACGGCAAAGTAGACGACTGTGCGACGACGCGAATTTCTCGCAGCAGGCAGCGCTGTGTTGCTCGGGCCGCGGTCCGCACGAGCTGCCCAGGGCCGTATCGAAGTCTTCGTAGATGAGACCGTTGGAACGATTTCGCCGAACCTTCAAGGTCATCTCGCAGAACACATCGGCGGCGTGATCTACGACGGCATCTGGGTTGGTGAAAATTCCAAGATCCCCAACATCGGGGGAATCCGCAAGTCATTAGTGGAGGCGCTGCGCCCACTCAAGCTGCCAGTAGTGCGCTGGCCCGGGGGTTGTTTTGCCGACAGCTACAATTGGCGCGACGGCACAGGCCCCCGCGCCCAGCGGCCGCGCCGCGCAAACGTTACGATCAACCACCCCTTCATGGTGAAAGCGCCCGATGGTCCCCAGAAGTACGAGCCAAATTGGTTCGGCACCAACGAGTTCATGCGCTTCTGCCGACTGACTGGCGCTCAGCCGTACTTATCGGCCAACGTGCGAAGCCTGACTCCTCAAGATTTTTATCAATGGGTTGAGTATTGCAACGCCCCGGCTGGCCCGAGTTCGCTGGCGGATCTGCGTGCCTCGCAAGGGGATCGGGAGCCTTTTGCCGTTCACTACTGAAGCGTGGGTAACGAAACCTGGGGTTGTGGCGGCGATTTCGCTCCCGATGAGTACGCTGTTGAATACCGCCGCTACACTACATGGCTCCCGGAATTTAGCGGTCCGCTCGCGCTGATCGCCTCTGGACCGAATCGCGGCGACCTCGACTGGACGCAACGTTTTTTCGCCAAGCTCGTTGAAAAGGGAAAAGACGAGTTGGAAAAGGTCTACGGTTGGGCGATCCATTATTACTGCGGCACGTCAGGCGCAGGGCAGGCCGTTGATTTCACCACTGACGATTGGTATAGCCTGCTCTCCAAGGCAATGGTGATGGAATCCATGATTACGCGTCACTGGTCGGTCCTGGGTGAGACCGATACGGAGCATCGCGTCAAGCTGGTAGTGGACGAATGGGGGACATGGCATCGTACCGGGACAGAAGTGCATCCCACCTACCTGTTGAGCCAGATGTCCACCATGCGCGACGCGCTGGTCTCGGCGTTGACGCTCGATATTTTCAATCGTCATGCGGATAAAGTGGCTATGGCCAATCTGGCGCAGCTCGTGAACAACCTGGATAGCCTGTTCCTGGCCGTGGAAGATCAGTTCATTGTTACGCCGAACTATCGCGTCTTCGCCATGTACGCAGCCCATCAAGGGGGCCAAGCCTTGCGTACCGTGTTTGGGGCGCCCACGCGTAACGTTCGCGAAGGACAGGAGCGATGGAGCCTGGACAGACTGGCCGGATCGGCCTCGAAGCGGGGCAAGATTCTGGTGCTGACGGCGGTGAATACCGATGCGCAGGCCGCTCGAGACAGAGATCGTATTGCGCGGGGCTTCGGCGCTATCCGCGAAAGTCAGCACACTGGCCGACCCGGATATTCACGCGCACAACAGTTTTTCTCATCCTGACGCCGTTCAGGTGCGCACCGAGTCGATTGCGACGCCAGGCGCAAGGTTCACACACACCTTTCTAGCGGCATCCGTGAATCGAGTGGTTCTGGAACTGGCGCGAGATGTTACCTTCCACCGCATTGATGTGGGCGAATATCGCGTGATTTTACCGGGTCGCCGTTGACGTAGTGAATGTGGTGTTGATTGGAACTGCTTCGAGGTGTGGAAAAGAGCTGGATGAGCCGAGGAAGAACTTACCGCAGCATGCATCAGCGAAACGCCGCCTTCGTCAGGTTGGCATTCACCGAGAACGTTCCGGCCATGACTGCCGAATGGTTAGCAACCCACGGAAGAAAGACGTCTTTTTTCACGGTGAGAGTGCCTTGGGTGCCTTTCATCAATTTGTTGTTGGGGTAATTCCGACTGAGACGCCGTTAATTTCCACAGTTGAGCCAGTTGGGTCTGAGGTAATGCTGAGTTCGAGCTTAGCCTCAGCTTGCGATTGTTGCGCTGGCTAAAAAAAACAAGAAAAATTCGTTCATGAAAACCAGGTGTAGGGGCGAGGTGTTGGCGGTTCGTCAGGTCCATAATCGCTTGACGTTTATCATGTCGGTTCACTACGGTTCACTGCTCCTCTGCATATCCTTCTTCAATCAGGATCGGGCCGAGATAAGACATGATGCCGCCCCTCTTGAAATGAAGCCTGATCCAGTCACCGATGCTGCCTTCGGGTGGAGGGGTCCTATGCGTGCCGACGCAAACTTCTCGACCTGCAAACAAAGTAACCACTTGGTGCAACTGGGATGTGCTCAGGTTGTAAGGTTCTGAGTAAACGGCAACGATAGAGCAACTTAACTTTTACTCGCAACAAAGGCCGCAATGGACGATGCACGGGACTGTACAAACAGCACTTGGAGACAGTTCACTCAACAGCACCTTGTGTGGAATAAATGGTTCGTTTCCCAAAAGTGTAATTGCAGTTGAGGCCTTACAATCCAGGAGGTTGTGGACCCTGAAGTTTAGCTCAGCGCTCCGATCACTGATCACCACCGGAGGGGCTCGCCAGACCTACGAAAGTAGGACCAAGGCGCTATTTGAGGGCGTGGCCCGGAAACAAGGTGGAATCAGCCGATTTGAAGAGTCGGCGTGCAGCAGAATATTTGGCCCTCACGGGCGAATTGACCGAGCCCTGACAGAACCCTTCAGAGAAAAGGAACCCAGTACCATCACCTCCGCGTTTCGCGAAGGATGAGAGCCGAAGACGCGGGCGACTGCAAACATCTGTGCGCCGGGCTGCAAGTTCTTGAGTTCAAAGCCTTCGAAAGCCCGTTGCACTTTTCGGATAGGAGCCGAATAAATGTCGTACCGCCCGATCACGGTCTGTGCGAATCGCCGTCAGCACTTGAGCAACGCCAGAGTCGCTAAGATCGCTCCAACAGCCATTTCACAAACAACGACCCACGCCAGTATTTGTCCAAGTGCCCCTGCGCATCCCGGAAACGTGTCCGGGCGCGGACCCGCCGCCCCGAGATGAAGCTCTCCGGGGAACAGGTGCAGGAGGAATTCAAGGCGGCCGGCTTGCGCTCAAAGAAATTCGAGTTTCTGCCTCATCAGTACTGCCTGATTTTCCAGCGCGATCGAATGGTCCTGGAACTCGCATGATGTTGTTACATTTGGCCGAGGGAATGTTAACCAGAGTTATCGGACCTGGCCGGGCACCAGCAATGCGATAAACTCTCCGCGTGGCGGACCATGCGATTTTAATGCGATTTAGACGGTCAGATGCAATCGCGCTTGCCTCACTGCCGCTGGCGGTGCTTGCATTCTGGGCGGGGGGTGTTGTCTTTCCTGCCGTCTGTTTGTGCATGGCGGGTGCCATCGTGGTCTACGTCATAGCAGGCCATGACGAGGTAGCGTGGAAACACAGAATCGCCGTATGCAGTCTCGTCTTCATTGTAGCTGTGGGGATGGTCGTCTATTTGTACCGTGTCAATCGCGCGCGGGCACTCCAGCAGCAGTCGGCCCCGCTCATTGCCGCGACACTGCCAAGCCCAGTCAGCAGCAATTGCCCAATTCCAAAGGGTGCGGTGGCGCTTTATCTTGGGAACACGGTGTCTGTAGTGACCGAGTTCCCGCATGTGGTTTTTAGGGTCCACGGCGAGAATGTGTTAGCTTTGGATCGGGATGCTTCCGGCCTGCTTATCAGCTTCACTGCCTTCGACGACGGTGGCAACATTCTGTCGCGGCTGAATAGAAACGTCTTCATAGCCATCAGTGCCGCCTCGTATCTGGAGCGGCCAAGCCCGAGCAACCTGATTGTATTTGACGACCGGGATACCAAAGTACTCGATGTGCAGTTCCTGAATCCGCAAGCGATCAAGATAACAGGGATCTTACGTTATCCGGCAGCGGAGCCGGTTGTTATTGGCGAAAAGTACTTGGGAATTGAAGGGTCGATATTGACGCCAGCGTGTAGAAGTGGGACGGGGGCGGATTTCGTCGGTAAATAGCCAAACTGCTTGTCCTACTGCCTGCGACGGTCATGGGAGGGGGCTGCCTCGATCCAGCACCATCCAAAACACTCCGCAACTTGAGTGCGTTCCTCTCAGTTCACGGCGGGGCATCATGTTCCGTGTGCAGCCATTACTTTCGCCAGGCTGGTCGAGTATTTGTTGTTCCAGTGTAGCCAAGCGAAACTGACAACCCGGCTCAATTCATGGGAGTCAAACGGTTTCGCAACTACATCATAGGCTCCGAAGTTCAGCGCTTCCGCCCAGAGGTACTCATCCGCTAGCCGGGATGTTACGATCAGAAGCGGCGGAGTAGGCAAAAGCTCTGTTCGCGCCAGCATGTCCTTCCAGGTACCCGGAAGTAAGTTACTCTCGGAAATGATGATTGGAATTTGGTTCTCGTTCAAAGTTGACAGTGCCGATTCAAGTGTTAGGCTCTTGTGCAGTTTCCAATTGGAATCTGCGCAGGGAGTCCAGTAGGAATGATTGCTGAAGATGGCTTCCAGAAAAAGATGGTCTTCTTCAATCGGGCTGACTGACAGAATCGGGATAGTTCTAATGACACTAGTTCTAATTCCTGGGGGTTTCCTCATCACGAATCGTCTCCTTGCTGTGCGTGAACTTCTGCTGGCGCGAGTTTTTGCTTACGCTGCTATTTCGCTGGGCGCTATCCAAATGGCGCTGAAAACGCGAAAGTTTGGTGCGGCAATCAGCCGGTTCCCAGATGCGCTTCAACCTGCGATGCGCTTCAAGCTGCGATGCGCTTCAACCGCCAACATTAAGTGTTCTTAATGGTAGAGCCGATTGCGGAGGATGTCAAGATCAAGTTGCCGATAGATCGACTTGCTAAGCGCCTGCTATCGCTCGGGGGGGAAATGGTATTCTGGGGGTGGCAACCAAATGACCCCACTCGGGTACTATGCGTTAGCTTTTCGCACCGCGGGCACCAACTCTCTCACCTTACCTAGGAGTCGTTCAGGATCGAACGGTTTTTGCAGGAATTGAATCGCAGCCGTTTGATTGGACGCCAGCAATGAGACGTTTGGAACGTCCTCAATCGGATAACCGCTCATGAAGAGGATGGGCAGGCGTGGCCGCAGGGCTGAGATCCGCACGGCAACCTCCGTCCCGCACGCCTCCCGCAGCACAACATCAGAAATGAGCAAATCGAGACGCTGTTCCGGCTCTCCGCATAGATCAAGCGCTTCTGCTTCAGTTGCGGCCTCAACCACTTCGTAGCCGCCGCCCTCAAGCACAGCCCGAATGACAAACCGTGCTTGCTCGAAATCCTCCAGGACGAGGATGACGGGAGCGCTCATGGCTAAATGAGACGCACGAATGGTGCCAATTGCGGCATGCGTGGGCTAGCTCAATCGGCTGGCGTTGCGCAAGAGGGTGTGTGCGCCAGAGTGCCTTTCTAGGGGCAGGGTGTGTCTATTCGCCACGGCTGGTACGCCACAATTACAGTGCCGCGTAACTTTTTCTGCCTCATCAGGACTACCTGATTTTCGAGTACGATCACTAGACCGAAACGCACCAACGATGCCCGCGCGCGGAGGGTTCGGACGCTGGCATGCGGTTTGACACTGGCTCGTTGGGGCCGGTATTCTCGTCGAGTGTATCTCAGGCTGTGGCTCATTCTAGCTGCCTTGCCGGCAGCTTTCGCGCAAGCTCCCAAGAACCCGTTCGCTCAAGATCCAAACGCGCCGGAGAATGGGCGCACAGTCTTTCGCATTTACTGCGAGCCTTGCCACGGTATCCATGGACAGGGCGGGCGAGGCCCGGATTTGACGCGCGGCAATTATTCAAACGGCACGCGAGATGAGGATCTGTACCGAATCGTGGCCAACGGCATACCGGGCACGGCGATGAATGGATTCGGCGGCGAACTGGGAGACGACAACGTGTGGCGCGTGGTTTCCTACCTGCGCACCATCGCCACGCGGAATACAGAACCCATGAAGGGCAATGCCGCGGCCGGCGAAAAGTTATTCCGGGGCAAAGGCGGCTGCGCCAACTGCCACATCGTCGACGGCAGAGGCGGGCGGCTGGGACCGGAACTCAGCAAGATCGGCCCGCAGCACACTGTGGCTTACTTGCGCGAGGCGATTCTCGAACCGAACAAGGACATCTCTTCCGGCTACTCCACGGTGACGATTGTGAAACGCGATGGCACGAAAATCACGGGCATCGAGCGCGGTCTCGATAATTTCTCGGTCCAGCTCATGGATTCCAGCGACAACTATTACTCTTTCTTGAAAAGGGACCTTTCATCCATCCAGGAGGAATCACGCTCGCTCATGCCGAACAGTTACGGGCGCCTTTTCACACCCGCGGAACTGGACGATCTGCTGGCGTACCTGGTGAGCCTGGGCGCCCGGGAGACAAAGCCATGAAGAGACTGGCACTGCTGTTCGCGCTTCTTACCGCCGCCTTCGCCGCCACCATCGTCACCGATGAGCATCTTCGCAAGGCGCAGAGCGATCCATCCACCTGGCTGACTTACGGCAAAAACTATTTCGGGTGGCGCTACAGCGAGATCGACGAGATCAACACGCAGAATGTCCAGCGTCTTGCCCCCCGCTGGATTTTCCAGACTGGCGTAGGGGGCTCCCACGAAACCACGCCGCTGGTTTTCGGCGGAATGATGTTTATCACTGGGCCTTCGAACAACGGTGACGCAATCGACGTGCTCACTGGGAGGCAGCTCTGGCATTACCACAAAGCCCCGCCGCCGAATTTGAGCATGTGTTGCGGCGAGATGAACCGGGGCTTCGCAGCGCTGGGCGACAAACTTTTTAAGGTGAACATCGAGGCCACGCTGATTGCCCTTGACGCCCGCACCGGCGCCGTGTTGTGGGAGCGGCAGATTGCCGACCCCAAGAAAGGGTTCACCGCCACGGGTGTTCCTCTGGTCGTAAAGAACAAGATTCTGGTGGGCATCGCGGGGGCGGAGTTTGGCACACGCGGTTTTGTGGATGCTTACGATCCCAACACAGGCGAGCGCATCTGGCGCTTCTACACCGTGCCAGGTCACGGGGAACCGGGCAGCGAAACCTGGGCCGGTGATTCCGGGGAGCGTGGCGGAGGTTCCACCTGGATTACCGGGACCTACGATTCCGAACTGAACCTCACCTATTGGGGCACTGGCAATCCGGGGCCAGGAATGGATGGGGATGTGCGCGCCGGAGATAACCTCTACACGTGCAGCCTGGTGGCCCTGGATGTGGATACCGGAAAGTTGAAATGGTATTACCAGTTCACCCCGCACGACACGCACGATTGGGACGCCGTAGCCGACCCGATTCTGATCGATATGACCGTAAAAGGGCGCAAGGTGCAGGCGGTGGCGCAGGCCAACCGCAACGGCTTCTTCTATGCGCTCGACCGCACAAACGGAAAGCTGCTGGTAGCAAAACCGTACAGCAAGCTGGATTGGGCCACGGGCATTGGCGCTGACGGACGGCCGATCATGGTGCCCGGAAAAGATCCAAGCGAAGAAGGCAACCTCGCCTGTCCCACACTGGGCGGTGCCCACAACTGGTCCGCTACCGCGTATAGCCCCCAGACAGGGCTCTTCTATGTGGGTTCGAAGGATGGCTGCGACATCTATTACAAGACCCACCAGCAGTACCGCGAAGGCCAGTGGTACCAAGCCAGCACCAGCGACGTGGCACCCGCGGACAAACGCGTGGGAGGGGTATTGGCGATCGATCCGACCACCGGAGACACTCGCTGGCGGTATGACATGGTGTCGCCGCAATCCGCCGGCATGCTCGCCACCGCCGGAGGCCTGGTGTTTACCGGCGACGGCCAAGGATACGTCGTGGCGATGGATGCACGCACGGGCAAGCCTTTATGGCACTTTCAGACCGGCGGGGGCATCATCGCGCCGCCGATTACGTACACGTTGAACGGCAAGCAACAGATCGCGATCGCCGCCGGCTCATCCATCCTGACATTCGCGCTGCCGGAAGGAAATTAGATGCCGGTCGTGCCGCCGGACGATTTACTCAAGTGGCGGCGGGAATTTCCCATCCTCGAAACCACCGTCCACATGATCAGCCATTCGCTGGGCGCGATGCCGAGGCGTGCGTACCAGAGCCTTCACGAATACGCGGAAACCTGGTCGACGCGCGGCATCAGAGCCTGGGAAGAAGGCTGGTGGGAGATGCCGGTGACGGTTGGCAATCTCGTCGGCCGCATTATTGGCGCGGCACCCGGCGAAGTGGTGATGCAGCAGAATGTGTCCAATGGCGTGGCCACGGTGCTCTCCTGTTTCGACTGGTCCGGAGGGCGAAACAAGATCGTTTCCGAGGCCATGAATTTTCCTTCGAATCTTTACCAGTGCCACGCGCTAGAGAAGCTGGGAGCGGAAGTGGCGACGGTCGGTTCCGAGGACGGTATCAGCGTGCCGCTCGAACGCCTGCTCCAGGCCATCGATGAAAAGACGCGGCTTGTGTTTGTATCGCACGTGATTTTCCGTAGCTCCTTTGTTCAGGATCTCGCGGCCATCACGCGGCGGGCGCATGCGGTCGGAGCGCTGGTGTTGGCGGACATTTATCAATCCGCCGGGACCGTGCCGGTGAACGTTCGGGAGCTGGAATTGGATTTCGCCGTGGGCGGGTCGGTCAAGTGGCTTTGCGGGGGGCCGGGCGCCGGCTACTTGTATGTGCGGCGGGACTTGTGGTCCCAGCTCGAGCCTCGAGTCACCGGCTGGATGGCACACAAGCGGCCGTTCGCGTTTGAACCCGGGCCCATCGATTATGCCGGTGATGCATTTCGCTTCTTGCATGGCACGCCCAATATTCCAGGGCTCTACGCTGCGTGCCCGGGTTACGAGATCATCGCCGAAGTAGGGGTGGAGCGCATCCGGGAAAAGTCAGTCAAGCAGACTGCGCGGTTGATTGCATTGGCCGAGGATGCGGGCTTTCGCGTGAATTCTCCCCGGGCGGCGTCAGAGCGCGGCGGTACGGTGGTGATCGATGTCTCGAACGGCGCCGAAGTCACGAGGGAATTGCTGCGGCGCAATTTTCTGGTGGACTATCGTCCCGGCGCGGGCGTCCGCGTGGCCCCACATTTTTATTCCACCGATGAAGATCTGGATCTGACAATGCAAGAGATGCAGGCAATTGTGCGGGAACTCGCAGTCGGCGCGTCGGCTACGGATTAGTTTGGTTTCATACACATCGCAGTGTTCGCATCCGATGGAGCAGATTTTTCCCTACTATTTTTCGTAACTAAGGGTGCGTGGCCTGCGTAAGGTATACTGGAAGCGTCTTGGGAAGAAATCAGGCCTTTTCGTCAACCCCAATCAAACATTCCGGCACACCTCCAATCGCCTGTTCCCAAATCAACTGAAGAACGCTAATCTCAAATCCTAGCGACCGGACGCCTTTCGCCGACGCACGGCTATTTACGGGGAGTGACTCATGGAACATTTGAACAAACTTACACCACGTGAACGAGAAGTTCTTAAGATTATTGGCCAGGGAAAAACGACCAAACAGGTTGCCGAAGAGATGGGATTAAGCGTTGCGACTGTCGGCAATCACCGGAAGCACATCTGCAAGAAGCTGGAGCTACACTCCACGGCGGAGCTGGTGGCATTTGCGGCTCAATATCGACAGCAGGAGCGCCATGGCAACGGCCAGGCGCCCGGAGATCAGAAGCAGGAGGCCGGAGCCGTAGGGCAGGAATTCAGAAGCAGGGCATAAAGCATTGGGGCAGCCGCTGAATGAGGCGTGTGAGCCCGGTCTCAGGCGGTTGCCCTTCCATCCAATTCTCGAAACGCTTACGCCATTGCCGGAAGACCGAGATTTTTGGTTTTCAGCGGTGACATCAATGCTTCCGGACAATACCGCGTGATGACCCCTCGTCCAATTTCGGCGCGGCGCACCCGTTCGCGGGACATTGCGATCACGGTGTTCTCGAGGTGCGTACCGCTCGGATAAACATCCGGCGCGTTGCGCAGGCCGAATTTCAGATAGACCGGCGAGGCCACGCGAATCAGCTCCGGGATTTCGTAATAGCGCACGAATCCGCCGATGTTATCCGGCGCTTCGACGTAGAAATCGATGGGGCAATCGATGGCGGCACGGATCGCGGCAATTTGCGATAACGTCAAGTCGGAGGGAATGTTGATGGTGTTGGCGCCCAACAGCTCGATAATTCTTGCCGAGGCGGGATTTGACGGCGCCATCATCACCGAAGTCTTGATCACCAGCTCCACCGGCAACTCGCCTGCGGCGCGCATGTTGGCGACAATCTGCAGCAACCCTAAATCCGACACCAGGACGCTGCGCAGCCCCAGACGCACGGCGCGTTTGATATCTTCCAAGGCGTAGACCAGTTGATCGGCCCCGCGTAGACTCAGGCCCAGCGTTTTGCCGGCGGCGGAGAACACTTGTGCGCCAACGTCGAACGTGGCCCGGGGCCCGACGAACAGGTTCACCTCGATACCTGTCTTGCGGCCCATTTCCAGCATCTCCGAAATTTCCTCATCGGTCAAGAGCATGATGCCGCTGCCCTGGCTCACGCGATGGAGTGGAACTTTGCGCTGCTGGGCTTCACTTAACACCGCCGCCAGGCAGCGCGGGCCTTCGGTCGATGGGATTTCAATCCGGTATTGGCCACCGTCGGAAAAGCGCTTGATCGAGGTGGGAGTTTCAGCCGGGTCGTGCCCAGGCAGTCCCCGCGCTTCGAGAAACTCGCGTGAGCTCTTCATTTTTCAATTCCTTCCTGCAACACAAATCCTTGTTCGGCTACGGGTGCACACAGGATCTCCGAATCGTGCCCGTTCAACGCAAACACCTGACGCACCAGATCGCAGACCTGCTCATGTCCGCGTTCGTAAAATACCAGAATGGAGGGGCCCGCGCCGCTCAAGGCGCAGCCTAGCAGACCCGGCGCCCGCAGCTTCAGAATGTCATCGAGACCGGGCACCAGCGGAGCTCGGTAAGGCTGATGAAACCGGTCGTCGAGGGCAGCCGGGAACGCACTAGCAGTGCCGGTGGCTAGAGCGGCGATGAGCAGGGCCGCCCGCTGCACGTTGAAGATGGCGTCGGCGCGAGGGTAGCAGTCGGGCAGCACGGAGCGTGCTTTGGAGGTGGGCAGCACGAAATCGGGCACTACTACGGCGATCCCGAAGCCCTTCGGCAATTCCACGCGCACCGTGCGTGCGACGCCACCGGCATCAATGGCGCTGGCTACGATGGAGCCCAGCACGCAAGCTGCGACGTTATCAGGGTGCCCTTCCAGTCGAGCGGCTTCGTCCAGGATGCGCAGCGGCTTCCAGCGAAGATCGAGCATGTGGTCGGCGATGACCACGCCGGCCGTAAGCGCGGCGGCACTCGACCCCAACCCTTTACCGATAGGGATTTCGTTATGTATGTGAAGTTCGATCGGCTGAATGGTCATGCGCGTATCGGCTGCCACCGCCCGCGCAGTCTGCCAGATCAGATTGTCGTCGCCCGTGGAGATAACGCCGGCGTCACGTCCCTCCACTGTCACGCACAGCCGGTCCGCCTTCCGAAACCGGCACTCCAGATAAATTCCGATCGCCAGTCCCAAAGCATCGAAGCCTGGGCCGAGATTGGCACTGGACGCAGGTACCCGGAGCGAGGTCCACGACATGGATCAGCCTATTATATCGAGTGTGACGCGCGAGACATGCCGGACGGGAAACTTTGCTGAAAATGCGCGCCGACAGGCTGGAAAGCCAATTCCACTAGGACACACCGGCTTCCTCGAAAGTCAGTTCTCCCTTGTCCGCATCCAGTTCCACAGTCACCCCCAACGGCAGCGTGAGCTGATCGTCGGTGTGTCCCACCGTCAGGCCGGAAAGTACCGGGGTCCGCAGCTTGCCGAGGATTTCGTCGATGACTTCGCCCAGCGACAGTGTGGAATCGTACGAAGGCTTGAAATCGCGCGGGCGGCAATCCTGACATTCGCCGAAGATCAGGGCTGCAGCGCTTTCGAGTTTGCCGGCCAGGCGCAGTTGCGTGAGCATGCGGTCGATGCTGTAGGGCTGTTCTTCGACATCTTCCAGAAACACGACGCGCCCGCGAGTTTCGATTTCGAACGGCGTGCCCATGCTGGTAGAAATCAGCGTGAGGTTTCCACCGATCAATTGCCCGCGCGCCCGGCCGCCGTGCACGGTCCGGAGCATATGCGCCGGCCGCAGAGGATCGCTATCCGGCGGATTGCTGACGTGTCCCAGGGGTTCGGTTTCAAACAGAGCGCGGCGGAAGCAGGTCTGTGTGTACGCCGTGAAGCGCGACAGCACAATCGGCCCATGAAAAGTGACCATGTGCGCGAACTTTTGAATGGCAAGGTGCAGCGAGGTAATGTCGCTGTAGCCTAGGAAAACTTTCGGATTCGAGTGGATCAGGTCGTAATCGATGCGATCCAGCAATTGCGCCGCGCCATACCCGCCGCGGATGGCGAACACGGCCTTCACTTGGGGATCGCGAAACATCGCATGCAGGTCTTCGAGACGTTCCTCGATGGTGCCGCCGAGGTAGCCATCACGCCTGCGTACGTTTTTTCCAAATTTGGGCACGAGGCCGAAATAGCGCACAGTGCGCTCCGCCAGCATCAGTCGGTCAGGATCTGAAACGTAGCTGGATGGGGTGATGAGCCCGACTGTGTCACCCGGCTTGAGTGCGCGCGGGCGAACGAGTTTTTCGAGGGGGGCCGCAACACCCTGGACAGGCACGGTCAAGTTGCTGGACGCAATCAGGCCGGCCCCCATTCCCGCCAGAAATTCCCTGCGCTTCAACGCGGGCACCAGCTCTCCGGGCGGCGTGGAACAGGCAACCCCGCATGTCCGCTCTTCAAGGAGTGTCCTCCGGCTCTTTGGGAATCACTAGTATCCATTCCGCGGGCTTGTCCTCGAGGTTCTCGATCCCACATTCTTCGCGCTCGATCCAGACTGACTCTCCGGCTTTCACTGAACGCTGTTTGGGTTTCGAGTGCGCGAAAAGCAAACGGACGTGCTGGTCTGTTATGTAGGTGGCGACGTGCCCGGGAATCTCCATCACCGTCGACTTGTCGTGCGGGCCGAGGCGGACACGGATTACCTGCACGCGCTCGTTTTCGAGAACCAAACGAAAATGCGCCGGGTCCAGAGCCGGCGGCCGGGTGTCGAAAATATCAGGCGGGAAATCTTGAGCCAGCATGGCGGCGGCAATTAGCGCCAGACCGGAACCGAACGACCAGAGGCGAGTCATATTCACCTCGTTTTGAAATTGCCGGACCCTTCCGCCGAGCCGCGGCACGCGTTTCAGCGCTGCTTCTCTTTTTGGAGCAGGGCTTCCTTAGCCATGCGCACGCGCGCACCTTCAAGTTTCTTGTTAATGCTAGCCAGTTCAGCCGGTTCGACATCGGCTTGCGAGTTCGACTCCACTTCCTTCAGCGAATTTTCCCATTGCGCTACCGCCTCGCGAATCTTTCCCTGCTTGAAATAAACGTCGCCGAGATGGTCGTGAATCGTCGGGTCTTTCGAGATACGCTGAACGGCGCGCTGCAGATAATCAGCCGCCTGGTCCAGACGATTCTGCTGGTAATAAACCCAACCCAGGCTGTCGAGATAGGCGCCATTCTGGGGATCGAGCTCCACAGCGCGGCTAATCATCTTCTGCGCTTCCTCCAGCCGTTCATGCCGGTCAGCCAGCATATAGCCCAGATAATTCAATGCGCCGGCGTGATCAGGCTCGAGAGCCAGAACTTTCCGGAACTCGGCTTCAGCGGCTTCGAAGTTCTTCATCTTCTCTAACATCGCGCCGCGCATGAAGATTACGGCCTGTTTGTCTTGTTTGCTCTGTGATAATTTTTCAGCCGCTTCCAGGGCCCCGGCCATGTCTGAGTACCGCTTCCCCTTTTCGTACACTTGCGCGATGGTGAGATTTGTTTCGCGATCATGATCGCCCGTCAGCAGCGTGCGGAGTTCGGCCACCGCGTCGTCGGTTTTGCCCAGATCGGAGAGCAGCGAGGCATGCGCCAGCTTCACCATACGGTCGTTTGGAAACTTCTTGAGGGCGGCATCGGCTTCCGCTTGGGCTTTTGGTATCTCCCGGGCCATGCGGTAGGTTTCAATGACCTCCACCGAAGATCGTGGCCCGGACGCGGCGTCAACCAGCGCCAACTGCCGGAATGCCTCCACGGCCTCCGGATATCGCCCGGCGTTGCGGTAGAGCATTCCGAGCCGCTCGAAAAGCATGGTCCGGCTGTTCTTTTCTGATTCGTTGTAGCTCTTCTTGGCTGTGTCATCCAGAACCTTCCGGAGCGCGGTTACCGCCTCATCGGTTTTTCCTTCGGCATCCAGCAGGTTCACTTCGTCGTAGCGCACCTCGAGATTGTCCGGCTCCACTTCTTTGGCTTTAGCAAAGGCGGCCCGCGCTTTTGCAAAATCGCCATTATGCCGGTATATCTCAGAAATCCTGAGCTGGATTTGTATGTCATGCGGATCCGCCGCCGCGATCTCGTTATACAGCTTCAAGGCGTCGTCGAAGTGGTCCGTGAAAAGAACGTCCTGAGCCAGGGCCCGCTTGATGCGGCTGTTTTCCGGATCCATGCGTAGCGCCTGGCGCCAGACTTCGGCGGCGCTCGTATAGTCGCGGTTCTGCTCAAACAGAGTGGCGAGGGCCGAGAGCGTCCGTGGATTGGGATCTTTGGTGGTCACCAGGCGCAGCATCTCGATGGCATGCGGCGTGTCGCCCACCTCAGAATAAACCATGGCCAGGCCCGTCAGCGCCTCTTCGTTGTTGGCTTCCTGGTCGAGCGCCTTCTTATAAGCTTTCTCGGCGTCCGCCGAGTTATGATTGATCCGCTCGAGGCCTCCGAGCTTCAGCCAGCTCTCGATATCCTTCGGCTCTTTTTCCGTGATCTTCTGATACTGCTCGATGGCGTGCCGGACCATTTCATCATTCACGCGCCCTTGCTGCGGATCACCGATGAGGCGCGCATAAATGTGGCCTAAGGTGCGCCGCGCATCCAGATTATCGGGATCCTGTTTGATGCGATCTTCGGCTTCGGCCACGGCATCCTTGATCCGTCCGGCCTGAATGTAGAGGTCCGTTAGCTCTTCGGAGAGGAAAGCGGAAGAGGGATCGTATTTCAGCGCCTGGCGATAATAATCGATGGCTTTGGTGGCGTAGTCATTACGGTTACCGAAGGCTCCCGACAGGTCCGCGTAAAGATGACCCAGGGCAAAGTTGTAATATGCGGCGGCCTTCTCTGAGGCTTTGGAGTCTGGTTCGCTCTGGCCCGGGGTAGGAGGCGTGGGCTGGGCAAGGCCCAACCCGGATGTCAACACAAAAAGGCACAAAGCCAGCAACACAGTTTTTGCCAAACGGTTCATCGAGTATGACTTTCTTTCGCCTACCTCTAATCCTGGCGGGTCGAAACCTTCATTTTTATTGTATAACGCGGACGGGTCGCGGCGATATCGGGGAAACTGCTCGGAGCCATCGTCCTTGGGCCTCGTAAACTGAAGAATGTGAAGCAACATCCGCTCCTTGCCATCGTGGGACCCACAGGCTCGGGTAAAAGCGACCTCGCGCTTCAAGTGGCCGCGGAGTTTCACGGCGAGGTGGTTAATTGTGATTCGCTCCAGGTTTACCGTTACTTCAATATCGGCACAGCCAAGCTTTCAGCCGAGGACCGGCGCGGCATTCCACACCACTTGATTGACATTCTGGAACCGAATGAAGTGTTTACCGCCGGCGAATATAGTCGGCGGTCGCGCCTGGTGCTGGCCGAAATTGTCGAGCGGGGCCGAGTGCCGGTTCTGGCGGGAGGCACGGGTTTTTACTTGCGCGCGCTCATGGAGGGACTGTTTCCCGGTCCGGGCCGGGACCAGGAATTGCGCGACCGCTTGAGTGCGCGGGAACAAAAAAAGCCGGGCTCGGTTCATCGTCAGCTCCACCGCCTGGATCCCGGCGCTGCGCGGCGTATCCATCCCAACGATATTCCCAAGACAATGCGTGCACTCGAGGTGTGTCTCGCGACTCGCCGGCCCATGACCGAACTGTTCCAGCAGGGCAGAAGCGCACTCGAAGGCTTTCGCGCACTAAGAATCGGGCTTTCGCCCGATCGCGAAGCTCTGTATGAACGCTTGGACCGCAGGACCAGTGAAATGTTCGAGGCGGGACTGGTGGATGAAGTCAAATCCATACTGGCTCGCGGTTTCGCTCCCACGGAAAAGCCCTTCGAGTCACACGGATATCATCAGGCACTCCAGGTACTGCATGGCGAGCTGACATTAGAACAAGCCATTTTCTATGCCCAGCGGAACACGCGGCAGTACGCTAAGCGCCAGCTGACCTGGTTTCGGCAGGAGCACGGCGTCGAGTGGTTTTCCGGCTTCGGAGGCCATGAAGCAACTCGCAGCTCGGTGATGGAGTGCGTACGCAAATTTCTGGAACATTTCCGGTCCGATTCTCCCGCTTCCCACCACTGAACACTGCCCGTTTTTGAACATGTAAGTCCATGCAAATAAAAGAGATTTTTACAAATATTCTGCGTCGTGGGCGGAACGTTTTCGATCTTCACTCGTAGATATAGATAGAGTACAAGCAAGGCCGACGGGCTTCGGGGAATGAAAGATGGTGCGCAAATCAATTTGCGCATCTAGTGTTTTACCGCGGGCGGCGGAGGTGTGCCGTGACGCCCGCATCACTTGTGAGAGGAAAAGGGAGGTTGGTTCACTCATGACAAAGAAGATTCTACTGGCGCTGGCCACGCTGGGAATGGCTGCTATCGCCAGCGCCAAGACTTATTCCATTACGCTGTTCGAGCCATCGCTGATCGGAGGCGCGGAGTTGAAGCCTGGCAATTATAGCCTCGAAGTCAAAGATCAAAAAGTCGTGATCCGCCAAGGCAAGCACACGGGAGAGGCGCAGGTGAAGGTCGAGCACGCCAACAGCAAGTACGACTCCACCAACGTGCGCTACACCAACGGTGACGGCAAATATCACATCCAGGAGATCCATCTGGGCGGCACCGATCTCAAGCTGGTGGTTGCCGAGTAATTACACAGTCTTTGCCCCTGGGGAGCCGCTGGTACACTGAAGAGAGTGCCGCGGCTCCCGTTTTTTCCTCTGATTTTTTTCGCCTTCACCGGCCTGGTTGGCGCGGACACCGTTCTGGTGTTGCCGTTCTTCAATCAGTCCGATTCGCGAAATATCGATTGGATCGGTGAAAGTATCGCCGAAACCATCCGGGAATCTCTGGCGTCACGCGGCGTCTTGATGCTGTCACGGGACGACCGGGTGGAGGGATATCGCCGGTTATCGATTCGCCAGAACGCCGTACTGACCCATGCCACCATTATCAAGCTCGGCGAGGCATTGGATGCGGATCAGGTGATTTATGGAACCTACGGTCTGACTGCGGCCCGCAAGTCAGAAACGGGCTCGCGCGAACAGGCGCAGCCCGCGTCTGGAGCGGCGGAGTCTTCTGTGTCGCCACGCGACTCGCTGGGCATCAGTGCACGCATCCTGGACCTCAAAAGGAGTCACCTGGGCCCGGAATCCAAGGAACTCGGCGCGCTCGAAGACCTGGCATCGCTCGAGACGCACCTGGCGTGGCAGTGTCTTGAATCGCTCGAGCCCAAGACCGCTCCGTCGGAACAGGAATTCCGACGCGACCGTCCTGCGCTCCGGCTGGATGCCGTCGAAAACTACATTCGCGGTCTGCTGGCTTCCTCAGATGAACAGAAGCATCGCCTGTTCACTCAGGCGGCCCGGCTCGACCCTCGTTTTTCCGAGCCGAACTTCCAGCTCGGCAAGATGGCTTGGAACAGAAAAGACTACCGCGTGGCGCAGGATTGGCTGCAAAAGGTCATCCGCACCGACTCGCATTATTATGAGGCCATGTTCCTGCTGGGACTGTGCCGTTACAATACCGGCGATTTCGGAGGCGCTGAAAAGGCGTTTCAGATCGTAGCCACCGCGGTTCCGTTGAACGAAGTACTCAATGATCTGGGCGCCGCGGAGTCACGCCTGCGTTCGTCCAGCGCTCTCGAGAATTTTCGCAAGGCTCTCGAGGGCGACGCCACTGATCCCGATTATCATTTCAACGTCGGATATGCCCTCTGGAAACAGGGAGATTACACGCAGGCGGCGGAGAGCTTTCGAGCGGTGCTCGACCGGAATCCGGAAGATAGCGAAGCCGTACTGTTCCTGGGGCGTTGCCTCAAAAGCGACGGCCAGCGCGTGCGTGACCCGAAAAGCGAAGGCCGGGAGCGGCTGAAGCTCAATTTCGAAGAGATGGCCTACCGGCAGCTCAAAGCCGAGCTGGACCCCAAACACTAGAACGTTTAATGACCCGCTCAAGTTTCCTCGCACGGCTGCCGATATAAGACTCAGGAGAACCCCTGAGGTTTCTCTACAGAGGAGTCGCCGCGCTTGAGAGCTCTGATTGCTGAAGACAATGGCGAGCGTCCGCCAGGTGCTGGAACGCATGCTGGTCAAGTGGAAATACGAAGTGGAGCTGGCGGCCGACGGAAATCACGCCTGGGAGATTCTGAATGGTGACGACCCTCCCCGGCTGGCCCTGCTGGACTGGATGATGCCGGGGATGGATGGGGTCGAAATTTGCCGCCAAATTCGGGCTCAAGCCAAGGAGCCTTACATTTACATCCTGCTGCTCACGGCTAAGGATTCCCAAGAGGAACTGGTGGAAGGCATGGAAGCGGGCGCCGACGACTACCTCATCCAACCCGTGAAGAGTCAGGAACTCGGGGTCCGTCCCCGCGCTGGACACCGGATTCTCGATCTGCAAGAGGAACTCATCCGGCCCGCGAAGCATTAGGCCCTACAGGCCACGCGAGATGCGTTGACGGAGATGTGGAACCGCAGCGCGATGTTTGAGATCCTGACGCGTGAGATCGAGCGGTCCAAGCGCGAATCCACTCTTTCCGTCATCATGGCCGACCTGGATCATTTCAATTCAAGCAAGTCAATGACACTCTGGGTCATACGGCCGGTGATGCAGTGCTACGTGAAGCCGGGCGCCGAATGGTCTCCTCCATCCGTCCTTATGACTCCGCTTGCCGCTACGGGGAGAAGAATTCCTGATGGTGCCGTCGGGCTGCGACGTCGATGGCGCAGTGGCGCGAGCCGAAACCCATCCGCCTCGCCCTGGCAGCAGAGCCATTTCGACTCAGGGAGGGCTCAATCGATGTCACCCGTAGTCTGGGTGTGGCGTCGACGACAGCGCCAGGCGGTATCGAAGCGGACTGCGTGATTCGCGAAGCAGACGAAGCGCTCGATCAAGCCAAACACGATGGGCGAAATCGCGTCGAGCGTTCGCTCACCATGACGCCGTCGTTTCCCGTTACTGTGTCCCGCGAAATCCGTAATCCGCGCCACAGCAATTCAAGTGACGTGCTAGCCTAGGGGACGTGCCGGCGCCGCCTTCATTTTTTCGCGAGCGGATTCCCTTCTGACCGATGCTGCGCGTTCTCGCCGCCTCGCTAGCTCTTGTCTGTTATGGCTGCGGCCATATCGGCGAGCCGCTGCCGCCTGCGCTCAATATTCCTGTGGGTGTCAGGGACCTTTCCGCGATCGAACGCGGTCCGGAAATTCTCGTTCGTTTCACGCTTCCCACTCAAACCACCGACGGACTGCCCATCAAAGAATTTGGCGAAATCGAATTGCGCGTAGGACCCGCCCAACAGGCTCCGTTCAGTCTCGCCAACTGGATTGCGGACGCCAAAGTCATTTCCGGTGTGCCCGCTGATCAATCTGCGGTCGAGTACGCCTTTCCCGCGGCGGAGTGGATCGGACGTGATGTGGTGATTGGAGTCAGAGTGCCCGGGGCTAAGCGACGAGCGTCGGCCTGGTCGAATCTGGTGACTCTCACCGTAGGGCCGCCCCTTGAGCAACCCACCGCGCTGGCTGCCACCGACGTTCCTCAAGGCGTCCGAGTGACCTGGAACGGATCGGCGCCGCGCTATCGCGTCTACCGCCGCGTTGAGGGCCAGGAAGAAGCCACTCAGATTGCCGAAACTGAGCGCCCTGAGCATGTAGACGCTCACACCGAATACGGCAAGACCTTTCGCTACTCCGTGCGGGGAATCCGCATGAGTGGTGATGTTCGGTCTGAGAGCCAAAGATCCCTTGAAATCGAGGTCACGCCGAAGGACAGTTTTGCGCCAGCGGTACCTGGAGGTTTGACCGTGGTAACGTCCACGGGTTCGATCGAACTGGTCTGGGATCGTAATGACGAAGCAGATCTGGCCGGCTATCGCGTCTACAGGGCCGAAGGATCGGGTGAGTTCCAGCACCTGGCGGATACCCAGGAAGCTCCGAGCTATGGCGACCGGAAGATCGAACCGGGAAAGAAGTATCGATACGCCGTATCGGCGTTCGATAGGAACGCGAACGAAAGCGCGAAATCAGCCCCGGTTGAAGCGACGGCTCCTTGATAACATTTGCATGAGACTCCGCCCGGCGGCCCCCCGTGAGCAGGATCCGGCAAATTGACGGTACCGGGGGTTCGAGTTTAGAGTAAGACAAATCCGAGAGGAGTTTGAGCCCATGCAAAATCCCAGTTCCCGCCGAGACTTTGTGAGAGAGGCAACAGTTGCGGCTTCGGTGGCCGCTCTAGCCGACCAGATCATTGCGCAGACCTCCAGTGCATCGGCTACCGGGATACCCACCCGCGTACTGGGCCGCACGAGCCAGCGTGTCTCGATCGTGGCTTTAGGCGGCTGGCATATCGGCGTGCTCAAGGACGAGGACGAAGCCGTTCGCATTATGCATGCCGCCATCGACGAAGGCATCAATTTTTTCGACAACGCGTGGGATTATCATGACGGCCACGCCGAAGAAATCATGGGTAAAGCGCTGGCCATGGATAACCGCCGCCACAAAGTATTCCTCATGACTAAGAATTGCGAGCGCGATTACGCAGGATCGAAAAAATGTCTGGAAGATAGCCTGCGGCGGCTGCGCACAGATCATCTGGACCTATGGCAATTTCACGAACTTGTCTATGATAACGATCCGGACTGGATCTTCGAGAAGGGTGGTATCAAGGCTGCGCTCGAGGCACAGAAAGACGGAAAGGTGCGTTTCATTGGGTTCACCGGCCACAAAGATCCTCGGATTCACCTCAAGATGCTTTCCAAACCGCACGACTGGGACACCGCGCAGATGCCCATCAACATCATGGACGCGCAGTATCGCAGTTTTCAGCACGAGGTGATTCCCGTGTGCCTCGAGAAGAATGTCGGTGTCATCGGCATGAAAGGCTTGGCTGGAGGTGATCCGCAGGGCACGCTGCCCGGCAAAGCCGGACTCCCGGTTGAGGATTGCTACCGTTACTGCCTGAGCCAGCCGGTTACGGCACAGGTGATGGGCATCAGGTCGCTCGATCAACTCAAGCAAAACGTAGCGTTGGCGCGCAATTTCAAAGCCATGAGCGCCGAGGAGAAAAACGCGCTGCTGGCCCAGACCAAAGAGGTGGCCACCGATGGACGCTACGAACTCTTCAAGAGCAGCAAGGCATTCGACAGCCCGCACCATCGCCGCCAGCATGGATTTGGCGTTGAACTGGCGGGGTAGGGCGGCGCGCGGGCGCCGGACAGCGCGTTCGCCCGGTGAAGCTATACCGGTACGCCCACGCGCCAGAGCAAATATCCGATCGCCTGGCGCACATAGAGCCATCGCTCGCGCCAGTGATCCGCCGATCGTGTCGACCAGGGCGAGCCGTAAGCCGTGATGCCGCGTGACTCGAGCATCTTCTTCACACGGAAAATATGGTAGCCGTCGCTGACGACGATGCAGGACTTCAGCTCCATGCGGCGCATGATTTCGGCTGCCGCCGCGATTGAGTACACGGTGCTTTCGCCTTCACGCTCCACGATGATGGCTTCCGAGGGCACGCCGCGCGTCACCAGATACAATTGGCCCACGCCGCCTTCGGTGTAGACCGGGTCGCCGCCAGCGCCTCCCGTGGTGAGAATGTGCGGAGCCAAGCCTCGCTGGTACAGTTCTAGAGCGTGGTCCAGCCGTGCGCGCAATACCGGCGACGGCCGGCCGCGATACTCCGCGGCGCCCAGCACCAGGATGACATCGGCAGAGCGGGCTTCGTCTACTTTAGCCTGGCGCGCAACCTCGGCCGAGACGTAGGCCGCCGCGATCGCAAAAGCGACTACCGCCATCACCGCCACTGTGCCAAGCGCGCGTTTCATCGCTCTATTACTGTATTTTCGCCGGATTCGAGGCCTTAAGGATCTGCGCTATTCTGAACTGAACATTGTAAAGGACGGGCGCGCAACCGTCGCTATGCCGAAGGTCGAAACTGTTTCCAGCCCCGCGAATCCACTACTCAAAGCGGTGCGTAAAGCCGTGATGGGGGGCGGCTTGACGGCGGAAGGCCTGTGTGTCGCGGAATCTTTTCATTTGCTGGACGAGGCCCTGCGCAGCCGGTGTGCGGTGAAAATCGTCATCGCGGCGCAATCGGCACAGTCCGAAGTAGAAGCGCGCCTCGGGCATTCTGTGGACACGCGCCTGGTGGTGCTTCCCGACAAGCTGTTCGAGGGGCTGGCCGCAACCGAATCCACACAGGGCGTCATGGCGCTGGTTACACTGCCTTCCTGGAACGTCGACGACCTCTTCGAAGGCCGCAGCCTGGTGGTTGTTCTGGACGGTGTGCAGGACCCCGGCAATGCCGGGGCAATCGTACGCGCGGCTGAAGCGTTCGGCGCGACGGGCGTGTTGTTTCTGAAAGGCACGGTCAATCCCTTTAACCCGAAAACCCTACGCGCATCGGCGGGATCGCTGTTTCGCGTGCCGTTCGTATATGGCATCGATTCCGCGCAGACCCGCGAGATCCTGACGCGGCCGGAACTGGCCCTCTATGCGAGCGTGCCCCGGAGATCGGCAAACCACGTAAAGACGCTCGGCGACGCGGACCTGACGCATCCATTCGCCGTGATTATCGGGAGCGAGGGACACGGTGTCAGCGAAGCGTCCTTCTTGAACGCGATTTCTCTCAGCATCCCCACCAAGGGTGTCGAATCGCTAAACGCAGCCATGGCAGCCTCGATCATTCTCTACGAAGCGCAGCGCCAAAGGTCGGTCCAATCGTGAGCCTGTTTGACATCTCGCCGCCCGATAGAAGCCGTACTGACAAGCGCCGTCCGCTGGCTGACCGCATGCGTCCGGACACGCTCGAACAATACGTCGGCCAGGAACACATTCTCCGGCCGGGCAAGCCCTTGCGGGTGCAAATTGAGCGCGACCAATTGAGCTCGCTTATCCTGTGGGGTCCGCCCGGGGTAGGGAAGACCACTCTGGCCCGGTTGATCGCGCACCTGGCGGATTGCGAATTTGTTTCCTACAGCGCCGTGCTCAGCGGCATCAAGGAAATCAAGGCCGTGATGGTGGACGCCGAGCGGCTGCGCTCAACCGGACGCCGCACCATCGTGTTCATCGATGAGATCCACCGCTTCAATAAGGCGCAGCAGGACGCGTTTCTACCCTATGTCGAACATGGCGACATCATCCTGATCGGCGCGACGACCGAGAACCCATCCTTCGAAGTGATCTCGGCGCTGCTCTCGCGGTCAAAGGTGTACGCGCTGCGGCCGCTCACCGTGGAGGAGATCAAGGAATTGCTGCGGCGGGCGCTGGCGGATAAAGAGCACGGCCTGGGCGATCTCGAAATCAAAGCGCCGGATGACTTGCTCGAACAGATTGCGGTGATGGCCAGCGGAGATGCGCGGTCCGCGTACAACACGCTCGAAGCCGCGGTAGCCGCATCGCCCGCAAAACAGCTCTCGAAACAGGCGGTCGAAGACGCCATGCAGCGCAAGGTGCTGCTGTACGACAAATCCGGAGAAGAGCACTTTAACTTGATCTCGGCGCTGCACAAATCCGTGCGTTCGAGTGATGCGGACGCGGTGCTCTACTGGCTGGCGCGCATGCTCGAGGCCGGCGAGGATCGTTTGTATGTTGCGCGGCGCCTGGTGCGCATGGCCATCGAGGACATCGGCCTGGCTGATCCGCGCGCGCTCGAGCAATCCATCGCGGCCATGCAGGCTGTGCATTTTCTCGGCACCCCGGAAGGTGATCTGGCACTGGCGCAGGCGGCCATCTATCTCGCTATGGCTCCCAAATCCGACGCTGCATACCGCGCGCTCGACCTGGTGCACGAAGATGTGCAGCAAACCATCGCCGAGCCTGTTCCCCTGCATCTGCGCAACGCGCCCACGCCGTTGATGAAACAGTTTGGCTACGCCCAAGGCTACCAGCACGCGCATCGGTTCGAGAATGCTATCCCCAATATGGAATGCCTGCCGCCTTCGCTCGCAGGCAAGCGTTATTACTTTCCCACGGACCGCGGTTTGGAGAAACGCATCGCCGAACGGCTGGACGAGATCCGGCGCGCAAAAAGGAAAGAGTCGTAGCCTACGAGCGCGCCTGGCTTGGTCGAGACCTTGCCGTGTGCCGGCGCAGCCTTTCCGGCCTGCAGCAGAACGTGCCGTTTGGGCCGGCGTCCGCGTAGAATCTTGAGATGAACTTTCGAGTGCTTATCTCACTGGCGCTGCTGGCTCTTCCGGCGGCTTTTGGCCAACAGCACGCCCACTCGCCTGAATCCGCGCGGCAGGCCACTCTGATGACCGGCTTAGGCGAGGTTCACCACGCGGTATCGACGAAAAATCCGGAAGCCCAGCGCTTCTTCGATCAAGGCTTGGCCCTGATCTATGGCTTCAATCACGAAGAAGCTCTGCGGTCATTCCAGCGCGCCGCGGATTTGGATTCCGAGTGCGCTATGGCTTACTGGGGAATTGCCCTCGCCGTTGGGCCGAATTACAACGATGCCGAGCCTGATCTCAAGCGTGAAAAGACCGCCTGGGATGCCATTCACAAAGCCCATTCGCTCGGGGCGCAAGCGACCGAGCCCGAGCGCGCTTATATCGACGCACTCGAGAAACGTTATTCGGGCGAGCCGAAATCGGACCTAGAGAAACTCGCCGTGAATTACAAGAACGCCATGAGCGAGCTGGCGAAGCGCTATCCCGACGATCTCGATGCCGCTACGCTCTACGCCGAAAGCGCCATGGACCTTCACCCCTGGCAGCTCTGGAGCGCCGATGGCAAACCGGCTGAAGGAACCGAAGAGATTGTGGCCACGCTGCAGTCGGTTTTGAAGCGCGATCCGCACCACACCGGCGCGAATCATTTCTACATCCATGCCGTCGAAGCCTCGCCCCATCCCGGACAGGCGCTCGCGAGCGCGGACCGGCTGGCACAGCTCGCACCCGCCGCCGGCCACCTGGTTCACATGCCGGCTCACATCTACATGCGTACGGGCAACTATGACGGCGCCATGCGCAGCAACGAAAAAGCCGCGGAGGTGGATCGCAATTACATTCTCAGATTCAACGTGACCGGCATGTATCCGGCCATGTACTACAACCACAATCTCCACTTCCTGGCCATAGCCGCCGGCATCGAGGGCCGCTATGCGGATGCAACCCAAGCTGCTGCGGAACTCATCAAGAATGCTTCGCCCCTGGTGAAGGAGATTCCGATGATGGCTTTTTTCCTTCCCACCCAGGAGCTGCTTTTGGTCCGATTTAGGCGTTGGGACGACATATTCAAGCTGCCGGAACCGGACAAAGCGGAGTTGTCCACGCATGCGTTGTGGCACTTCAGCCGGGGAATGGCTTCCGTTGGCACGCACAAACTCGACGATGCGGAAGCCGAACGCGACGCGTTGATGAAGGCCGCAGCGGAGGTTTCGGCGGACACGATGCTCGGTTTTAACCACTCAAGGGATCTGCTCAGCCTGGCCAGCCATCTGCTCGAAGGCCGTATCGCGCTGGCGCGCGTCCGCACGCAGGCGGCAGTGGAACATTTTCGCCAGGCCGCGGAAATTGAAGATAAGCTGCTTTACGATGAGCCTCCGGACTGGTTCATTCCAGCCCGCGAAGCGCTGGGGCATGCGCTGATGGTAACGGGCAATTACCGGGAAGCCGAGAAAGTGTTTCGGGAAGACCTGGTACGCCACCCGGCGAGCGGGCGCTCAGTATTCGGGCTCTGGCAATGCCTTAAAGCCGATGGAAATAAAACTGAGGCGAAGCGGGCGGAAGCCGATTTCCGCGAGGCATGGAAACATGCGGACGTGAAATTGAGCTTGGACGATCTGTGAGCGGATTCAAGGTGCCGGGTCAGTACGCCCAACGCCAGAGACTGGCTCCTACGGTGTAACCCGCGCCAACGGCGGCAAACAGTACCAGGTCGCCTTTCGAGAGCCGTCGGGCCTCAATCGCATCGCGGGTGGCCAACGGAATGGTTCCCGCGGTTGTATTCCCGAAGCGGTCGATGTTGATCACCACCCGGTTGCAATCAAGCCCCAGCCGCTCGGCGGTGGCAGTAATGATGCGTCGATTGGCCTGATGCGGGATCAATAGGCTCACGTCCCTGGTGGACAGGCCATTCCGCTGCAACAGATCGCGGCAGACTTCATACATTTTCCGCACGGCATATCTAAAGACCTGCTGCCCATCCTGATGTACGAAGTGCAGCCGTTTCTGTACAGTCTCCGCGGTCGCTGGCATACGGCTGCCGCCGGCAGGCATCTTGAGGTAATCGCCGCCCGAGCCGTCGATCTCTCCCAGAAAGTCGATGAATCCCAGACGCTGGTCGTCGTTTTCAGCCAGCGGCTCGAGCACCATGGCTCCGGCGCCGTCGCCAAAAAGCACGCAAGTGCCGCGATCGGTATAGTCGATGATACGGCTCATCGTGTCGGCGCCAATAATCAGGACGCGATCGTGGGTTCCGGCCCCAACCAGATGGGCGCCCGTTGTGAGTCCGTACAAAAATCCGGAGCACGCGGCCACCAGATCAAAACCCCAGGCATGGGTCGCTCCGAGACGTTTCTGGACCAGGCAGGCAGTGGACGGAAACAGCATGTCGGGCGTGACGGTGCACACCAGAATGGCATCCAGATCTTCGGGGGCGAGTTTGCGCTGGGCCAACGCTTGTTTGGCCGCCTCCACGGCGAGATCTGAAGTTGCCGTACCGGGATCTGCAATGCGTCGCTCGGATATCCCCGTGCGCTCGAGAATCCATTGATTATTTGTGTCGACAAGCTTTTCGAGATCGAAATTGTTCAGGACGCGCTGGGGTGTGTAACATCCAAGAGCGCTGATCTTGACTTTACGCACGGGTCCTCGCGATCAAAAAAGGCGCAATGACCTTGATATGTTAAATTCGGAAGAAATGCAAGTTCACCCGAAGGACGTTTCGGGAACTCACGCACTTGCAGGCATCCAGAGCAGCCTTCTGTTCGAAACCGCGGACGAGATTTACGCCCGTGTGTTCCAGGAACTGAAGCCGCGGACCAAAGTGCCTGCCGTTCAAGTGGAATTCTGCCCGTTTGCCAACGCCGACAGCTTCGTCCGCTGGGACGAAAACGGGATTCGCGTGCGCATTTCCGACATCCTGCAGGCGGCGCCGGCGCCGGTTGTGGAGGCGCTGGCCCACATCCTGTTGTCAAAACTTTTCCGTCGGCCGGTGCCCCGCATTTACGGGCATCGTTACCGGCTTTATCTCAATCGGCGCGATATGCGCCGGCAAATGCATCTGTTGCGCCAGCTCCGGGGGCGCAAATTCATTTCGTCTCCCCGGGGAACACATCACGACCTGGAAGAATTGTTCGACGCGCTGAATGCTCGCTTCTTTGACGGGCTGATGGGGCGCCCGCAATTGGGCTGGAGCCGCCAGGCATCCCGATCGATGCTGGGGCATTTTGATCCTTCGCACAACGCGATTATCATCAGCCGTATTTTCGACAATCCAAAAACTCCCCGGCTTGCGCTGGAATATGTCTTGTTTCATGAGATGCTGCACCTGCGATTCCCAGTGGATCATCGCGGTTCCCGCCGCCGTGTGCACACGCGCGAGTTTCGGGCCGCCGAGAACGATTTTCCAAGGCTTCGGGAAGCGCAGGAACTCCTCAAGAGGCTGGAGTGAGGGACCCAAAATGAGAAACGGGCTGCCGGGGCAGCCCGTTCATGAAACTAGCTGAGATCGAAGGTCAGGCGACCGAGGGTTGAGCAGAGAGCGCCAGGGCCCGCAACTGCGCTCCCATGGCGTCCAGGGTGTCCACCAGGTGCTGGACATTGACGCTGGGTGCGCTCATACCGAATCCGCACAGGACCAGTCTGAACTCAAGGACCGTCATGTTGGCGCTAAACAGCACACGCTGTTTGAGCAGCATACCGGCAAGAGCCGAGCGGTCAGCCGACGCATGAATCATCAGAATCTGGAGTGCGCGGGTGACGCGCGTGAAGTCTCGTCCCAGGCAGCGGGCATATCCCCGGAAGATCTCGATGCGGGTTGCCCGGAAATGGCGCGCCGAACGACGGTCGTATGCCCGGTGTGACTGAAGGAACTGGAAGTCTGCCTGGTTCAGCAGCCGATCCATCGGCTTATATCTCTCGACGGAAAACAAGCTTTCCAGGTCGTTCCCGATTCCCGACACGGCCTTTCGCGACGCCAGCTTCTTGAACAACGCGACGAAAGCCACTATGAGAACCGCAAAAATTGCAGCCGTAGATAGCGGAATTAGATGCATAGTTGAAGTGTGCTCCACCACGTCGGTTTGAGGATACCCGAGTTTTCAGGTAAATGCAATCGAATTTTAGTCTACAATCCGACCTACACTGGCGTCAGCCGAACGTCAGTAGTCGATCGTTAAATACCCTAATTTCTTACTGCTGCGCGCAACCTCCTGGACTGGCAACAGGATAGCTGCTTGGTGGGCCGGTTGGGTGGAACGGACGCACCCCGGCGGCTCCGAAAATAGCTCTTGTGGAGGCTTCTCGGGAGCGACAAAAATGGATGAATGCTCTCGCTCCTAGCGGAAATCGGGATTGAATTAACGCCTCGGTTTACAGGGAGTAACCCCGGCCAATGCTATCCCAGGTTAATTGATTGCGAACGGCGCCATTTTTTTTACGGAAGCGGAACACGATTTGAAGTTTTGTTCTTAAACTCGCCGTGGCGAGGAGAATCTACAAGCCACACACAAATGCTGATGTACAATGAACCTAGTCGTTTGGAGCAACACCTGGCTGAGATGAAATTCGATCGCAGCGCTGCTGCGGATCTGTGGCGGAATACTCTGTCGCAGATTCCCACCACCTTCGGGCGCCTCATTTACCTGGCTTCTTTGCGCGACCAGAATACCGGAGTCTACCAGCACCACGGTCTGGCCCAAATTTTCGGGCCGGAACAGGCTGACCAGACGTTAAAACAGAGTCATAACCAGGTTTTTGCCGAATGGCTATGCTTCACGCTGGAGCAGCAAAAAGATGATCTAGAAGATTACCTGGACGAGCTCAAAGAAGATAAGAGGACCATCCTGGCAACCTGGATCCGCCTCTCGCCCTACCGCAATTTCGTGCCGGCATCAGCCCGCGAGGTGGAACGTAACTTATTTAATACTGATCTCGAAACGGTTCTGGAACTCCTCAGGTTCGACTACGCCGTCGCTTCCCCTGATCCAGACGCATAGCCACTCCGATCACCTGGCCCACGACATCAATCTCAGAGGGATAAGTGAATACCTCCGGGTAGCACATCGAGGACGGGTGCGGCTGCAGCACCAACTGGCTCTCGTTCAAAGTGCACCAACTGCAGGCAAACCCCTTGCGATGTTCGAAAAAGTAGATGGGCCGCTCGAATTCATTGCTCCATCCTGAGTTGATCACTTTGCGATGCGCGTCGTCGATGAGAATCAGGGAGCCCGGCTGGAGTAACGGGTACATGGTCCAGTCTTCGGAACCGATGTAAGCGTAGCGATAGTTTTTCACATCCAACCCGTTGAGCAGGCTCACAGGCAGCTTGCCCCATCGTTGGATCATGCGGCTCAAAAAAGTGGTGCGGCGCAAGTCGATGCCTGGGTCGAGCGCCAAAGGCATCTGCATGTCTCCGTAACCGTCGGCTCCGAAGCCGATCAGATGCGTGCGCTGGATCTCGACCGCCGCCCCATCAGTTGGTAGGTGCGCCATGTTGACCCCGTACCAGTCCAGAACTTCGTTGAAATCGAGACGATAGATCGCGCAAAGCGCATAAAGCCGGTAGATCGTGGGTACCGTGCCTTTGTTTTCGATGTCCGCCAGACGGCTGAGGGCGATCGAGAACTCGTCGTTGCTGTGGCGGGCGGCGATCTGATTGCTGGCCTCTTCCACGTCCCTGTATCTCAAATTGAGTCGTTCGCGAGCTCGCTTCAGCTTCTGTCCAGCTTCTTCCATGCTATGATTCCGTGTCTGGGCGGCCGAAGTCGATGCGGTTCCCGCATTCATACATCCAGCTGGTGGAATTATATCGACGCGAAAGGCCGAGCGGCAAGCATTCGAGTGAGTTTCTGTTCTGAATTCAGAACATAATTTCCACCGAGGAGCGAATTTTGAAAATTGTTGTGGGCGTGTCTGGCGCAAGCGGAGGCATCTATGGGCTCCGTCTGCTCGAAAAATTGCGCCTGCAATCCCACGTCGAAATTCACCTGATTCTTACTCGTTCCGGAGAAAAGACGCTATTTCTGGAAACTGGGAAAAAAGCGGCGGATCTGAAAGCGCTGGCACATTGCAGCTATTCGCTCGAGGACATCTCGGCCAGGCTGGCAAGCGGATCCTATCGGACGGACGGCATGGTGATCGCCCCCTGCTCCATCCACACTATGTCGGCCATTGCCCATGGCATCAGCTCGAACCTGCTGATCCGCGCGGCCGACGTGACACTCAAGGAGCGCCGCAAACTGGTGTTGATCGTGCGTGAGACCCCTTTGCACCTGGGACATCTCCGAACGATGCTGGCTTTGGCCGAGATGGGTGCGATAATCGCTCCGCCTGTTCCTGCCTTCTATCACCATCCGATGACCATAGAGGATCTGGTGGATCACAGCGTCGACCGCGTCCTCGACCTGTTAGAGGTGCCTAGCCGTACAGCCCGCCGCTGGGAAGGAGCCGCCACTCAGGAATGAAAGCCAGATCCGGACGCCGGAAAAAGAAGGTCGCGTTTCAGGGCGAGCGTGGGGCCTTCAGCGAAGAAGCCGCCCGCAAGCTGCTGGGTCCGGCGGTCGTCGTGGTGCCGTGCCAGCGTTTCGAAGATGTGTTTCGCAGTCTAGAGCAGCGCAAAACGGATGCCGCGGTCATTCCCATCGAAAACACGCTGCACGGCTCGGTCCACGAGAATTACGACCATCTGTTGCATTTTGACCTTCCGATCGTCGGCGAGACGAAAATACGGATCGTCCATCACTTAATTGCGCCCGCGGATGTCCCCTTTGCCAAGCTGCGGCGTGTGTATTCACACCCTGTTGCCCTCAACCAATGTCTGTCGTTCTTCGCCAAGAACAGACAATTGGAGCAGGTGCCGTTTTATGACACGGCGGGAAGTGTGAAGATGATCATGAGCGAAAGGCCACCGGACGCGGCTGCCATCGCCTCCGAGGTGGCCGCCGAGATTTACGGGGCGAAGATCCTTCGCCGGTCCATTGAAGACGATCGCCAGAATTTCACCAGGTTCTTTCTGCTGCACCGGCCCGGAAAAAACCGGTCGCGGGCGCCACGGGCGGGCAAGAACGCGGAGTGGAAAACTTCGGTGGTTTTTACCACGCGGAATGTGCCGGGCGCGCTGTTTCGATCGCTCAGCGCCTTTTCCCTTCGCGATTTGAATCTCGCCAAGATTGAATCCCGGCCTTTGCGCGGCAAACCCTGGGAGTACCTGTTTTATCTGGATTTTATCGGACGCGTAGACGAGCCAACGTCGCAGAATGCGCTGAGACACCTCGGTGAGCTGGCCGACCTGCTGCGGGTCCTCGGATCCTATCCACGGGGCGACTAAAAACAACGGTTTGGTACCCTTGAGACGGGGGCCGGCATCTATAGCTGTGGGTGGACATTTCTATCTATAAGGTCGTTATGACGGTGGATGAAAAAGTCGAACAAAAAAGTGAAGATCAGAGCCGGCACCTCGAAAAAGCCCCGGCGCTCGTCGAGGAACTGCCGATCCTGACGGTTCGTGACACGGTGCTGTTTCCAAACGCGTTGTTGCCCATCAAGGTCGGACGGCCCAGTTCCATGACGCTGGTTGGTGCGCTCGGTGAGAACCGGTTGCTCGGTGTCGTTTCACAGCTCGATCCACGCGTTGAATCTCCCGGGCCCAGCGATCTGTACGACGTGGGTACCGTCGCCATGATTCATAAAGTGGTTCGCATGAAGGACAGCCTGTTGCTGTTCTGCGAAGGCGTGTCACGCATGCGGGTTCGCAGCTACACAGCGGTCGAACCGTTTCTGCGGGCGCAAATTGACCGGCTGCCCGAAATAGAACCAGAACCCACGCCGGAACTGGAAGCGCTCAGACGCAACGTGTTGAGCGCATTCCAGCAGATTGTCGCCGCTTCACCGAACCTTTCCGATGAACTGGTCACCACCGCTACGAACACTCAGGAATTCGGGCGCCTGGCGGACCTGATTGCGGGAGTTCTTCCTGGTCTGAGCCCTGCCGAGCGGCAAGAGGTGCTGGAACAGTTGGATGCCCGGGCACGCCTGGCATTCGTGCATAAGCATCTGGTGCGCGAGAACGAGCTGCTGGAGTTGCGCACAAAAATTCAATCTCAGGTGCAAGGGCAGCTCTCGCAGACCCAGCGCGAGTTCTATCTGCGGGAGCAGATGAAAGCCATTCAGAAAGAACTGGGTGAGGGTGACGATTCGCACCGCGATATCGATGAGATCCGCGAGAAGTTAGAGGCCGCCGGCATGCCGGAAGCCGTCAAGGAGGAAGCCACTAAAGAGCTCAACCGTCTGGGGCGCATCTCGACCCTGTCACCCGAGTATTCCGTGGCCCGGACCTACATCGAGTGGATGGTGAGTCTACCGTGGAACAAGGCATCGGCCGAGCCGGTCAACGTGCAGCGAGCCGCGAAGATTCTGAATGAAGATCACTACGACCTCGAGAAAGTCAAAGAGCGAATCCTCGACTTTCTTGCCGTCCTGCAGCTCAAGCCGGTAGTGAAAGGCCCTATTCTCTGTTTTGTAGGGCCTCCAGGCGTGGGGAAGACTTCACTCGGCAAATCCATCGCCCGCGCTTTAGGCCGTAAGTTCGCGCGCATATCGATGGGCGGCATGCATGACGAAGCTGAGATTCGCGGCCATCGGCGCACCTACATTGGCGCGCTGCCCGGCCAGATTATTCAGAGCATCCGCCGCGCCGGCACCAACGACCCCGTGTTCATGCTGGATGAAGTGGACAAGTTGGGGCGCGACTTTCGCGGCGATCCGGCTTCGGCTCTGCTCGAGGTGCTGGATCCGGAGCAGAACTCGACCTTCCGGGACAACTATCTCGACGTTCCCTTCGATTTGTCGCACGTGCTCTTCATCACCACCGCCAACGTCCTCGATACCATTCCCGAGGCGCTGCGCGATCGCATGGAAATCATCGACTTGCAGGGCTACACGGAACAGGAAAAAGTGATGATTGCGTTTCGCTACCTGATTCCGCGCCAGATGAAGGAGAACGGCCTGGAGAATGAAAACGCCCTCAATTTTTCCGAAGAGGCCGTTCGGTTTCTCATTCGCCGCTACACGCGGGAAGCCGGCGTTCGCAACCTGGAGCGGGAAATCGGCAGCCTGTGCCGCAAGCGCGCGCGTTCCATTGCCGTAGGCAAGACGGAAAGCGCCGAGATTACCCCGCAACGCGTGGAGGACCTTCTGGGAGCAGCGCGATTCCGGCCAGATATGGAAGTGGCCGAGCGTACCCGGCGCCCCGGCGTCGCGGTGGGATTGGCCTGGACGCCCGTTGGCGGCGACGTGCTTTTTGTGGAAGCCGGACGCATGCCGGGCGGCAGCAAAGGCTTGATCATGACCGGTCAACTTGGTTCGGTCATGCAGGAATCCGTGCAAGCAGCGTTGACCTGGGTACGAGCCAACGCCACTAATTACGCGATTGATCCCGATGTGTTCAAGACCAGCGACATCCACGTGCACGTGCCGGCGGGCGCCATTCCCAAAGATGGACCGTCGGCCGGCATCACGATGGCTGCCGCGCTCATGTCCATGCTCACCGAACGCCGCATACGTCCGAACCTTGCCATGACCGGCGAGATTACGCTCACTGGCCTGGTGCTGCCTGTAGGCGGTATCAAGGAAAAAGTGTTGGCGGCCAAGCGCAGCGGCGTGCTCGAAGTGATTCTGCCGCACGAAAACGAAGTCAATGTGAAGGAAGATTTGAAAACCGAGCAGATCGCCGACATGCGGATACACTACGTGCACACCATGGAGGAAGTCATCGAAATCGCGCTTGAACCTCAGGCTGGTGCGCCCGGCGCCAGGCGGGCGGCATAAGCTCTTCAGTCGAAAATTTCCGCCAGTGGAACTGTAATCCCGGGAGTCTGTGCCCGCAAGACACCGTCCTGGCTTCTCGCATGCCTTCGCCGGTGAAGTCATAAGCGCGGCGCGTGCGAGGATCGATTAACCATACGTGCGCAACGCCGAAGTTGAGATAGTCATCGATACGTTCCTGCATCTGAGTCATGGTGTCGTCTTTCGATAGAACTTCGATGCAGATGAACGGCGGCCCTCGTGAATATCTGCTCGTCTGGTTCGGCGCCCGCGACGATGCATAGATCCGGCACCCGAAATCGAGTACGTCCGACCTGTACTTGTTGTTCCGGAAAGACGTGTATGCCCCACTCTTTTCGTCTCCTGTACAGATAACCGAGCAACGCGCCCTGTAATTTGCTATGGTCTTTTTCTCCCAAGTTTCGCTCCAGGACGACGCCGTCCACGTAGTCGCAATCCGGCCGATAGCTGGTGGACAAATATTCTTCCAGGGACACGAGCGTGCCTGTCGCCATGGCTTCAGGTTAACGCCGTGCACGCTGGCGCGGCAATGGGGGCCTGCCGGCTGGCGCTGCGTTCCACCTGCCTGCTGAGGTACACTTCGACGTATGTTTTCAAGACGGGAATTTTCTAAACTGGCGCTGGCCGCGCTCCCAGCCTCTGCCGCCTTTGCGCGGCGCGTGAATTCGAAGGTGCATGGCGTGCAGATCGGCGCGCAATCTTACAGCTTTCGTGACCGTTCCCTGGATGAATGCATCAAAGGGATGCAAGAAATCCGGCTGGGCGAATGTGAATTGTTCGAGGGCCACGTCGGGCCGCACGCGTCCCGCGAAGACATGCGCAAATGGCGTCTGACGGTTCCGCTCGATGAAATCCGCAATGTTCGGCGGAAATTCGACGCCGCCGGAATCCAACTTTACGCGTACAACTACAGCTTCCGCGATGATTTCACCGATGACGAAATCAAGCGCGGCTTCGAGATCACCAAGGCGCTCGGAGTGAAGAACATAACGGCATCGTCGACGCTTTCGGTGGTCGATCGCGTCGATCGTGAGGCGAAGCAATACAAGATCCGGGTTGGATTCCACGGTCACTCGAATACCAAAGATCCGAACGAATTCTCATCGGCCGGGAGCTTTGAAAAAGCCATGGCGGGCCGCTCGCCTTATATCAATGTCAACCTGGATATCGGCCACTTCACCGCGGCCGGCGGTGACCCGGTAGCATTCATCCAGAAGCATCACGCGCGCATTGTGACACTGCACATCAAAGACCGCAAGAAGGATGACGGTCCCAACATGCCCTTCGGCCAGGGCGATACCCCCATCAAGGAAGTGCTGCAGTTGCTCGAGAAAAATAAGTACAAGATCCCTGCCAATATCGAATACGAGTACCAAGGCAGCGACACCACCGTGGAAGTGAAGAAGTGTTTTGATTATTGCAAACAGGCGCTAGCGTAGCCGCATCGGGCCGAGGTTCCTGCAAAGCTACCAGTATGTCTGCGATCCAACGCGCCGGGGGCGCCCGTTTATCCCAGTAGGCCGCCATGGCCCAGCGTTTCATTCCCCACGCTCCTTGCCTGGGCCGCGGACATTTTCAGTCCCGCTATTTGCAAATTGGCCACGATTATACAGGGAGCTAGTTCAAACTCGGTGCAGAATTCTCAGGGAAGACGGGTTTTATTTTGAGGAACCGGCGGTTCCTAGGGTATTGGCCGCACGAAAACTACAATGAGGGCCGTCCACGCTGCACAATGGGCAGGCTCACGAGGTCACCGTCACCCTCGCAATTGGGGTTACTCTGTCCCCACGTTTGGGGGGAAGTGCCCGCCCATCTGCCAGGCTCTAACTCACACACCATGGCAATTTCATCGCAACAGTGAAACTTGGGGCAACGCAGACAGTCCTTCCAGGCCTTGAGCGGAAGAATGCCGCGCTCCGTTTCCTCGAAACCCATCTTATGGAAAAACGCGGGGACATAAGTAAAAGCGAAGACCGCGTCGAGCGCATATGCGCGGGCTTCAGCCATCAGCCACTCGACCATTCGTCGGCCCACGCCATGCGTTTTGACGCTTGCTTCCACAGCCAGAGAGCGAACCTCGCCGATGGATGGCGAGTAGAAATGCAGCGCGCCGCAGCCCACCAATTTTCCGTCTGAAATTGCCACGGAGAAATCGCGGATATTTTCAGATATTTCAAATTCGGTTCTGGGGAGCATGATGCCCCTGGAGGCATATTCATTAATTAATGCCAGCAGCGGCGCGATGTCCCGCATGGCGGCTTTACGAATTTCGACCGAAATGAGAGCGGAGTCCTTCTCAGAGAGCGCATCCGAGGTCAAGCTGCTAATCATGAGCCGTGGCCCTTTCTGCTGTGCGAGCGATGCGAGTGCCGAGCGGTTCATCTCGAAGTACACGCTCCAGCACGTACGGCGCAGCGCCCGGAACAATCGAAACTTGCTCCACTCCCTCATCCATGGCGGCGCACGCGGCGTTGAGCTTGGTTTGCATGCCCGCTGTCGCGACGCCGGACGCGATGAGCCCGGTACTCTGCTCGCGTGTAAGAACCGCTTGCACACGGCCGGCGCCATCCAGGACTCCCGCAATATCCGTCAGAAAGATCAGCCGGTCCGCATGCCAGCCACAGGCGCAAGCAGCCGCCATCTGATCGGCATTAATGTTGTAGATTTGACCGCGCCCGTCACCGGCAATACACGCAACCACCGGGACGAATCCATTCCCAACCAGGACACCGAGCAGTTCGGGATTCGCGCGCACCACCCGTCCCACCAGACCCAGCTCCGCGTTCAACTGCTGCGCTTCAACCAGGTTTCCATCGATCCCCGAAAGCCCTACGGCGCGGGCGCCCACCGCAATCAATGACGCCACTAGTTCCTGATTGACGCTTCCCGCCAGCACGTTCAGGGCGGCGTCTAGGATTTCGGGCGTCGTTACCCGCAGACCGTTGACGAAACGGCTCTCGATCCCGCGCTCGGCCAAGAACCTGGTCATGCGCTTGCCGCCGCCGTGCACCACCGTGATCTCGACGCCATGCCGGGCTTGGGCCGCGATCTGGCCTGCCAGACTTTGGCGCAGTTCAGCCGTGTCCAGCAGGGTGCCGCCGAGTTTGATCAGGATCCTCACAGCAGGCTCTCGGTCTCGTTCAGCCCCAGCATGAGATTCATATTTTGTACCGCCTGGCCCGCGGCGCCTTTGACCAGGTTGTCGATGACGCTCACCACTACGGCGCGTCCGGTTGCGACGTCGAAAGTGAGCCCGATATCGCAGAAATTGGTGTGCTCCACGCCTTTGAGATCCGGCGCGCGCCCGGCCTCGTAAATCCGGATAAAAGGCTCACCCTTGTAACGTTTTTCGTAGATCGAAACTAGATCCTCGGCCGTGGCCGCTTTGGCGGCGCGGAAATAAATGGTTTCCAGGATCCCGCGATGAACGGGAAGCAACTGCGCCGTGAAACTCAGCTCGGCTTCTTCCAGGCCCGAAACCATCAACACCTCAGGCACGTGCCGGTGGTTCAGGATGGAGTAAGTCGAAAAATTTTCGGTGACCTCACAGAAACTGGTCTTGAGCGAGGGCTTGCGCCCGGCGCCGCTCACCCCGGATTTCGCGTCGCACACAACACCTGCGGTGCGATCGATGATGCTTGCTTCGGTCAACGGCTGCAGCGCCAGATTTGCCGCGGTGGGATAGCAACCCGGGTTGGCTAGAAGGCGCGCCCGCGCGATCCGGTCGCGGCAGAATTCCGGCAGGCCATACACCGCTTCAGGCAGCAATTCGGGGTGCGTGTGCGGCTCCCCGTACCAGCGCGCGTATTCTTCTGCCGACTGCAACCGGAATGCCCCGCTCAAATCGATCACTCGCGCGCCGGCGTCAAGCATCTGCGGAGCAAGCTGTATAGAAACTTCGGCCGGGGTAGCCAAGCACACGATCTCGATTTTCTCGGCCCGGACGGCATCGGGCGTCGCTGGAATCTCATGAAGCGCCTTGGCGCCGCCCGCGCGAATGCCAGAATCGCCCCCACCGTCACCGGCCGCGCGATGCTCCATCAAAACCGGCCGCACGTGCGGGTGCGCCCGCAGAATGGAGACCAGTTCGGCGCCGCTGTAGCCCCGATAACCGACAATTCCGACAAGGTGGCGCATGTGATTAAATATTCACTTCAATGAATAATTATAAAACAGAAATGGGTTCGTTTTCAATATTTCGCGAGCATGTCTAGCTATAGCTAGCGCAACCGCCGGCGATGGACGATGGGAATGCCCGACAGGGAGAATGCGCTGCCCGTAGCACGTCCTGCTACTGCACGTCCTGCAACGTCTAAGGCGCGCCCTCACCCTCCACCACGCGCAGGATCTGATTGGCCGCGACGATTTCTATCTTTTCCACTAATCCGCTGGGCCAATGAATCTCGAGGCTGGCTTTCTCGGACTGACCCAGGCCGAAGTGAAGCCGCAGGTCGCTCTGTGAGAAGTAACTGCCTCCGCTGCGCACTTCATCCATCCGACGGCGGCCATCCGCGGTGATGCAGTAGACGCGCGTGCCGATCGCGGAGCGATTTGACCTGGTGCCCACGCACTTCACCTTCAGCCAGTGGTTGCGGAGCGAGCTGTCGCAGCGCAGCAATTGCGGAAAATCGTTGACGCAGTTCACCGCGACATCGAGATCGCCGTCGTTATCGAAATCGCCAATCGCCAGACCGCGTCCGGCAACCTCCTCGAGAATTCCTGGACCGGCGTCGAGCGAGACATCGCGGAAGCGCCCGTTGCCCAGGTTGCGGTAGAGGACCTTGCTCTGGCGACAGCCCGCGTCCGTTCCCGTGTTGCCGATCTCCGGATACACATGGCCATTACACAGCAGGACATCGGGCCAGCCATCATTATCGAAATCGAGAAAAGCCGCGCCCCAGCCGAGAAAACGTGTGTTGCGGCCCAGGCCCGCCTGAAACGTGGTGTCCTCGAAGGTGTTGTTGCCGAGATTGTGATACAGACTGGAAGTATCACCGGCGAAGTTGGTCTTAACGATGTCGAGGCGCCCGTCGCCATCGTAGTCGGCCGCGGAGACGCCCATGCCGGCCTGCGATTTGCCGTCCGCGCCGTAAGCCACGCCGGCTTCGATGCCGATTTCGGTGAATGTCCCGTCGTAGTTGTTCGTGTAGAGCGCTGATGAACTCGAGTCGTTAGCAACATAGATGTCGGGCCAGCCGTCATCGTCGAAATCGGCAACCAGCACGCCCAGACCGTAAGTGCCTTTGGTATTGAGGATGCCCGCCTTCTTCGAAACATCGGAGAAGGTGCCGTCGCCGTTGTTGCGAAACAGAATATTCTTGCCGCCATTGAGACCGGGCGGGCCGCACGCGACTTTCAATCCCTTATATAAACAGGTCCCGCCTTCGGGCGTGGGCACCGTTTTGACGTCGAAATCGATGTAGTTGGCGATAAACAGGTCGAGATTGCCGTCGCGGTCGTAATCAACAAAGGCGCAGCCGGTATTCCAGCGCGGGAGTTTTCCGCCGCCGGTCGTGACGCCCGCTTGCCTCGCGACATCGGTGAAAGTGCCATCGCCGTTGTTGCGGTAGAGCGCGCACTCTCCCCAGTAGCTGACGAACAGATCGTCGCTGCCGTCGCTGTTATAGTCGCCTACGCAGCACCCCTGGCCCCAGCCCGTGCGCACCAGGCCGGACTTCGCCGTCACGTCTGAGAAAGTGCCATCGCGGTTGTTCTTGAACAGACGATTGGTGGGCGCGGAGCCCACGTCGAACTTCGCCTCGAAGCGCGTCCCGTTGACCAGGAAGATATCGAGCCAGCCGTCGTGATCGAAATCGAAGAACGCAATGCCGCAGCCGGTGGTTTCGAGCAGGTACCGGTTTCGATGTTCGCCGCCGAAGACTGTCTTCGCGCGAAGGCCGGCTTCACGGGCAACATTGAGGAACTTCACGCCTACGGGCGACTCCACGGCGCGCAGCCGTCCCACGATCTGATCGAAAGAAAAAACAAGAACCGAACGGCACAGAGAGCGGATGAACCCGCGTCGCGTACCGCTCATGGCTTGGCTTCCACCCTGATCCCGGTGGCGGGCCCGACACTTTGCATCACTGCGCGATCAAACGAGATTTTCTGTTCGCTTTCCTTGTGCTTCTTAATGTGGGCGGCCTCGGCGAACGCCTGCCGGCTACCGGCCGTGTCGCCTTTGGCGCGCAGGATCTGGCCCAGCAAAGTGAACGGACCAGGTGTGGCAGGGTTGAGGCGTATGGCTTCTTTCAGCGAGTCAATGGCCTCATCGGGCTTGCCGCTTTGCTTGAGCACGGTGCCAAGCAGATAGTGCGCGTCGGCGTACTGAGGATTCACGGCGGCAGCAGCCCGCAATTCGCGGATGGCATCGGCGAACTCACCGTCCTGCCAGTGGACCACGCCGAGTGTGTAATGCGCTTCGGCGATCCGCGGATCGAGTTCGGTGGCGAGTCGCAGGTGCACCTTGGCGTTTGCCAGGTCGTCCTTCTGCTTATAGGC